>NZ_JBSFLI010000004.1:0-94431 GCF_053598955.1 Streptomyces sp. NPDC001056 | reverse complement strand
GCCAGGGTGCCGGGTCCCGCGACGCCAGGGTGCCGGGTCCCGCGACGCCAGGGTGCCGGGTCCCGCGACGCCAGGGTGCCGGGTCCCGCGACGCCAGGGTGCCGGGTCCCGCGACGCCGGGGTGCCGCGCTCCCGACGGGGCGCGGCACCGGTGCGTCGGCCGGCCGGGTCCGGGCCGGCCCGGCGGTCAGGCCAGTTCGGCGGTCAGGGTGATGGTCGTACCGGTGAGGGCCTGGCTGACCGGGCAGTTCTTCTTGGCGTCCTCGGCGGCCGCCTGGAAGCCCTGCGCGTCCAGGCCGGGCACCTCGCCGCGCACGGTGAGGTGGATGCCGGTGATGCCGGTGCCGGGCTGGAAGGTGACGTCGGCCTTGGTCTCCAGCCTGGTGGGCGGGTTGCCGGCGCCGGCCAGGCCGTGCGCGAGGGCCATGGAGAAGCAGCTGGAGTGGGCGGCCGCGATCAGCTCCTCGGGGCTGGTCCTGCCGTTCGCCTGCTCGGCGCGCGACGGCCACGACACCGGCTGCTGCCCGATGCCGGACGAGTCGAAGCTGACGACGCCCTTGCCCTCAAGAAGGTTGCCTTCCCATTCGGTGTGCGCGGTGCGCGTGGTGGCCACGATGGTTCCTTTCGCGAGGGGACGCGGTCCCGTTGCCGGGTGTCCGGGTTCCCTATCCGATCACATCCGGGCGGTGGAGGCGGGGGTTCGCCGGCGACCGTGGGACGCGTCGTCACGCCGCCCGCTCGTCCTCCTCGGCCGTGGCCGCGCCGAGCGGGACCTCGGGTCCGGACAGCTCGCCGAGCCAGCGGCGCAGCACCCGGTGCACCTGCTCGGCCCCGGTCAGCCGCTCCCTCTCGGCGGTGGGCGCGGACAGCTCCAGCGGGGACAGCAGGAACGGTCGGGACTGGGCACCGCCGAGCCCGCCGTGCGAGCCGATCTGCTCCTCGAAGGCGAGCACTTCGCCGTCGGCCGGGTCGTACGCGGAGTTCACCATGATGTCGGCGGTGTGCGGGAAGGAGTGGGTGCGGCGGACCGCGTCGGCGGCGCCGGGTCCGAAGCGGGCCAGCGGGCCCGGATCGCGGTCGAGGTCGGCCAGCGGTATCCCCGTGCCGCCCGGGCCGAGCACCAGGCCGTCGTGCTCTTCGCTCGCCACCAGCAGGAAGCCGACGCCGGGGTGGTCGGCGAGGGTGGTGAGCAGGGCGGGGTGGCGGACGTCGATCTCCTCCTTGGTCATGCGGTGGTGCACGTCCGGGAAGGAGACGAGACCCAGATTGCCGGAGGCCAGCACGACGGGTTCGCGGCGGCGGGCCGTGCGGTGCTGCTCGCCCTCCTCCACGGGCCGGCGCAGCGCGGCCCGCACGGCGGCCCGGGCCTCGGTACCGCTGCGCGTGCGCTCGGCCCGGCGCGGCACGGGCAGCCCGCAGCCGGCCCGCACGAGGTCGGTGAGGGTGAGGCCGTAGCGGGCGCGGAACGTCTCGCCGGGGCTCTGGCCGTGGTCGGAGAGGACCACGATGCGGTACGGGCGCGGGGCGTGGTCGGCGACCCGGGCGAGCAGGGCGAGGCAGCGGTCGAGGCGCTGGAGCACCTTCGCGGCGTCGCGGCTGTGCGGCCCGGAGTGGTGGGCGACCTCGTCGTAGGCGACCAGGTCGGCGTAGACGGCGGAGCGGCCGGCGAGCATGTCGCCCATCACCGCGGCGACGACGACGTCCCGTTCCACGACGGTGGCGAAGGCGCGGACCAGCGGGTAGAGGCCGCCGCGGGAGACGCGGGGGCGCTGTCCTCGGATCCGGGCGCGGGTGGACTCGCCGATCTCGCGGGCGACCTCGGCGGTGAAGGACAGGGCGGTGCGGACGGCGTTGGCCGGGTCGGAGAAGTAGGCGAAGTACCCGGCGCGGGAACGGTTCTCCCGGCCCCGGCGGCGGGCCGCTATGGACAGCACGAGGGCCTGTTCCCCGGCGCCGCCGCTGAAGAGGTTGCCGCGGCTCGCGCCGTCCCCGGTGAGCAGCCCGCCGTCGCCGGTGTGCGCGACGGCGCGGCGCTGGAGTTCGGCGGCGCTCGTCGGCCGGTTGCAGACCATCACCTCCTCGCGGTCCTTCTCGTACCAGCGGAAGGCGGGCACGTCGTAGGTGCTGCCGTGCAGGATGCCGAGCTGGCTGGCGCCGGTCTGGCTGGACCAGTCGGTGTGCCAGGGGGTGAGGCGGTGGGTCGGGCGGGCGCCGTCGGACACGGGGTGCGCGCCCTCGCCCGCGGCCAGCCAGCGGGCGGCCGTCGGCATCAGGCCCTTCGCCACGGCCTCGGTCAGCACGTCGTGGCCGACGCCGTCGAGTTGGAGGAACAGCACCCCGGGGGTGGACGGACAGGGCGGATCGGTCCTGCGGCGGCGGGCGGCGAGGCGGTGCAGCCGGCGCCGGTAGGCCTCGTCGTCGCGCACGGCGAGCGCCCCGCCCGTGGCCGAGGCCACGGCGGACATGACCGCGGCCACGATGACGGCCGTCTCCGGCGCGACCGCGCCCCGGCCGGACGGGTTGAGGTCCAGGGCGAGCAGCAGCAGGGAGCCGTTGAGGAAGAAGACCAGCAGGCCGAGGACCAGGGCGGGGACGAGCAGCAGCAGCCGGACGAGCAGCGGCCACACCACCGCGGACAGGATGCCGAACGCGCCCGCGCCGAGGGCGGCGGTGAGGGCGATCCGGGTGGCGCTGTCGCCGTCGGCGGACTGGAGCCGGAAGTCGGGCAGGAGCAGCGCGAGGACCAGCATGGTGAGCGTGGAGACGGCCCATACGGCGACGCTGCGCCCGATCTGACTGGCGATCCACCGCCACCGTACGCCCCGCACGCCCGCCGCTTCCTCCGTTCCGGCCCTCCCCCCACCCCGCGGCGAGGTCGCTGTCCCGGTGCGCTGGGGCGACCGGGCCGCCCCCACCCTGTCATACCGGGCGGGAATCACCCGAAGGGGTTACCGAGAGATCACCGTCCGTCGTATCCGGCGGTCGGCATGGACAGCCGTCGGTGCACGCGCGCCTTCATCTGCGCGTCGTACGACGGCTCCGCCCGCCCCACCGTGACCACCCGTACCCCGCGCCGCGCGCACTCGGCGGTGAACTCCTCCACGTCCGACAGGGCACGGCGCAGCACCCGCAGGCTGGGCGCGACGAACACGTCCACGCCGGGGCGCACGCCGTCCCACAGGGCGCGGTGGTCGAAGCGGAGTCCGCCGACGAGGAGTTCCCTGGCGACGACATAGCCGTGTTCGGCGGCCCAGCGGGCGCACATGGCGTGCTGGGTGCGGCTGTCCACGAGGAAGGGCTCGGCGTCGAGTTCCTCAAGGGGCGTCAGACTGGCGATGGCGATGACCCGTGCCGGTGTGCGCGCGCCGGAGGCGCCCCGTGGCTGTCCCATGGCGTCCCCCTCACCTCCGGTTTTCGCCGCCGACCCTACTCCTGCCCGTAGGCTTCGGACAGGCGCGTGAAGGAGGCGAAGAAGGTGCCGGTGGAGATCACCTGGTGGGGTCACGCCACCTGCACGATCGAGGATTCGAACATACGAGTGCTCACCGATCCGCTGTTCGCTCGTCGGCTCGCCCATCTGCGGCGCCGGCGGGGCGCCATCCCGCCGGACGAGGCCCGGCGCGCGGATGTGGTGCTCGTCTCCCACCTGCACGCCGACCATCTGCATCTGCCGTCACTGGGGGCGCTCGACCGGGGCACACGCCTGTTTGTGCCCCGGGGCGCAGCACAGGGGGTGCCCGGCGTGCGCCGGCTGCGACACCTGCGCATCACCGAGGTCGTCCCGGGGGACGGGATACGCGTCGGCGAGCTGCTGGTGCGGGTGGTGCCCGCACGGCACGACGGGCGGCGGCTGCCGGTGGGGCCGCACCGCTCGCCCGCGCTGGGCTTCGTGATCGAGGGCGAGGCGCGGACCTACTTCGCCGGGGACACCGGGCTGTTCGACACCATGGCCGAGTGGGTGGGCCCGGTGGAGGTGGCGCTGCTGCCGGTGGGCGGCTGGGGGCCGTGTCTCGGGGAGGGGCACCTGGACGCGGGGCGCGCGGCGCGGGCCCTCGGCCTGCTGGCGCCGCGGGCGGCGGTGCCGGTGCACTACGGGACGTACTGGCCGATCGGCCTGGACGCGGTGCGGCCGCACGAATTCCACTCGCCGGGCGACGAGTTCGTACGACTCGCCGCGAGGCTCGCCCCGGACGTGGCGGTGCACAAGCTGGGGCACGGCCAGAGCGCCCGGCTGGAGGTCGCCCGGTGAGCTTGCTGCCCCCGGCCGCGGTACTGGCCGCCGCGTCGACCTCGGCCGTGCCGCCGGAATCCACTCAACAGGCGCTCGGGTACCCGTCGTTGTTCCTGCTGGTGCTCATCGGCGCGTTGGTGCCGGTGGTGCCGACGGGGGCGCTGGTGAGTTCGGCGGCGGTCGTGGCGTTCCATCAGACAGCGCCGTTCGCGCTGGCGTTGGTGTTCGTCACGGCGTCGCTGGCCGCGTTCCTCGGGGACGCGGCGCTGTATTGGCTGGGGCGGCGGGGGATGCGGTCGCGGAACGGGTCGCGGTGGCTGGAGGCGATACGGTCGCGGGCACCGGAGGAGCGACTCGCGCGGGCGCGGGGCAAGTTGGCGGAGCACGGGGTCGCGGTACTCGTCCTTTCCCGGCTGGTGCCGGCCGGTCGCATCCCCGTGATGCTCGCGTGTCTGATGGCCGAATGGCCTGCGCGGCGGTTCGCGCGGGGGAACGTGGCAGCGTGTCTGGCGTGGGCGGCGACGTATCAGGTGATCGGGATCGTGGGGGGCTCGTTGTTCCCGCGGCCGTGGGAGGGGGTCCTGGTGGCGGTGGTGCTGACGGTCTTGATCAGTGCGGTGCCTGGTCTTCATCGGCGGGTTCGGTAGCGCCGGGGGTCCCGAGGCGCGGTTCCCCGAGCCCCCGGCAGGGGCGCTTCAGCCCAGGACTCTCGACGCGCCTACCGGCAGGTCCCACAGGTCTTCCTGGGCAAGTCCCGCCTTTTCCCAGGCCGTTCGCACCCGGGTCAGGGGTTCGAGGACCGGTTCCGCCGAGAGGATGAAGGTGGCCCAGTGCATGGGGGCCATCCGACGGGCGCCCAGGTCGAGGGTGGCCTGGACGGCTTCCTCCGGGTCGCAGTGGACGTCGCTGAGCCACCAGCGGGGGTCGTAGGCGCCGATGGGCATGAGGGCGAGGTCGATGCCGGGGTAGCGGCGGCCGATACGGGAGAACCAGTGGCCGTAGCCGGTGTCGCCGGCGAAGTAGAGGCGCGGGCCTCCGGGCGCGGTGACGACCCAGCCGCCCCACAGGCTGTGGCAGGTATCGGTCAGGGTGCGCTTGGACCAGTGGTGGGCGGGCACGAAGTCGAAGCGGACGCCCGCGAGTTCGGCCCCCTCCCACCAGTCCAGCTCGGTGACGCAGGTGAACTCGCGGCGCTGGAACCAGCGGCCGAGCCCGGCGGGTGCGAACACAGGGGTGTCGCGCGGGAGTCGGCGCAGGGTCGGGGCGTCCAGGTGGTCGTAGTGGTTGTGGCTGACGACGACCGCGTCGATGCGGGGCAGCCGGTCCCAGGGCACGCCGACGGGGGTGATGCGGGCCGGGGTGCCGAGGATGCGGCGCGACCAGACGGGGTCGGTGAGCACGGTCAGGCCGCCCACCTGGACGATCCAGCTGGCGTGTCCCGCCCAGGTGACGGCGAGGGTGCGGGGGTCGGCGCGGGGCAGCGGGGCGGGCTCGTACGGCAGCCGGGAGATGTCGGCGAGGCCGTCCGGGCCGGGGCGCACCGCGCCCTCCCGGGCGAAGCGGGCCAGCGCCTTGAGGCCGGGCAGGGGCGCGGTGAGCCGGTCGTGGAAGGTGCGCGGCCACACCCGGCGTTCGCCCAGTGGGCGGGGTTCGGCCAGCGGCGGGAAGGAGGGGGCGCCGGGGACCGGCGGGGCGGGGACCGGCGGGGCGGCGGTCACACGGGCCGCGTCCGTCTCCGGGGCCGTCTCCGTCTCCGCCGTCACCGTCTCCGGCGCCGTCTCCGTTTCCGTTTCCGTTTCCGTTTCCGTTTCCGCGGTCACCGTCACCGTCGCCGTCGCCGTCGTGGAAGCCGTGAGTGAGTCGTCGGTCGTCGGGGTCGATCCGGGCTCATGCGTCTGTTGCGTCACCGAGGAGGCTCCCGTCGCTGGGCGTCGTCGCGGAGATCGTCGAAGACCGACCTCAAGGAGGCCAACGAGCTTTGCACAAAGGGCTGTTCCCAGGGTGTGGGGGAAACGAGGGACTGCGTGCGCTCCTCGTCCGTGCCGCCCAGCAGGGGCCCGGTGGAGAGGCGTACGCGCAGCGCCGCCAGGTCGTCGCCGAAGCGGTGGCCGCCGGGCGCGGGCATGCCGAGCCGGGTGGTGAGGAAGTCCTCCAACTCCTGCGAGTCGCTGACGCCTTGGACGGTGAGGGACTCGCGCAGCGGGCTCAGGTCGGCGTAGAGGTGGCGGCCGGCCTGCGGGGGGCGGGCGAGGGCGCCGGCGGCGGTGACGGCGCTGTGCGCGGCGGCGGCCAGGCGGGCGTGCAGCCGGGCGGTGGCCTCGCGGCGTTCGGTGACGGGCGGGGGTTCGTCGAGGGCGTAGCAGGCGGCCGCGGCGACGGGAGCGGCGAGGCGGGCGCCGAGCGCGGTGAGGATGTCCAGGACCCGTGCGTGCAGGCGCTGTCCGGTGCCGGAGGCGGGGAAGCGGGCGACGGCGGCCGGCCAGCCGGGCGGCAGCAGGGCGCCGGCCAGGTCGGTGACGACGGTGACGCTTTCGGGCCGCATCTCGGCGGGGCTGAGCAGGACGGTGTCGTGCGGGGCGTGCAGAGTGTCGCGCCAGGTCTCGTCGCTGACCAGGTGCAGTCCCTCGGCCGTGGCGGCCTCGACGGTCTCGTGCAGCAGTTCGGGCGGGGCGACGGTGGCGGTGGGGTCGTCGGCGACGGAGAGCACCAGCAGCTTGGGATCGCCGCCCTCGGCGCGCACCCGGCGCACGGTCTCCAGCAGCGCGTAGGGATCGGGGACGCCGCCGCTCTCGGCGGGCGTGGGCACATGGAACACGGGCCGGCCGAGGACCCGCGCGTAGGGGGCCCACCAGGCGGCGCAGGGGCGGGGGACGAGGATGTCGGCGCCGTCCCCGGCGAGCGCGGCGGTGAGGGCGAGGAGCAGCGCGGGGGCGCCGGGTCCGGCGGCGACCTGGTCGGGGACGCAGGGCAGGGCGCGGCGGGTCCAGTAACCGCAGGCCGACTCCAGCAGGGCGGGGGCGCCGCCGACGGGCTGGGCGGCGGCGCGGTCCGCGGCGGCGGCGACCACGGCGGTCAGTTCGGGGAGCACCGGCAGGCCGTCGCCGGGCAGCGGGGGGCCGTAGCGGACGGGGCCGTGGCCCTCGGGGTCCGTCCGCCGCATGTCCGCCTCCGCGCAGTCCGTGATGGCCCCCGGCCGTGCCGTCCTGGTGTGCCGCCCGGGGCTGCCCCGCGCCGGACGGTGCCGGAGGTGCGGCGACCGGTGGGTGGGTCTGTTGGGTTGGGTGGGTTCCTCGGGATGCCGTGTACCCGCTGGGCGTAAGTCCATGGGTGGACCGGGAGTTGTGCGGGTCACACGTCCGCCGGGCGGCCGCCTCCGCCGCTCCGGACGCGGCCGTGCAGCCGGTAGCCGGCGCCCGCGCACGCGGCGGCGATCAGCGCTCCGCCGGCGACCAGGGCCGGGACCGAGTCGTTGAAGGTGCCGCCCGCGCCGGCCGCCACGCCGCCGTGCTGGGTGCCGGAGCCGGCCGGGGCACAGTCGTCCCCCTCGTCGTCACCGCCGCTCCAGGCGGTGTCGCCGTTGCGGTCGTCGCCCCCGCCCTCGTCGGAGTAGCGGGGCTCGCGGCAGGAGTCGTCGCCGGAGTCCTCGCAGGCTCCGGAGCGGGCGCCGTCGCACGCGGGGTCGTCGTCGGCGCAGGACCCGTTCTTGGCGCCGGTGCACTGCCGCGCGTCATCACCGGCGCAGTTCTCCCCGGCCCGGCACTGGGTGCCGGTCCCGCTGCACGACTTGCCGGCCGCGCAACCCTGGCCGTCGGCGCAGGACTTGCCGTCGGCGCAGGTACGGGTGTCCGCACAGGACTTGCCGGTGCCGCCGCTCGCGCGCGAGGTGGGGCCGGGCACGCGGCCTTCGGTGTCGCCGCCCGCGCCCGGATCCGGCGCGGCTGCCGGCGGCCGGGTGGTGCCCGACATCTGCGGCTCCGGGGCGTTCGGCTGCGGGGCGGTCACGGGGGCGCAGGTCGCGGACCCCGCGCCGGGGGTGGCCACCGCGGCGAGGGCGGCGGGGCCGGTCAGGGCGAGCGCGGCGCCGGCGACGAGGGCGGCGGGCAGGGCGCGGGCGGTGCGGCGCATGTGAGGGGCTCCTCGGGAGCTACGGCGGACGGGCTGACGGTGGTACGAGCGGCTGGATGGCGGTACGGCACCCACGCCGTCCGGCGCCCGGGGTCGTACCCCTCCCTCCCCCGCCATCACAGCCCGCCCCACGCCCCGGCGCGCGCGGCCGGACCCCATTCGCGGGACGCGGACGCCCAGCCGGGTGACGTGGCGACGGGCAGAGCCCCCGGCGCGGACCTCTGTCCGCACCCCGCGCGAAACCCCCCGCGGCCCCCAGCTCACCCCCACCCCCACCCCCGCCCCCACCCCCGCCCCCACCACGAGACCCGGCGCGGGTCCCGACGCAGGGGCACCGGGCCGTCTCCGGAGGTTTTCCGGCCTCGTGGTCGGAGACTCGGTCAACGCTGACCGGATCATCGGCTTCGTACCCCACCGGGGAGGTCCCTCCATGAGCACGAAGGTGTCCGACCACATCCTGGAGCGTCTGCGCGCCTGGGGTGTCGAACAGGCGTTCGGATATCCGGGTGACGGCATCAACGGGCTGCTCGCCGCCTGGGGCCGCGCCGAGGACCGGCCGCGGTTCATCCAGTCCCGGCACGAGGAGATGTCCGCGTTCGAGGCGGTCGGGTACGCGAAGTTCAGCGGGCGCGTCGGCGTGTGCGCGGCGACCTCCGGGCCGGGCGCCATCCACCTCCTGAACGGCCTGTACGACGCGAAGCTCGACCATGTGCCGGTACTGGCGATCGTCGGCCAGACCGACCGCAGCGCGATGGGCGGCTCCTACCAGCAGGAGGTCGACCTGCACACGCTGTACAAGGACGTCGCCTCGGAGTTCGTGGAGACGGTGACGGTGCCCGAGCAACTGCCGAACGTGCTGGACCGGGCGATCCGCACGGCGTACGCGCGGCGCTGTCCGACCGCCGTGATCATCCCCGGTGACGTGCAGGAACTGGACTACTCACCACCGACGCACGCCTTCAAGACGGTGCCGTCGAGCCTGGGCACGAGCGAGTGGACGACGACCCCGACGGACGAGGCGCTGCGCCGGGCCGCGGACGTCCTGAACGCGGGCGACAAGCCGGCGATCCTGGTCGGGCAGGGCGCCGCGGGCGCGGTCGCCGAGGTGCGGGAGATCGCCGAGCTGCTCGGCGCGGGTGTCGCGAAGGCGCTGCTCGGCAAGGACGTGCTCAGCGACGAGCTGCCGTACGTCACCGGGCCGATCGGGCTGCTGGGCAGCAGGCCGTCGTACGAGCTGATGCGGGACTGCGACACCCTGCTGACCATCGGGTCCTCGTTCCCGTACACCCAGTTCATGCCGGAGTTCGGCAAGGCGCGCGGCGTGCAGATCGATCTCGACCCGCACATGATCGGGATGCGGTACCCGTACGAGGTGAACCTCGTCGGCGACGCGAGGGCGACGCTCCAGCGGCTGATCCCCCTGCTGGAGACCGACCGGGGCGGCCGGGAGTGGTACGACACGGTGACCGCGAACGTGCGGCGCTGGCACGAGACCATGGAGCGGCGGGCCGGGCTCGCGGCGGACCCGATCAACCCCGAGTACGTGGCACGGGCGCTGGACCCGCTGCTCCCCGACGACGCGATCCTCACGTCCGACTCCGGTTCGGTGGCCAACTGGTACGCGCGGCACATCACCATGCGCCCCGGCATGCGCGGCTCGCTGTCCGGGACGCTCGCCACGATGGGTCCCGGCGTGCCGTACGCGATCGGGGCGAAGTTCGCGCACCCGGACCGGCCGGTGTTCGCACTGGTCGGCGATGGCGCGATGCAGATGAACGGGCTCGCGGAGATGATCACCGCGGCCAAGTACCGGGACCGCTGGAGCGATCCGCGGCTGATCGTCGCCGTGTGGAACAACCAGGACCTGAACCAGGTGACCTGGGAGATGCGGGCGATGGAGGGTTCGCCGTCCTTCCTGCCCTCGCAGGAGATCCCGGACGTGCGGTACGCGGACTTCGCGCGCTCGCTGGGCCTGGAGGGCATCCGGGTCGAGAAACCCGAGGACGTCGAGGCGGGCTGGCGGGCGGCCGTCGCGGCGGACCGCCCCTGTGTGATCGAGTTCCTGACCGACCCCGCCGTACCGCCGATCCCGCCGCACGCCACCTGGGAGCAGATGGAGGCCACGGCCGCGGCCGTCCTCAAGGGCGACGCGGACCGGGGCTCGATGGTCAAGCAGGGGCTGAAGGCGAAGGTCCAGGAGTTCCTGCCGGGCCGGAGCAGGCGGTAGGCGACGGTGTCGGTGAGGCCGTACCGGGTACGCGGGTGCGGACGCTCGACCCCTGGAGAGAGACATGCAGCGAGGCAGTGACCGGCTGAACGTGCACCGGGACGATGAGATGAAGCACGAGCTGAAGGGGCTGCTCAGGTCCGGGCATCCGACCCGGGTCGACGAGTGGTACGACCCCGAGCCCGCCGCCGACGACGACCCGGAGGTGACCGGCGGCCCGGTGGGCGGCCTGGGCTCCCCGGCTTCCCTGGAACGGGTGCGGCTGGAGCTGGCCCGCAGCCTGGGGCGCGGCGCCTTCCCGGCCCGGGCGGGCGAGCTCGCCGCGGCGATGCGCCGGGCCAACGCGCCCGACCCGCTGGTGGAGGCGGTGACGGAGCTGCCGCGCGGCGAGCGGTTCCGCAATGTGCAGCAGCTGGCCGAGGCGCTGACGGGCGGCGGCTGAGCCGGGGCCAGGCCGCGCGGATCGCGCGGGGCGCCACCGTCGACGTACCAGGGAGTCCCTGATCCACGCGCTGACGACGACCGAGGTCGGCGTGCCGTCGCGCTGCCCTGCGCTACGAGGTGCGCCCCGCCGCTGCCGGCCGCGCGGCGGGGTACGGCGGGCTGTCGGGCGGCCGCCGGCCTCGCGGTCGGCGCGCGCGTGCCGCTGCCGTGGGGCGAGGGGCTGCCGGCGCGCCGCCGGCGCGCGGACAGGGCAGGGAAACGGCGCGTGCGGGCCGTTCGAGGCCGCGCGTGGCGCGGGAAAGGAGTACGAGGATCATGCGTATCGCGTTTCTGGTGGCGCCCGAGGGCGTCGAGCAGGTGGAGCTGACCGAGCCGTGGAAGGCCGCCTCGGACGCCGGACACGAGCCGGTGCTGGTCTCGACCGAAGCCGGGAAGGTTCAGGGGTTCAACCATCTCGACAAGGCGGACACCTTCGATGTGGACGAGGTGGTCGGTGAGGCGGACGCCGGGTCGTTCGGGGGGCTGGTGCTGCCCGGCGGGGTGGCGAACCCGGACTTCCTTCGGATGGACGAGAAGGCCGTGGCGTTCGTGAAGGACTTCTTCGACCGGGGGCGCCCGGTCGCCGCGATCTGCCACGCGCCATGGACGCTGGTGGAGGCGGATGTCGTCCGCGGCCGGGTGCTGACCTCCTGGCCGAGCCTGAGGACGGACATCCGCAACGCGGGCGGCACCTGGGTGGACGAGCGGGTCAAGATCTGCGACCACGGGTCCAACCAGCTGGTGACCAGCCGTAAGCCGGGCGATCTGAAGGCGTTCTGCGACGCGTTCCTGCATGTGTTCGCGGGGGAGGCCGGCTGAGGCCACCGCGCGGAAGGGGCCGGCCCGTGAGCGCCGGCCCCGGAACCTCAGGTGCCCGACCGCCCCGGGGCCACCGCCTCGCCGGGGTGGCGCTCGCGGGCGCCCTCGCGGGTGCGGCCCGCGCTGACCACGCGGCGCGGATTGCGGCGCAGATACTCGCCCTCCAGCTGCGCCATGCGCTCGTTGTGGGCCCGCAGCGCGTCGTTGGAGCCGTACAGGAGGGCGTCGTGGCGCGTGCGGTGGATCGTCTCCAGCTCCTTCATGAGCTGCTGGTCGTCCAGTCGGCTGGGGTCGACTCCGGTCATGGTGGTGCCCCGCTC
The DNA here is from genome assembly GCF_053598955.1 of Streptomyces sp. NPDC001056. NCBI lineage: Bacteria > Bacillati > Actinomycetota > Actinomycetes > Kitasatosporales > Streptomycetaceae > Streptomyces > Streptomyces sp. NPDC001056. The sequence goes on along the minus strand of NZ_JBSFLI010000004.1, from coordinate 82,226 downwards.
GTCTTGTCCGTTCATGGGGTCCGGGTACCCGCCCGGCATGCACTGCCCCCGAGCGGTTTCCGGCAGGAATCCATGGAGCTCACGTTCCTGGCTCCACTGTACGAACATCCCGGTTCCCGGGCCTCCGCATACGCGTCATACTCGGCCGACCGACACGGCCGCCCGCCGCGGCGGAGCAACCCGGAACAACACGGAACAACGCGGAACAACGGGGGGGGAACGAGTTGACGCAGTACCGGCCGCCACGACCGGTGTGGCCTTTCATGCTGGTGGGCTCGGTGTTCGGCCTGGCCTTCCTCGCCGCGATCGGCGTGGGTGTGTACACCGTCCGCGTCATGTCCGACCCGGAGACGTCCCTCCTCATCGGCATCCGGATCGACGGCACCCGCGTCTCCGTCAAGGCCCCCGTCTGCCCCGCGGACAGGGTGGGGACGGTCGAGGTGTACGACAGCGACGCCGAGAAACTGCTCTGGCGGGCCCGCCGGCCGAGAACCCCCGAGGGGGAACGCGGCGCGGTGACGCTCTGGCAGGCGGGCGACTTCCTGGCGGCGGGCCCGGGGGCGCGGCCCAGGACCCTGCCGGCGACCCTCGACGTCTCCGTCGCCTACGCGGACCGCGACGGCGGCGCCGACGACGTGTTCGACCTCCGCGAGGTCCGGGCCGCGCGTGTCCCGGCGGACCGGTACTGGACGCACGACGGCCCGAGGACCGACGCGCAGATCGACGCCCAGCTCCGGTGCGACGGGGGCGGGCCCGCCAAAGGCTAGCGGCACGGGGTACGGCCGGGCCGTGGGGTGGCTAGGCTGCCGTTCATGAAGCCGGCCATGACCCGCGGAGCGCCCACCGGGCTCGCCGTCCTCGACGCCCGGGACCTGAGTGCCGATCCGGAGCTGGAGGGCCGGTTCGTGGACTCGGCCCATCGGATCCTGGCGGAGCTGGTGGCCGCAGGTGCCGCGCTGGGCTGGGTCGAGCCGCCCTCGCGGGACGAGGTGGCGGAACTCGTCGGCCATGTGGTCGCCGCGGTGCGGGCCGGGGACGGGGCCCTGCGTGCCGCCTGTCTGGGCCGTGAACCGGTCGGGTGGGGGTACTGGCTCCGCCACACCCGGCCGACCCACCGGCCGCACGCCGATCTGGAGAAGATCGCGGTGGCTGCCGCCGTCCACGGCCGTGGCGTCGGCCGGGCGCTGGCCGCCGCCCTGATCGCCGACGCCCGGGAGAGCGGCATCGAGGTCCTCACCCTCGACGCGCGCGGCGACAACGCCGCCGCCCTGCACCTCTACCGGTCGTTGGGCTTCACCGAATACGGCCGGCTCCCCGACTTCGTCGCCGTCGGCGACCGCCGCTACGACAAGGTCTTCTGCATGCTGGACCTCCGCCGACAGGCCTGACCGGCGCCGGCCGACGCTCCTTACCGCGCCCGCTCCACACGGCGCTCGTCCCAGACCGGTTCCGGGGTCTCGCGGACGTGGCCGTCGGTGCCGAAGACCAGGTAGCGGTCGAAGGAGCGGGCGAACCAGCGGTCGTGGGTGACGGCGAGGACCGTACCGTCGAAGGATTCCAGACCCTCCTGGAGGGCTTCGGCGGATTCCAGGTCGAGGTTGTCGGTCGGCTCGTCGAGCAACAGGGCGGTGACGCCCTGGAGTTCGAGCAGCAGGATCTGGAAGCGGGCCTGCTGGCCGCCGGAGAGGCGCTCGAAGGTCTGCTCGGCCTGCTGGGTCAGCTCGTAGCGGCGCAGCCGGGACATGGCCGGGCCCCGGTCCTGCGCGTGCTCCTTCCACAGGATGTCCAGCAGGGTGCGGCCCTGGAGTTCGGGGTGCGCGTGGGTCTGCGCGAAGTGGCCGGGTACGACGCGGGCGCCGAGCTTCCACCGGCCGGTGTGCGCGACGTCCTCGCCGGCCAGCAGGCGCAGGAAGTGCGACTTGCCGGAGCCGTTGGAGCCGAGGACGGCGACCCGTTCGCCGTAGAACACCTCCAGGTCGAACGGCTTCATCAGGCCGGTCAGTTCGAGTCCCGCGATGGTGACGGCCCTGACTCCGGTGCGGCCGCCCTTGAGGCGCATGGTGATGTCCTGCTCGCGCGGCGGCTCCGGGGGCGGCCCGGCCTCCTCGAACTTGCGCAGCCGGGTCTGCGCGGCGGCGTACCGCGAGGCCATCTCATGGCTGACGGCGGCGGCCTGACGAAGATTCAGGACGAGCTTCTTCAGCTGCGCGTGCTTCTCGTCCCAGCGGCGGCGCAACTCCTCGAAGCGGGCGAAGCGTTCACGGCGGGCCTCGTGGTACGTGTCGAAGCCGCCGCCGTGCACCCAGGCGTCCGCGCCGGCCGGTCCCGGCTCGACGGAGACGATCTTCTCGGCGGCGCGGGCGAGGAGTTCACGGTCGTGGGAGACGAACAGCACCGTCTTGCGGGTCTCCTTGAGCTGCTGCTCCAGCCACCGCTTGCCGGGCACGTCCAGGTAGTTGTCCGGTTCGTCCAGCAGGAGCACCTCGTCGGTGCCGCGCAGCAGCGCCTCCAGCACCAGGCGCTTCTGCTCGCCGCCGGACAGCGTGCGCACCTGGCGCCACTGCGCCCGCTCGTACGGCATCCCGAGCGCGGCGGTGGTGCACATGTCCCACAGGGTCTCGGCCTCGTAGCCGCGCACCTCGGCCCAGTCGGACAGCGCCTGCGCGTAGGCGAGCTGGGCGGCCTCGTCGTCCACCGTCATCACGGCGTGCTCGGCCTCGTCCACCGCCCTGGCCGCCTCGCGGATCCGGGGCGTGGCGACGGAGACCAGCAGGTCCCGTACGGTCGTCTCGTCCCGTACGGAGCCGACGAACTGGCGCATCACGCCGAGGCCGCCGCTCACGGTGACCGAGCCGCCGTGCGGCTTCAGCTCGCCGGAGATCAGCCGCAGCAGGGTCGTCTTGCCCGCGCCGTTCGGGCCGACCAACGCGACGGCCGCGCCCTCGCCGACCCGGAAGGAGACATCGCCGAGCAGCGTCCTCCCGTCGGGGAGGTGGTACTCAAGGTGCGCGGCTTCCAGATGTCCCATGAGGAGGCATTCTCCGGGCGGGAGGCGGCCGGGGGCAAACCGTTAACCGGACGGGCCGCGCCCGGTGGCCGCTCGGGTTCACCCGGTGGTGTCCAGCGGCTCCCCCGTCGGACCGGGCGTTCCCGGCGGCTCGATGACGTGCGCCTCCCAGCTCAGGGCCCGCCAGCCGGCCGCAGGCGTGCCCTCCAGGGTGATCACGCCCGTGTTGGCCAGCGGGCGGGCGGCCGCGAAGGAGACGTCGATGTTGACGGCCCGGGCGGCGGTCCACATCCGGATCGCGGCGCCGTGGCTGACCAGGGCGACGGTACCGGCGCCGCTGAGGTGCGCCTCCTCGATCACGGCGTCGTAGCGCGCGAGGGCCTCCTCGCCGCTCTCGCCGCCGGGGACGCGCAGCGCGGTCCGCCCGGCCGACCAGGCGAAGACGGTGCGCATGTAGGCCTCCGCCTCGGGGGCGTCGCCGGGCAGCATCTCCAGGTGGCCCGCGGACAGCTCGCGGATGCCGTCGCGGACGGTCACCCGCAGTCCCCGCTCCAGGGCCAGGGGTGCCGCGGTGAGCTGGGTGCGGATCAGCGGGGAGGCGTACAGGGCGCTGATGTCCTCCCCGGCCAGCGCCCTGGGCAGCGCGGCGGCCTGCGCCTCGCCGAGCGGGGTGAGCCCGGGCCCCGGTACGGCGGTGTCCAGCAGGTGGCGCACGTTGGACGGGGTCTGGCCGTGGCGGATCAGGAGCAGGCGCATCCGGGCGATCTCCTTGCGGCGTCCGCGCGGCGCGGGACACGGGGGGACAGGAAACGGGCACTTCAGGGTAACCGCACCCCTATGGACCAGACCGTGACTCCGGACGTGGACCTCACCGTCCCGACCGCCCTCCCGCACCCCCTGTACGAACGGCTGCTCGCCGCCGACTCCGGCCTCTTCGAGCGGGCCGCCCGATGGCGCTGGCCGGGAGCCGAGCACGTGCTGCCCCGGCTGAGCCGCAGCGCCAACCACGGGGTGCTGTGGGCCGCCGTGGCCGCCGCGCTGGCCGCGAGCCGGACGCCCCGGGCCCGGCGGGCCGCCGTACGGGGCCTGGCCTCGCTCGCCATGGCCTCCGCGACCGTCAACACGCTGGGCAAGCGCTCGGTGCGCCGGGCCCGGCCACTGCTCGACCCCGTGCCGCTGGGACGGCGGCTGCGGCGGCAGCCGGTCACCACGTCCTTCCCCTCCGGGCACGCGGCCTCGGCGGCGGCCTTCGCCACCGGCGTGGCGCTGGAGTCCCCCGCGTGGGGCGCGGTCGTCGCGCCGCTGGCCTTCTCGGTCGCCGCCTCCCGTGTCTACATCGGCGTGCACTTCCCGAGCGACGTGCTGGCCGGTGCGGCCCTGGGCGCGGGCGCCGCCTTCCTGGTACGACGCCTCGTGCCGGCCCGCACGGCGACGGTGCCCGGGGCCCGGCCGCGCGCCGGGGCACCGGCGCTGCCGGAGGGCGAGGGCCTGGTGGTGGTCGCCAACCAGGGCTCGGGCACCGCGGACCGGGTGCGCGGGCTGCGGGCGGCGCTGCCGCGCGCGGAGATCGTCGAGTGCGCGCCCGAGGAGACCGGGGACGCGCTCGCGAAGGCGGCCGCGCGGGCGCGGGTGCTCGGGGTGTGCGGCGGCGACGGCACGGTGAACGCGGCCGCCGCGGTGGCCCTGCGCCACGGGCTGCCGCTGGCGGTGCTGCCGGGCGGCACCCTGAACCACTTCGCCCATGACCTGGGCGTGGAGGACGAGCGCGATCTGGCCCGCGCGGTGCGGGGGGGCGAGGCGGTCCGGGTGGACGTGGGCCGGTTCGTCACCGACGGCACCGAGGGCCTGTTCCTGAACACGCTGAGTCTCGGCGTCTACCCGGAGCTGGTACGCGCCCGGGACTCCTGGTCGCACCGGATCGGCGGCTGGCCCGCCGGGCTGCTCGGCGCGCTGCGGGTGCTGCGCGCGGACCGGCATCCGCTGGAGGTGGAGGTGGGCGGCGAACGGCGGCCGCTGTGGCTGCTGTTCACCGGCAACGGCGTCTACCACCGGATGGGACTCGCGCCGGGCCGCCGGACCGATCTGGCGGACGGACTGCTGGACGTACGCGTGGTGCACGGCAGCGGCAGGCCGGCGCTCCGGCTGCTCGCGGCGGCCGCCGCGGGGCCCCTGACCAGGTCGCCCGCCCATGCCGCCGTCCAGGTGAACCGGCTGCGGCTGACCGGCCTCGCGCCCGGCACCCCGCTGGCGTACGACGGCGAGGTCACGACCGCCGCGGGCGAGGTGACGGTGGAGAAGCTGCCGGAGGCACTGACGGTCTACCGCCCGCTCCCCCAGGCTTCCTGACCATCCGTCAGTCCATATGCCAAAACGTGAGTCTCACCATTCGGCCGATGCGCGTACCGTGAACCGTGACGCGGGCCGGGTCCGGCCGGCGCGACGAGAAGGGGTACGGGCATGCCGAAAGCACGGGAGACGGCCGTCTACACGCACGGGCACCACGAGTCGGTGCTGCGGTCGCACACCTGGCGGACCGCCGCCAACTCCGCGGCGTACCTGCTCGGCTCCCTCAAGCCGCACATGAAGGTCCTGGACATCGGCTGCGGCCCCGGGACCATCACCGCGGACCTGGCGGAGCTGGTGCCCGACGGCCATGTGACGGGCGTCGACCACGCGCCGGGCATCCTGGAGCAGGCCCGGGAGACGGCCGCCGCGCGCGGCCTGGCCAACGTCGACTTCGCGGTCGCCGACGTCCACGCCCTGGACTACCCGGACGACACCTTCTGCGTGGTCCACGCCCACCAGGTGCTCCAGCACGTGGGCGACCCGGTGCAGGCGCTGCGCGAGATGCGGCGGGTGACCCGGCCGGGCGGGCTCATCGCCGTACGGGACGCGGACTACGCCGCGATGACCTGGTACCCGGCGCTGCCGGGCCTGGACGACTGGCTGGACCTGTACGAGCGGGTGGCCCGCGCCAACGGCGGCGAGCCGGACGCCGGACGCCGGCTGAAGTCCTGGGCACGGGCCGCGGGGCTGCGGGACATCACCGCGACCTGTGGCACGTGGACCTTCGCCACCGAGGAGGAACGCGCCTGGTGGAGCGGCCTGTGGGCGGACCGCACGCTCGCCTCCGCCTACGCCGAACGGGCTACGGCGTCCGGTCATGCCACGCCCGAGCGGCTGCGCGCGGTCTCGGACGCCTGGCGGGAGTGGGGGCGGCAGGAGGACGGCTGGTTCGCGGTCCTGCACGGGGAGATCCTGTGCCGCAAGGAGGCGTGAGCCTCAGTCGCGGGGCAGCAGGGGGCCGAGCGGCCCGAGGTCCAGGTTGAGGTCCTCGGGCCGCAGCCCGTAGCGGTCGCGCAGCTCGGCCATCCGGTCCTCCAGGAGCATCAGGGTGAGCCCGATCCGCTCCTCCTGCTCCTCGGTCAGGTCGCCGGTGTCGAAGCGCCGTACCGCCTGCCGTTCCATCAGCTGGCGCAGGAGCTCCACCACGGTGAGGACGAGTTTCACCAGGTCGCGCTCGACCGTGTCGGGCTCAAGGTCGAGCCGGTTGCGCGCAGACATCACAGCTCCTTCGCGGGCAGCTCGAACGGTGAGGGCACGGATTCGTTGACCGAGCTGATCAGCGCGTTCAGGTCGATGCGGACGAGGTCCACGTCGGCGATGCGCAGCGTGACGTCGCCCGTGATGACGACGCCGCCTGCCAGCAGCCGGTCCAGCAGATCGACCAGCGCGATCTCCCGGCGTTCCACGACGGTCACCGGCGCTCACCCGCTGTCACGCCGTACCGCGCTTCCTCCTCGCTGAGCCCGCTGAACGAGTACGCCGCCCACGGCCCGGTCAGCTCCACCCGCAGCCCTCCGGCCTCGTCCTTCGTGCGGTCCACCAGCTCCACGAACTCCTCGGAGCGGTCCCGGCGCACCAGATAGGCGGCGTTGAGCACATTGCGGCCGCGCGCGCCGGACAGCGCCGCGTTCTGCGGGGGGTGCAGCCGGGAGTCCTCGGCCTGGGCGCACAGCCGATCGTGCAGGGACCGGGCGAAGGCCTCGGCGGCCTGGAGGCCCTCCTCGTGGGCCCGCGCGTCGGCGCGGCGGCGGCGCAGATAGTCCCGGCCGCTCGCGGGCCTGTCGGACTTCCCGACGGGTTCGGCCGGCTCGGGGGCGGGCTCCGTGAACACCTTGACGCCCCACTCCACCCGGCCCTCCAGCCGGTCCAGGGCGCGCAGGAAGTCCGCCTCCCGGGCCTCCATCATGATGCGCACCGCGCTGTCGTCCCTGAAGACGGTGGCGAGGCGCAGCGGGAGGGGGGTGGTGACGGTGGTGAGCGCGTCGATCACGCCCTGGTGGGCGCGGGCGGTCGCGGCCAGCCAGTCCAGGTCCTCCAGGTGGGCCTTCAGCCCCTCCTCGCAGAAGTCGGCCTCGGGGACCGTACTGACCACCGCGATCAGCCCGTGGTGGGGCAGCATGGCCGGCGGAGCACCCCCGACGCCCGTCAGCTGGGCCTGCAGGGGCGCCCCGAGGGGACGGCAGATGGCGTAGACGTAGCGCAGTCCGGTCATGGCGCCTCCTTCCGTACGCGGCCCGGCTCCAGCTCCTCCAGCCGGGCCAGCCGCTCTCTCAGCTCCGCGTTCTCCCGGGTCAGCTCGTCCCGGCGGGCCCGGGAGGACAGGGCCGGGTCGCTCTCCCACCAGTCGATGCCCATCTCCTTCGCCTTGTCCACCGAGGCGACGATGAGCCGCAGTTTCACGGTGAGCAGTTCGATGTCGAGCAGGTTGATTTGGATGTCACCGGCGATGACGACGCCCTTGTCGAGGACGCGCTCCAGGATGTCGGCGAGGTTCGCGCCCGAGCTGTGGCCGTACGGGTCGGGAAAACCGCCGGACCGGGGGGCTGGGGTCGTCATCGACGGCTCCCCCGCTCCGCGTACTCGGGTTCCTCCTCCTCGTCACCCTCGGACTCGTCCTCCTCGTCCTCGTACTCGTCGTACTCGTCCTCCTCGGGCTCCTCGGGCTCCTCGGGCTCCTCGGGCTCCTCGGGCTCCCGGCGCTCGTCCTCGTCCGCGTACCGGTCCTCGTCCTCGCCCTCGTACTCCTCGGGCTCCTCGGGCTCCTCGGGCTCCTGGTCCTCGGCCCGGTCCTCCGGCTCCCCGGATTCCCGGTCCCCGGTCTCCCCGGTCTCCCCGGTCTCCTCGGTCTCCTCGGGCTCCTCGGACTCCTCGGCCTCCTCGGGCTCCTCGTCCTCCGACTTCTCGGACTCCTCCTCCGCGACCGCGTCCTCGTGGCTGCGGACGACCTCGCTGTCGCGGATCTCGCCGCGCCAGCCGTCCTCCGCCTCCGCCTTGAGGGTGATGAAACGGGCGAAGTGCTTCAGGTCCAGCCTGACGCGGCGGCCCTGGGCCCGCCAGATATTGCCCGTCTTCTCGAAGAAGCCGCTCGGGTAGTACTCGATGACCAGCAGGATCCGGGTCAGGTTGTCGCCGAGGGCGTGGAAGGTGACGACGCCCTTGGTACTGCCCTTGGCGCCCTGCGAGGTCCACTGGATGCGCTGGTCGGGCACCTGCTCGGTGGTCTTGGCCTTCCAGCTGCGGCTGGACAGGAAGATCTTGGCCTGCCAGTCGGACTCGGTGTCGCCCACGCGGGCGGCGCTCTTGACGCCCTGCGCGAAGGTGGAGAAGTCCTGGTACTGGGTCCACTGGTCGTAGGCGGTGCGCAGCGGCACGCCGACGTCGACGGACTCCATGATCACGGTGGGTTTGTTGCCGCCGCGGCCCTTGCCGCCCTTCTTGCCGCCGACGAGGTTCTTCAGGGCGTCCTTCACATTGTCCTTGGCCCTGGAGGCGCCGAGTTCCAGCGCGGTGCGCAGCGGACCCTTGCCCTCGGCGAGCTTGCGTCCGCCGTCGAGCGCGAGGCGCCCGAAGCCGGGGCTGTTGCCCTCGGCGATGTCGTTCAGCTTGCCGGTGGTCTCGCCGAGCTTGCGGCCGAGACCGGTGAGCAGCCGCTGGGCCTGCGCCGACAGATACTCCTGCGCCTCCGCCTTCAGCCGGTCGGCGGCCTCGCTGTGGGCGAGGTCGGTCAGGGGGTTGTCCTTGGTGGCGCCCTTGGCCCGTCCTGCGGCCGAGGCCGCGGATCCCAGGGTTTCGGTCATCGTTCCTCGCCGCCCTTCGCGGAACCGCCGCGGGAGCCGGCCGGCTTCTTCGCGGCCGGCTGGCGCTGCGCGGCGGCCTTCTTGCCCGCCGCCTTCTTGTTCGCGGGACCGGACTTCTCGGCCGGACCCGTGCGCCGCGCCGCGGTCTTCCTGGCGGCGGGCTTCTGCGCGCGCGACGTCCCGCCGGCCCCGCCGCCGCGCGGCTCCTCGTGGCGGCCGGTTCCGCGGTCGCGGTCGCCTTCGTGTCCCCCGTCACGCGCGGTTCCGCGGCCCGCGCGGTCCTCTGCGTCCTCGCGCCCCTCGGCGTCCTCGCGGCCGTCGTCCCGCTCTTCCGCGGCCTTGCCCGCGGCCGCTCCGGAGAGCTCGCCGCGCACCTGGGCCGTACGGTCGTGCAGGCGGTCGGCGAGGCTGCTCATCTGCCGTTCGACCATGGCCCCCGAGGCCGCCTTGCCGACGCTCCGCAGGTCCTCGCGGAGCTGGTCGCCGATCTCCTTGAACTGCGGGTTGTCGCGCAGCTGCCGACGGGCGAGGTCGGCGAGCGCACCCGGGCCGAGGTTGAGCTTCTTGCCCGCCACGAGCGAGCCGACCGCGAGTGCCATCTTCAGTTTCCTGGTGCGTCCCAGGAGGTATCCGGCCCCTACGGCGAGGCCCATTGCCGTTCGGTTCATCGTCCCGTTCCGTTGCCTGTGGTGTCGCCGGGGCCCTGTGCGGCCTCCAGCCGGTCGAGCAGTTCGTCCTCGCGCCGGTCGAACTCCTCCTCGGTGATCTCGCCCGACGTCAGCTGCTCTTCGAGCCGGGCGAGTTCGGCCCGTACGGTGGCGGGGTCGTAATAGATCCGTTCCGCCTCGCGGAGCACCTGGTTGATCGCCCAGCCGCTGCCGCGCACCGGCGCGAAGGGCAGCAGCAGTACCTCTTTGATCAGTCCCACGGGGTCCTCCTTCCGGCGTCCGTGCGGGCCGCTCGGGTCGTTCCGCCGCCCGTCAGGGGGTCTCGGCGGGGACGTCCGCCGGCTGGGCGGGGCCCGGTTCGACGAAGCTGTACGGCGGCAGCGGTCCGTTGACGCGTAGTTCCAGGTGGGGACGGCCGGCGCGGACCCGTTCGACGGCGGCCAGGAAGTCCTCGGCGGTGTCCCTGGCGACCAGGAACGAGTCGTTGAGCAGCCAGCCGGTGGACTGGGGCCCGGCGCTGACCGCGGCGGCGGCCGGCTCAAGCAGGCCCCGCACCTCGGCGGCGTCCGCCGCCTCCCGGGCCTTGACGGCGCCGGCGACCATCTCGCCGAGGCGCAGCTTGTCGTCGTAACTCCCGCCGCCCGCCTTCCGGTTGGCCTCGGCGAGGGCGCGCAGCTCCGGCTGCTCGGCCATCACCAGGTGCAGGACGGCCTCCTCGACGTGGTTGGCCTTGACGTTGTACTCGACCTTGCCGTCCAGGGCCGCGAGCCGCTCGTGGTAGTGGTCGGCGCGCTCGCCGAGGACCTGGGTGACGGTGTCGTCGTCGGGGGCCACGTTGCCGAACCGCATGGGCAGCACGCAGCCGGCGGCGCCCGCCTCGGCGAGCACGTTCTGGTGCGCGAGCAGGTCCCGGCGCTTGGGGCGCAGGCCCTCGGGGGCGTCGCTGACCAGGGCGGCCAGCTCGCCCTCGGTGAGGATCCGCACGGGCCGGGCCGGTTCGCCCACGCCGGTCATCCCCTCGGGGAGGGCCGGATGCGAACGGGCGGTGATCCCGTAGACGTACGTGCTCACTCCTGCTCCTCCTTGCGGCGGGCCGGGGACCTGCGGGCCCGGGGCCGGTCCTCGCCCTCCTCGCGGGCCTGCTTGAACGCGTCGGATATGGTCTCGGCGGCACCGGACAGGGCGCCCTTGGACTTGCCGCGCGCGCCGGACTCGGTGACCTGGCCGACCACGTCGGGCAGGCCGGGGCTCTTGTTGGGTCCGGATTCGAGATCGAGGCGATTGCAGGCCTCGGCGAAGCGCAGGTAGGTGTCGACGCTCGCCACGACGACCCTGACGTCGATCTTCAGGATCTCGATGCCGACCAGGGAGACACGCACGAAGGCGTCGATCACCAGGCCGCGGTCGAGTACCAGTTCCAGTACGTCGTAGAGGCCGCTGCTGCCTCCGCCGCCGGTCTGCTGTGCAGGGACAACGGTCATACCGGCCGTTCCTCCTCCAGGGTAGTTACTGATCGGTCGGTCCTCGCGGCCCGTCTAGCGGCCGCCGGGGCGTGGATCGGCTCTGCCACGCTCATAGCGGCGGACTCGCCGGTAGCCGGTGAGCTGACCGTCCCGGTCGAGTTCGACCTGGTAGCCGCCCATGAGGCTCATGGTGTCCGGCACCCGGGCCAGCTCCAGCACCTCCACTTCCAGCGACCAGCCGTCCTCCGTCTGCTCGAAGGAGGAGACCGATTCGGGCACGAGCCCGGTCAGCTCGGCGAGCTGGCCGCGCGCCTGGCGCAGTACCTCCATGGGGCCCGGCCGCCTGCCGTCGGGCGCCTGCCCGGTGCCGGTGGACCGGTCGCCCTCCGGGGGCGTCCGGTGACCTTGCGGGGCCGGGTCCTTCCGGACCTTCCGGACCTTCCGGTGCTCTTGCCTCGGTTCCTGTCCGGCCTCTCGCCGGGGTTCTTGTTCGGTTTCTTCCGGGGGTTCCTGTGAACCCTGTGTCCGCGATGTGCGATGTGTGTTCGACATGGCCACCTCTTGGTGCGGGTGGCCGCTCATCCCGTGGCCAAACCTTCGGGCCGTCCTCAGACGCGCAGGTCCGCGAGGCGCCGGCGGGCGGGCCCGAGACCGCGGCCGCGGGCCGGCAGGTCCGCCCAGGGGTCGGTACGGGCCTGCTCCAGGGCGTCGGCGATGGTCCAGCGGCGGGCGTCGAGCCCTGGCTCGTCGAGCTGCGCCCAGGCGAGGGGCACGGCGACGGGGGCGCCGGGACGGGCGCGGACCGTGTAGGGGGCCACGGCGGTCTGGGCGTAGGCGTTGCGTTGCACGTCGAGGTAGAGACGGCCGCCGCGGTCGTCCTTGCGGACGGCGGTGGTGAGCCGGTCCGGGTGCCGGGCGGCGGCGAGTTCGGCGACCTCGTGCGCGAACCGCCGTACCTCGTCGAAGTCCTGGCGGCCGTCGAGCGGGACGACGAGGTGCAGTCCGCGGGAGCCGGTGGTCATCGGGGCGGCGGGCAGGGCGAGTTCGTCCAGCAGCGCGCGCAGCAGGCCGGCGGCCTCGCGGACGGGGGCGAAGTCGTCGTCGGGTGGGTCGAGGTCGAACACCAGCCGGTCGGGGTGGTCGGGTCCCGCGGCGCGGTCGGTGCGGGACAGCCAGCGGTGCAAGGTGATGCAGGCCTGGTCGGCGAGGTAGAGGAGGGTGGCGGTGTCGTCGCACACGACGTGCGTGACGGTGCCGCCCTCCTTGGCGACCTCGGCGCGGGTGATCCACCGCGGGTAGTGCTCCGGGATGTTCTTCTGCATGAACCGCGGCCCGTCGACGCCGTCCGGGTAGCGCTCCAGCATCAGCGGGCGGCCGCGCAGGTGCGCCAGCAGGTAGGGGGCGACGGAGTGGTAGTACTCCGCGAGGTCGCCCTTCGTGTACTCCTTCGCGCCCCCGCGGCCGGGGAAGAGGACCTTCCCCGGCCGCTGGATCTCCACCGTGCGGCGGCCCGCCCGTATCCGCCGCGGCTCACCGTCGCTCACCGCACCATCGCCTCCTCCACCAGCAGTTTCGCCGCCGCCACGATGCCGAGGGCGTCGATGCCCGCGGCATGCAGCTGCTCGTCCGGGGCGGCCGAGCCGGGCATCGTACGGACCCCGAGCCGGACCAGGCGGGGCACCGGCCGGCCGTCGGCGAAGGACTCCGCGACCGCGTCCCCGAGACCGCCCTCGGGGTGGTGGTCCTCGACGGTGAGCAGGCACCCGGTGTCCTCGGCGGCGCGGCGCAGCGTCTCGGCGTCGGCGGGCTTGACCGAGTACAGGTCGATCACCCGGACCGCGATGCCGTCCTCGGCGAGCCGGTCGGCGGCCGCCAGCGCCTCGGGGACGGTGACCCCCGCCGCGACGACCGTCAGCCGGTCCTCCTCCGAGGAGCGCAACGTCTTGCTGCCGCCCACCGGGAACTCCTCGTCGGGGCCGTAGAGCACCGGCGTCCTGCCGCGCGAGGTGCGCAGATAGCGGATGCCGTCGAGCCCGGCCATGGCGGCGACCAGCCGGGCGGTCTGGTGGGCGTCGCACGGGTAGAGCACCGTGGAGCCGTACACGGACCGGAACATGGCGAGGTCCTCCAGGCCCATCTGGGAGGGCCCGTCCTGTCCGATGGCGACCCCGGCGTGCGAGCCGACGAGGTTGATCCCGGAGCCGCTGATGGACGCCATGCGCACGAAGTCGTGGGCGCGGGTGAGAAACGCGGCGAAGGTCGCGGCGAACGGCACCCAGCCGCGCGCCGCCATTCCCACGGCGGTGGCGACGAGTTGCTGCTCGGCGATGTAGCACTCGAAGAAGCGGTCGGGGTGCGCCTCGGCGAACTCCTCGGTGCGGGTGGAGTCGCCGACCTCGCCGTCCAGGGCGACGATGTCGCCGCGCGCGTCGCCGAGCGCGGCGAGGGCGGCGCCGAAGGCGTCCCGGGTGGCGACCTCGTCCCCCTGGTCGTAGCGCGGCAGCCGGACCACCTCGGTGGTGCGGTCGCGCAGCGTGGCGGCGGCCGGCGGCTCGCCCACGCGGATGCGCAGTCCGCGGGGGCCGCCGAGTTCGGCGATGGCCTCGTCGGCGTCGGGCAGCGGCTTGCCGTGGTGCCCTTCCTGATCCTGTACGGCGGCCACGCCCTTGCCCTTGAGGGTGCGGGCGAGGATCACCACGGGCTGCCCGGTGGTGGACAGCGCCTCCCCGTACGCCCGGTCGATCGCGTCCACGTCATGGCCGTCGATCTCGATGGTGTGCCAGCCGAAGGCCTGGAAGCGGCGGGCGTAGGCGCCCAGGTCGTGGCCGTGCCGGGTGGGACCGCGCTGCCCGAGCCGGTTGACGTCCACGACCACCTTCAGGTTGTCCAGGTGCTCGAACCCGGCGTGCTCGGCGGCCTCCCAGATCGAGCCCTCCGCCAGCTCGCTGTCGCCGCACAGCACCCACACCCGGTAGCCGGTGCGGTCCAGGCGCAGCCCGGCCAGCGCGATGCCGACCCCTACGGGCAGTCCCTGGCCGAGGGAGCCGGTGGCCGTCTCCACCCAGGGCAGCCGGCGGGGCGTCGGGTGCCCTTCGAGGCGGCTGCCGAGCTTGCGGAAGGTGACCAGCTCGCCGTCCTCGATGGCGCCGGCCGCCTTGTACGCGGCGTACAGCAGCGGCGAGGCATGGCCCTTGGACAGGACGAAGCGGTCGTTGGCGGGGTGTTCGGGGCGCTCGAAGTCGTAGCGCAGATGGTTCGCGAGCAGCACGGCCACAAGGTCGGCGGCGGACATCGAGGACGTGGGGTGCCCGGAGCCCGCCGCTGCGGCGGCCCGTACGCTGTCGACGCGCAACTGCTGTCCGAGTTCGGCGAGTTCGGCGGTGTCCATGGCTCTCCTTGGGCGAGATCGGATGGGTGGATCGGGTGGGCTACCGGGGCGTGGGCGCGTCCGGGGGCTCCCGGGGGAGTTCCGGAGAGGCGGAATCCAGGGGGACCGCCCAGGACCGTACGAGGCCCAACTGGACGCCCTGGCACGGCAGTACGGTGTCCAGCAGCCAGTCGGCGGCCACGCGCAGCCGGTTGCCGGGCAGCGCGGCCAGGTGGTAGGCGCGGGTGACGGCGCCGGCCGCCGGGCCGGACAGCGCGATGCCGAACGGGTCGGCGGCGGCCCGCATCCCGCCGAGGTCGACGGCGAAGCCCAGGTCGCGATGGCGGTACGGGCGGCGGCGCCGGCCGAGGCCGAGCGAGGCGGCCACGTTCTCCGCGGCGACACGGCCCTGCCGCCACGCGTGCTGGGCGGTCATCGGGGTGAGCGCGCCGGGGCGGTCCAGGTCGGGTACGGCGGCCGCGTCCCCGCACGCGAACACCTCGGCCCTGCCGGGCATCCCCAGACACGGGTCCACGACCACCCGGCCGCGCTCCAGTGGCGGGCCGACCGCCGCCACCAGCGGGTCGGGACGGACGCCGACGCACCACACGAGGGTGCGGGAGGGGACGCTGTCGCCGTCGGTGAGCAGCACCCCGTCGTGGGTGGCCTCCCGCACCGAGGTGCCGGTGCGCACCTCGACGCCCCGCTCGCGCAGTACCCGGCCGGCGATGCGGGAGAGGCGTTCGTCCAGTTCCGGCAGGACGCGCGGGGCGACGTCGAGCAGCAGCCAGCGCGGCCGCACCCCGCCGGGCAGGGGCCGGCGGCGGACCAGCCGGTCGGTGAGCAGGCGCAGGTGCGCCGCGACCTCGGTGCCGGTGTAGCCGGCGCCGACCACGACGAAGGTGCAGCGGGCGGCGCGGACGGCGGGGTCGTCCTCGGAGGCGGCCAGCTCGATCTGCCGGGTGACGTGGTCGCGCAGGTACAGGGCCTCGGGCAGGCCGCGGAAGCCGTGCGCGTGCTCGGCGACGCCGGGGATGGGGAGGAGCTTGTTGACGCTGCCGACGGCGAGGACCAGCCGGTCGTAGCCGAGGATGCCGGTGTCGCCCTCGGGGCCCGTGTAGTGGACGGTGCGCGCGTCGAGGTCGATCCCGTCCGCCTCGCCGAGCACCAGGCGGACGCCGTGCAGGGTGCCGGGCAGGGAGACGGTGACCCTGCGGGCCTCCAGGACGCCGGCGGCGACCTGGGGCAGCAGGGGCAGGTACAGGAAGTAGTCGGTCGGGTTCAGCAGGGTGATCTCCACCCGGTTCCGGGCCAGCCGGGCCAGGGTCCGGGCGGCCCGGTAACCGGCGAAACCGGCGCCGACGATCACCACGCGCGGTCGACTCACGGTGCGCCTCCGGCGGTGGGGTCGTGCGAGGTGTTCCGCGTATCCGGGGCCGGGGCAACCAAACGCCGGGGGCGGTCACCCGGGCGGCGGACACGGATGCCTCCGGATTCGACGCCGACGGGGCGGGGTGGGTCTCCCCGCGCCCCCATGGCCGGCGTTTCGGGCCCGGTACCCCCGGTTACCCGGGCCGGGATGTCCACACCCGCTTTCCGCACGCGGAGGTGCGCCCATGCCCCGGTACGGTTACTTCCTGGCGAGCGAGGAGCATGGTCCGGCCGGGCTCGTGGAGCAGGCGCGGATGGCCGAGCAGGCCGGCTTCCAGGCGCTGTGGATCTCGGACCACTTCCACCCGTGGAACGCGCGCAGGGCCAGAGCCCCTTCGTGTGGTCGGTGATCGGCGCGCTGTCGGAGGCGGTGTCGCTGCCCACCCGCCTCTACACCGTCCCCGAGCTGCTGCCCGGCGAGATGGGCCAGGTCCTGCCCTCCCCGCGCCACTTCGAGCAGCTGCACGAGCTGGTCACCGAGGACATGGTGCGGGCGAACGTGGTCTGCGGCGACGACCCGGACGAACACACCGCCGCCCTGCGCGCCTTCGCCGACGCCGGGTTCGACCGCGTGTACGTCAACCAGATCGGTCCCGACCCAGCGGGGCTTCTTCGACTTCTACCGTACGAAGGTGCTGCCCCGGCCGGCCGGGGGCTGACCTCGGAAGGACGGCCCGCCCCTGCGGTCGCCTACCGGTGCGGGTCGTCCATGTCGGCGGGGGTACGCGGCGGGTCCTTGGGGAGGGGCGGGTACGGCATTCCGAGGCCGCCCGGCGGGGCGGCCGGCGGGGTGCCGCCGACCACGCGGTGCGGCGGGTGCGGTCCGCGTCCCGCGGAATGGGCACCGGCACGCAGCGCGTACGCCACCGCGGCCATCAGCGCCCCCGTGATCAGCGCGGCCGCCCAGCCGGGCAGCCCGATCGCCAGGGCCAGGCCGACGGCGAGGGCCACCGCGCCGCCCGCGTACAGGGCGGCGGCGCCGGACGCGCCGTAGAGCACGGCGGTACGGCGCTGCTTGCGGGTCTGCTCGCGCAGTTCCTCCCGTACCGTCACGCGGGCCACCTGAGCCAGTTCCTCGACCAGCTCCTTGTCGAGATGTTCCAGATGATCCAAAGGTTCCGAACGGTTCATGTCAGGCGGGTACCCTGCGCGCACCTCGGGTAACTCCGGGGGCCTGCGCGGCGGCCCCCGTCCCAACTAGGCTCGGACGCATGGAGATTCTGGGCGCCTCGCTGCGTATCTGTGTGGCCGACATCGAGACCGCGATCCCCTTCTACGAGCGGCTGGCCGGCGGCACCGCGCAGCGTTTCGAGCGCGGCGGCGTCCAGGTCGCCGCGATCGGCTCCTTCCTGCTGATGAGCGGTCCGGAGGCGGAGCTGGAGATCCTGCGCAAGGTCACCGCGACCATCGCCGTCAAGGACGTGGACGAGGTGCACCAGCTGCTCACCGGCCTCGGCGCCCACATCCTGGTGGAGCCGGTGCCGACGCCGGTGGGCCGCAATCTGCTCGCGATGCACCCGGACGGATCGATCTTCGAGTACGTGGACCAGCACAGCTGAGGACTCAGGCGGAGTCCGGCCGCATCCTGAAGTCGTAGCGGGCGGGCAGGGGTTCGCCGGTCAGCCGGGCCCACGCCTGGTCGAGCACGCGCGAGCCCTCCCGCAGGTCGGCGACCTCGAACCCCGCGTCGAAGACGGCCCGTGCCTCGGCGCGCCGCCCCTGTGCGAGCAGCAGCTCCGCCTCCAGCAGCCGGAACCGGCCCCGCTTCCGTACGGCCGGCGGCAGCCGTTCCCAGACGGCGCGGGCGTCCGCCGCCCGCCGCACCCGCAGCAGCGCTTCGAGCGTCTCGCGGCCGAGCGCGGCCCGCACGGCGGTCCGGTCCCCGTCGTCACCGTCCTCACGGCACAGGTCGGCGAAGGCGTCGGCGTACCGGTCGGCGGCACGCTCGTGGTGGCCGTCGTCCTCGTCGGCGACGGCCAGCGCGCGCAGCAGCGGCCACCGCGAGGGGGCGAGCGGCAAGGCCCGTTCCCAGCTGCGCACGGCCTGGGCGCGATCGCCCGCGTGCCACTGGGCGATGCCGAGGTGGTACTCGGCGTGGGCGGTGGCGGGCGCGGTCTCCAGCAGGTCCCGCCAGTGCCGGGCGACCAGGGTCTCCCCCGGCGGCTCCGCCCGGGGCGGCGCGGGCAGGCTGCCCGTGCGCAGCAACTCCCGCCAGGGTTCCTGGGCTTCGCCGAGGGTGGACTCGGCGAAGGGCGTGCCGGGCAGCTTCCACCCGGTACGCAGCACTTCGAGGGCGCCCCAGCCCGAGCCGGTGGCGAGGGCCTCACCGGGCTCGGTGTCGGCGTACGGCCGCCACGCCGCGTACGCCTCCTCGACGCGGGCGCGGGGCAGCGCCGACTCCAGCTGTCCTTCGGCCTGCCGGACGGCCTGTGACCACTCCCCCGCCGGCGGCGCGGCGAGCGGGCCGTACGCCTCCAGCCAGGACACCTCGCTCTCCGCGTCCAGCCGTACGTGCTCCAGCTGGGTACGGGCGAGGCCCGCCTGGATCTCGCAGTAGCCGCCGGTGCCGGGCTCGGTGAGCCACTGCTGCCAGCGGCGGCCGCCCGTCCCGCTGCCCCACACGAACAGCTTGCGGCCGCGCAGCACATCGGTGGAGGTCTGCACCAGCCCGTGCCCGTCCGCGTCCAGCGCGGCGATCCAGCGGCGCCGGCCGTCCGGGACCTCGTAGAAGTAGTCGGCGGGGTAGGGGCTGTTGAGGGGGTAGGTGCGGTCGACGCCGTCGTGCGAGGGGACGGGGACCCGGCGCAGGCGCCGCTCGTAGCCGAAGTGCCAGGCTTCCTCGGCCGGGGCCAGGACCCGGACCTCCTCGGGCACGGCGATGTTGGACCACCAGTACGTGGGCACCGGGTGCTCGTGCGGATTGCGGACGCGGACGCCGGCGTAGAGGAAGTCGGAGCCGTCCGGCAGCCACAGGTCGACCTGGAAGGGCAGGTCGCGCAGCCGCTCCCACTCCCACAGACGCAGCATCTGCCCGCCGTCGGGGGCGGGGACGCGCGCGGCGTGCAGGGGCGCGCAGGAGAGGGTGGTGTGGCCGGTGGCGCCGATGTTCCACTCGATGCCGCCGGAGAACCAGGCGCCGTTGAGGGCGAAGTCGGCGGGCTGGAACACCGGGTTGCGGTACAGGAGTTCACGGCCGGTCGGCAGATGGAACAGGGAGACGACACGGCCGCCGAGGCCGGGCAGGACGATGGCGCGCAGCCGGTCGTTCTCGATCACCAGGGCGTCGAGGGAGCGGGGTTCGCGGTTCCTGCCGTAGCCGTCGCGGACGCGGACCGGCAGCAGGCTGCGCAGCGGCGCGTACCCGAGCCCGCGCGCCATGTCCCGGGGCAGGCCCTCCAGGTCGCGGGCGTCGACGCGGTGGACCTCGTCGAGCGGGCGCAGCGGCGGCAGCGGGTTGTCCGGGCCCAACTCGGCTGCGGGCAGGGTCAGTACCTCACGTCGGATCCTCGTCACGATGACCATGGAACCCGGCGCGCGGTGACTCGGCCAGGGGAGCTGCCGGTCAGGATTGCGCAAAGGGACAGCGGGAACGACGCGACGGGGGGCCGCGGCGGGGAGCGCCGCGGCCGAGGCGCCGGTCCGCGGGACGTCAGTCGCGCATCTCGGCGGTGAGCGCCCACCGCTCGTGGTCCCGCCAGTCCCCGTCGATGTAGATCATCTTCGGGGAGAAGCCCTCCAGGCGGAACCCCGCGCCCCGGGCCAGCGCGACCGAAGCGACGTTCTCCGGCTGGACGTTGATCTCCAGGCGGTGCAGTCCCAGCGGACCGAAGGCGTACCCGATCACCAGGCCCAGGCCCTCGCGCATCAGGCCCCGCCCGGCCGCGTGCGCGAACGCGCCGTAGCCGAGGGCGCCGCACCGGAAGCCGCCCCGGACGATGTTGTTGATGTTGATGAACCCGGCGATGCCCCCGCCGTCGCGCTCGCACACCAGGAAGCCCGCCTTCGTCGGGTCCTCGATCAGCCGCCCGGCGTAGTCGGCGTACGCGTCCTCGCTGTCCGGCGGGAACAGCCACGGCCGGTGCAGGTCCTTGCTCTCGCGGGCACGCGCGGTGAACTCGGGGCCGTCTTCCGGTGTGAAGTGGCGGATGCCCACGCGGGGGCCTTCGGCGAGGTAACGGGAGGCGATGTGCGGCATTCGGCCAGCTTACGCGCCCCCGCCAGGACCGAGATCAGCTCAGCGCGGGCTCCGTCAGCGTCAGCGTCCCCGCGTCCGCGTCCAGCTCCGCCGCGACCCCGAAGGGGACCGTCAGCGCGTCCTCGCAGTGCCCGAACCCCATCTCCTCCAGGACCGGCACCCCGAGGCCGCCGAGCCGGTCCGCGAGGACGGCGCGCACCTCCTCGTACGGACCGCAGCGCTCCCAGGACCCGAGCCCGATCCCGGCGACCCCGTCGAGCCAGCCGGAGCGCAGCAGCTGGGTGATCAACCGGTCGATGCGGTACGGCAGTTCGGTGACGTCCTCGATCATCAGCAGTCCGCCGCGCGCGCCGGTGCGGGCGAGTGGCGTGCCGAGGTCGGCGGCGAGCCCGCCGAGATAGCCGCCGAGGGTCACCCCATGGGCCCGGCCGGGAACCAGGGCCGTACCGGCCGTGGTGAGGGTCCGTACCGTCTCGGGCGCGAACAAGGTGGCCTTCAGGTGCTCCTGCGCCCGCGCGCTCTTGATGAAGTCGATGCCGGCGGCGACCGGCCCGTACAGGGTGACCAGGTCCAGCCGGGTGGCGAACGCCTGGTGCAGGTGGGTGACATCGCTGAACCCGACGAAGACCTTCGGCCCGGCCGCGCGCATCGCCTCCCAGTCGACCAGGTCGGCCATGCGCTGGGCGCCGTAGCCGCCGCGGGCGCACAGCACCGCGGCCACCGACGGGTCGCACCAGGCGCGCTGGAGATCGGCGGCCCGGTCGGCGTCGCGGCCCGCGAGGTAGCCCAACTCGGCGTGCCGGTCGAGGACATGGGGCATGACGACGGGGTCGAGGTCCCAGCCGCGCAGCACGTCGAGGCCCGCCTGGACACGCTCCTCGGGCACGGGTCCGCTGGGGGCGACGACGGCCACCCGGGCGCCCGGGGCCAGCCGCGGCGGGCGGGTGAGGGGCTTCATCGGCGCAGCTCCAGTCGGGGGAGGTCGGGCACGTCCAGCTTGAAGACCTGGGCGTACAGGGAGAGTTCGGCCTCCAGGGCGCGGATCACGGTCTCCGCCCTGCGGAAGCCGTGGCCCTCCCCCTCGAAGGTGAGGTAGGCGTGCGGGACGCCCCTGCCCTGGACGCGGGCGAGGAACTCCTCGCACTGGACGGGTGGGCAGATGACGTCGTCCAGGCCCTGGAGCATCAGGAACGGCGCGGTGAGCCGGTCGGCGTGGCTCGCGGGCGAGCGCTCGGTGTATCGGGTCGGCACCTCGGTGAACGGGCCGATCAGGTACTCCATGTAGCGCGACTCGAAGTCGTGGGTGCCGCCGGAGGCCCAGCTGGTCAGGTCCAGGACCGGGTAGAGGATGGTGCCGCAGGCGTAGACGTTCGTGCCGGTGAGGGAGGCCGCGGTGGTCCAGCCGCCCGCGCTGCCGCCCCGGATCGCGAGCCGCCCGGGGTCCGCGGTGCCCTCCTCGGCGAGCGCGCGGGCGACGGCCGCGCAGTCCTCCACGTCGACCACGCCCCACTGCTCGCGCAGCCGCTCACGGTAGGCGCGGCCGTACCCGGTGGAGCCGCCGTAGTTGACCTCGGCGACGCCGATGCCCCGGGAGGTGAAGTAGGCGATCTCCAGGTCGAGGACGAGCGGCACCCTGCTGGTGGGGCCGCCGTGCGCCCAGATGACGTAGGGCGGCAGCTCGCCGTCGGGCGCGGCGTGCCCGGGGTGGTGCGGCGGGAAGACCTGTGCGTGCACCTCGCGGCCGTCGGGTCCGGTGAAGACGCGGAGCTGCGGCTCGGGGTAGTAGGCGGGGTCCACCGGGTCCCGGTGGCGGGCGCCGACGGCACGGGCGCGGCCCGTGGTGGTGTCCAGCTCGACCACCTCGTAGGCGGTGCGCGGACTGGCGCCGACGGCGACGACCCGGCCGCCGTGCACGGCGAGGCTCGGGGCGAACTCGGTCCACGGCCCGGCCGCGTCCACGATCTCCCCGGACTCCGGGTCCAGGATGCCGAGCAGGGTCGAGCCCCTGCCGTGCACGACCGCGATCAGCCCGCTGTCCAGCGGCGCGAACCAGCGCAGGCCCAGCTGCCACAGGGGGCCGCCGAACTCCTCCTCACGGGGGCACAGCGGGACGCCGTCGCGGTGGAGGTTCCACCAGCCGCCGCGGTCACTGGAGTACAGGAGCCTGCCGTCCGCCGTCCACTCCACCTGCGCGACGGCCTCGTCCGCTCCGCCGGCGACGGTGTGCGCGTCGTGCAGGAGGCCGTCCTCACCGACCTCCGCGACCCGCAGTTCGGTGCCCTCCCAGGGCATCCGCGGGTGGTCCCACGCGAGCCAGGCGGCGCGGCGTCCGTCCGGGGAGAGCCGGGGCCCCGTGACGAACCGGTGCCGCTCCTCGGTGAGTTCGCGCACCGCGCCCCGGTCCTCGGCTGCCGAGCCGTCCAGCGGTACGGCGGCGAGGACGCGCCGCACGTCGCCGGGCTCGTCGCCGGTGAACTCCTCCAGGACGCACCACACCTCGCCCCGTGCGAGGTCGATGTGCGGTTCCGCCCAGCGCAGTCCGCCGCCGACCGGGGAGAGGGGGGTGAGCGGGCGGGGGTCGCCGCCGGGCTCGTACCGGTAGAGGCGCTGGTCGGCGAAGTGCCCGAACACCACGACGGGCGCGGCGCCTTCGGCGACGGCGGTCCAGGGCCGGCCGCCGTACTCGATGACGCGGGTGCGCACGTTCCACGGCGCGGGCAGCAGTGACTCCTCGGTGCCGTCGGCGCGGCGCCGTATCAGCGCGCGGCGGCCGCCCTCGCCGGGGCGGGGTTCGGTCCACCAGGTCTCGTCCCCGACGAAGCCCACCCAGTCGGGCCGGCCGTCGTGGGCGGCGGCGAGTGCCGCGTCGATGGGTGACGGCCAGGTGCCGTACGGCGTCCTGAGCATGTTGTGCTCCTCCCCCAATGTCGTCTAGGCCGTGCGCAGGAAGCGGTCGAGGACGCGGACGCCGAAGTGCAGCGCCTCGACGGGCACCCGTTCGTCCACGCCGTGGAAGAGCGCCTGGTAGTCGAGGCCCTCGGGCAGTTTCAGCGGGGCGAATCCGTAGCCGGTGATGCCGAGCCGGGAGAACTGCTTGGCGTCGGTGCCGCCGGACATGCAGTACGGCACGACGTGTCCCTCGGGCGCGAACTCCTTCACGGCGTCCCTCATCCGCCCGAACAGCGGTGCGTCCACCGGTGCTTGGAGGGCGACCTCACGGTGCTCGAACTCCCAGTCGACGTCCGGGCCGGTGAGCCGGTCGAGCGTGGCGGTGAACTCCTCCTCGCCGCCCGGTAGATAGCGTCCGTCCACATGGGCGACGGCCTCTCCCGGGACGACGTTCACCTTGTAACCGGCGTCCAGCATGGTCGGGTTGGCGCTGTTGCGGACGGTAGCCTCGACCAGCTCGGCCGCGGGGCCCAGCTTCTCCAGCAGCCGGTCCATGTCGCGGAAGTCGGCGTCGATGCCGTACAGCGCGGCCAGTTCGGTGAGCGCGGCGTGCACGGTCGGGGTGAGCCGCAGCGGCCACTCGTGCTCGCCGATGCGGGTCACGGCGGCGGCGAGCCGGGTGACCGCGTTCTCGTTGTTCACCTTGGAGCCGTGCCCCGCGCGGCCGCGCGCGGTGAGCCTGAGCCAGCCGGTGCCGCGCTCCCCGGCCGCGATCGGGTAGATCTGCCGCCCGGCCCCGTCGTGGAAGGTGAAGGCGCCGGACTCGCTGATGCCCTCGGTGCAGCCCTCGAACAGCTCGGCGTGCTCGTCGGCGAGGAACCCGGAGCCGTCCTCGGCGCTGGCCTCCTCGTCGGCGGTGAACGCGATGACCAGGTCGCGGCGGGGCCGCACGCCCTCGCGGGCCCAGGAACGGACGACCGCGAGGATCATCGCGTCCATGTTCTTCATGTCGACGGCGCCCCGCCCCCAGACCACCCCGTCCCGGATCTCCCCGGAGAACGGGTGCACGCTCCACTCGGCGGCCTCGGCCGGCACCACGTCGAGGTGGCCGTGGACGAGCAGGGCATCGGCACCCGGGTCGGTGCCCTCGATCCGGGCGACCACATTGGTGCGGCCCCCGGTGCGCTCCAGCATCAGCGGTTCGAGCCCCGCGCCGGCCAGCCGCTCGGCCGCGTACTCGGCGGCGGGCCGCTCCCGGCAGTCGCCGCCGCCCCGGTTGGTGGTGTCGATCCGGATCAGCCCCGAGGTGAACTCCACGACCTCTTCGAGGGCTTGCGCGTCAGCCATACTGCTCCTCCACGGCGGCGGAGACGATCGTGGTGACCGCCTTGAACGTCCGGATGCCCTCGTACATGGTGGCGCTGGTGTACGCCACCTTCCGTTCGCCGACGCGCGCGACACCCGGGACCACGGTCGCGGCCATCGCCAGGTGCTCGGCGTCGAACTCCACGGCCACGGTGAACGGCCCGGCCTCGACGGGCTCGTGGCGCACGGCGAGCCGCGCGGCCTCCTTGGCGGCGGCGCGGATGTCGGCCGCGGTGCGGGCCGGGGTGCGGCACACGGCCGCGTACCGCGACACATGGTCCTTGACCGCGACCTTCAGCGCCTCGGGCGCATAGCCGAGCGCGTCCTCGCAGGCCACGTCGTCGCCCGTGACGAGGACGACGGGGACACCGTACTCGGCGACGACGTGCGCGTTGAGCAGGCCCTCGCTGGCGCGGACGTCGTCGATCCAGACGCCGGTGATCTGGTTGGCGAGGTAGGTGTGGGCGAGCACGCCCTCCATGCCCGCGCCGGCGTGGTAGCCGACGAAGGCGATCCCGTCGACGTCCCCGTGCTGGACGCCCTCCACCATGGACAGCGCCTTGTGCCGCCCGGTGAGCAT
This sequence comes from Streptomyces sp. NPDC001056, assembly GCF_053598955.1. NCBI lineage: Bacteria > Bacillati > Actinomycetota > Actinomycetes > Kitasatosporales > Streptomycetaceae > Streptomyces > Streptomyces sp. NPDC001056. The sequence goes on along the minus strand of NZ_JBSFLI010000004.1, from coordinate 57,118 downwards.
CTCCACCCGCTCGTCCAGCCGTTCGAGCAGCAGGTTGCGCATGGTCCAGTGGGCCTCGTTGACGAGCACCTCGTCGGCGCCGCCGTCGAAGAAACCCTGTACGGCGGCGTTCACGTCCGAGGTGAACATCCCCCGGCACCGCTCCCACTGCGGCGTCCCCGGCAGCACGTCCGCCGGCCAGGTGACGCCCGTGGCCCCCTCCATGTCGGCACTGATGAGGATCTTCATGGGGCGTCACGTTACGCGTTGCGGGGTCCCCGGACCACCAAAAGCCACCGAGGCGCGTGGCGGCACCCCTCATCGGTGAGAGGCGTACCCCCGCACCGGCCCCGGCGGGTCCGCCCCGTGCCGCCTGGCTCGTCCCGGCCCTGCCCCTGGCCGTGGCCGTCGGCGCCGGGGCGGCCGTGGGCTCGATCGTCTTCCGCCGGTGCGTCCGGACGTCCGCCCCGGCCGCTGTCCGGCCACGCCGACTACGCCGCCTCCCCAGGGCACGACCACGGCTCGGCCCGTTCCGCCCGCCCGAACCCGGCACCCGAGCCCGCGTCCGAGGCCCCGGACACCGGTGCACGGGACGGCGCCCTCGGCCGCCGTCCCGCGCCGCTACCTCCCCGCGAGTACGAACCAGCGCGCCGGCAGGTCGATGCGGGTGCCGTCGGTGAGGTGTTCGGTCTGCGGCAGGACGGTGTCGCCCTCGGCGAGGACGGTCAGGCCGGCCTCGCCGAGCAGGCGCGGGATCTCGCCCTCGTCGGCGTCGGCGGGCTTGAGGTGATGGTGGAAGACGCGCTGGAGCTTGGGCGGCGGGCCGGACGGCTCGGCCGCGGCGCGCTTGAGGACGTCGCGGGAGGCGGGGGTGAGTTCCACGACGAAGGCGCGGCCCGCGCCGCCGAGGAGCGTGGCGACGGCGGCGGCGACCGCGGGGCGCGCGGCGGGCTCGCTCTGGTGGATGACCGCCCGCATGTAGACGTTGCAGTCGCCGAGCCGGTCGTGCAGGGCCTTCACCGCGTCGCTGTCGGTCAGGTCCAGCTGCTCGAACTCCACGGGCGCGTCACCCGCGGCGCGGCGGGCGTGCTCGACGGCCGCCTGCGAGAGGTCGACGCCGACGGCGCGGGCGAACCGGGTGGCCAGGTAGCGGGTCTGGGTGCCGTTGCCGCAGCCCAGGTCGACTATGGTGCGGGCCGGGTCGGCGTGCGGCAGGAGCAGCGCGGAGTGCGGCTCGGCGGCCAGCGAGGCATCCGAGTCCCAGATCGCCTCGCCCGGAGCGTCGGAGGTCTCGCTCCAGTAACTCTCCCAGTTGCCGCGGTAGTTGTCCGAAACGTTCATGCACTCTCCCACGATCGGTTGCCATGATCGGGATATCGTGCGGGCCGGGCCGCGGGCAAGGGTCGGGCGGCCACCTTCACCGGACGTACCGGCATCACCCCTGGTTCAGCGGCTCGCCGTGACCGACTGTTCGAACCAGACCGTCTTACGGTGCCCGGTGGCGCTCGCGCCCCATTCGCGGGCGAGCCTGCTGACCACGCGCAGTCCGCGGCCGTACTCGTCCCGGGGGCCGGCGGCGATCATCGCGGGCAGAGCGGGCTCGTCGTCGGTGATCTCGAACAGCAGCGCGTCGGTGCGCACCACCCGCAGCCCGACCCGGTCGCCCTCGGCGTGCTGCACGGCGTTGGAGACGACCTCGCTCACCAGCAGTTCGGCGGTCTCCACCGTCTGCGGCAGCCCCCAGGCGAGGAGTTGCTCGCGGACCAGGCGACGGGCCCGGCCCACCTCGCGGGGCTCGTTGTGGAGCCACCACTCGGCGACGTGCTCGGCGGGTATGCCGTTGAGGCGGGCCATCAGCAGGGCGACGTCGTCCTTGCGGCCGCCGCGGGTGTTGAGGGCGCGGATGATGGTGTCGCAGGCGGCGTCCATGGAGGCGGCGGGATGCGCGGCGGACTCGCAGAGCGCGGCGAGGCCCTCCCCGATGTCCGAGCCGCGCACCTCGACCAGGCCGTCGGTGCACAGCACCAACCGGTCCCCGGGCGCGACCCTGATCCGGGCGGCCTCGAAGGGGACGCCGCCGACACCGATGGGCGCGCCGGTGGGCAGGTCGAGGAGTTCGCTGCTGCCGTCCTCGGCGCGCACCACCACCGGCGGGATGTGTCCGGCGTTGGCCAGGGTGACCTCGCCGCGGATCGGGTCGTAGACCGCGTAGAGACAGGTGGCGAGGTAGTTGTCGCCGAGCCGGCGGGCCAGGTCGTCCAGGTTGCGCAGGAGCTGGACCGGCGGGGTCTCCATCGCGGCCATGGTCTGCACGGCGGTGCGCAACTGGCCCATCATCGCCGCCGAGTTGAGGCCGTGGCCCATGACGTCACCGACGACGAGGGCGGTGCGGGAGCCGGGCAGTTTGATGGTGTCGAACCAGTCGCCGCCGATCCGGCCGAGCCGGGTGCCTGGCAGATAGCGGGTGGCGACGTCGCAGCCGGCCATCCGCGGGGTGACCTGCGGGAGCATGCTGTCCTGGAGGGTGTCGGCGACGTTCTCCTGGTACGTGTACATGCGCGCGTTGTCGAGCACGAGGCCCGCGCGGGCGGCGAGTTCGGCGCCGGTGGTGCGGTCCATGTCGTCGAACTCGGGCCGGTCGGGGCGGCGCATCAGCACCATGAAGCCGAGGACGACGTTGCGCGCCTTGAGCGGCACGATCAGCAGGGAGCGGCCGCCGATCAGCGGTCTGAGGTCGCGCTTCTCGAACTCGCCGGAGATGCGCTCGGACAGCTCGTCGGTGACCTTCGGGATGAGCACCGGCTCGCCGGTGACCATGCACTTGTAGAACGGGGTGTGTTCGGGGAAGGCGAAGGCCTCGCCGGCCGGCACGGTGTCGTCCCAGCGGCCCGGTTCGTCGTTGTGCTCCACCCAGACGCGGAACATGACGGTGCTGGCGTCGGGCGGGCCGTCCGGGAAGCCCTCGCCCGCGAGGACGGCCGCGCGCAGATGGGTGCCGGCGAAGTCGGCGAAGCGGGGCACGGCGGCGCTGGTGACCTCGCGGATGGTCTCGCCGAGGTCGAGGGAGGAGCCGATGCGGGAGCTGACCTCGTTGAGGAATTCGAGGCGTTCGCGGACGGCCGCGTACTCAAGGTCCTGTTCGGCGCCGGCCGGGGCGCCCGTCAGGACGGGCGTGCGCTGTCGCGGCACGCGAACGGCCTCGGCGGGGACGCGGCCGGGGCGGCGGGGCACGCCCCAGTACGGGGTCACCGGGACCCGCTCGAACCGGCTGAACTCCAGGACGGGGTAGCCGAGGTCGAGGACCTGGGAGACGACGCGGGCGCTGAGGCCCGGACCCATGTTGGGCAGGATCTCCGGCAGCCGCCGTTCGAGTTCGTCGAAGGCGGGCAGTTCGGTGTGGCGGGCGAAGCCGGGCGCGATCCGTTCGGCGGTCTCGTCGTCGTAGCCGCGCTCCTCGCGCAGCCGGGTGGCGTCGGCGGCGAGCACCAGCAGCCGGGCGGGGCCGGGGCCGACCAACGGGTAGGCCCACCAGAGCACGTCGAGCCGCTCGCGGTCGGGGTCCGGCTCGCGGTCGGCCGCATGCGGCTCGCCGTCGGTCTCCCGGTGCCGGTGCGTGAAGAGGCGGGCGCGGCCGGCCGTGGCGAAGGAGGTGTGTCCGCCGAGGGAGGCCTCCAGGTCGGGGCCCAGGTCGTCGTCGGCCGAACCACCGTAAGCCGCCTCGCCGTTCGGCCGCCCGCCGTACGGCTCGTACGCCTCGTCCGCGTCCGGTGCCGAACCGCTCTGGAGCTGGTCCGGGAGCGCGCCGGAGACCGGGAGCAGATCGCCCGCCGGGCGCCCGACGGCGTCCTCGCGGGCCACGCCGAACAGACGCCGTGCACCGCTGCTCCAGTGGGACACCAGGCCGTCGCGGCCCACGACGATCACGGCAAGCGGAATCCGGCCCGCCTCGGTGTCGCCGGCGCCGCGCCCGGGAGCCGTGCCCCGCTCGCTGCCACGGTCCATGACCCAGGCCCCTTCTCCCCACGGCTGTTCGCAAACGATCTGTGCCGCCCGCCACTACCGTACGGTGGCGGCCGGTGGCGATGTGTGGCAATCCGGGAATTGGTTTCACATGATCGCACCGGCCGGCGGACCGGCGACCCGGCGGGCGCCGCCTCAGTCCTCGTGCCCCAGCTGAAGATCCCGTTCCGTGCGGCCACCCCCCGCGACCTGCAAGACCGTGGCGACCGGCGGGTAACCCGCGGCGATGACCGTGTACTCGCCCGAGGACAGATCCACGAACCGGAAGGCGCCGTCGGCCCCTGTGGTGAGGGTGTCCACGACGTTGCCCGCGGCATCCAGAAGCGTGACACGGGCGTCCTCCACGGGCCGCCCCCCGCTCGCCCGTACGACGCCCCGCAGCACGGCCCCGCCCGCGAGTTCGACGTCCTGCCGGGTCTCCCGGGACGCCTGCACGCTGACCGGAAGGGCGGCCGGGCGGAAGGCGGGGGCGCTGGCGGCGAGGGTGTACTCGCCCGCGACCAGCTCGGTGATGACGTAGCCGCCCTCGCGGCCGCTGCGGGTGGTGGCGACGACCTCGCCGTGGACGTTGGTGAGCGTGACGGTCGCGTCCCGCACCGGGCTGCCGTCGGCGGTGAGCACGCTGCCCGCAAGGCGGCCGGCGCCGCCGAGGACGACGTCGAGTTCGACGGGCCGCTCCCCGACGGTGACGGAGACGGCCTGCGGCTGGTGGCCACCGGCGGCGGCGATCAGGACGTACGCCCCGGAGCCGGGCGTGCTCAGCGCGTACCGCCCGTCGTCGCCGCTGGCGCCCCGGCCGATCTGCCGGCCGGTGACGTCGATGAGGGTGAGCGCGGCGCGGGGCACCACGGTGCCGTCGGTGTGCTGCACCGTGCCGCACACCGGGATTCCGGCGGCGTGCGGCGAGCGGCGCGGGGTGGGGGTCCCCCCGGCCGAAGGCTGGTGGCGGGGTTGCGGGACGGAGACGTCGAAGCTGTCGGGGTCGGATTCGGTGGTGTGGTGGGACACCAGTGGTTTCTCCTTGAGGAAGAAGGCGACGAGGAGGCCGAGGACGAGCACCGGGACGAGGTACAGGAAGACCCGGGGCATGGCGTCGGCGTACGCGCGGACGTAGGCGTCGCGCAGGGCCGGGGGCAGGGCGTGGACGAGCTGTGGGGTGAGGGACTCGGGGTCGGGCAGCCGGGCACCGGCGCTCGGGGGCAGTTCCCGGCGCAGGGCGTGGCCGAGCCGGTTCGCGAAGAGGGTGCCGAAGACGGCGGCGCCCACGCTGCCGCCGATCTGCCGGAAGTAGTTGGTGGCACTGGTGGCGGTGCCGAGGTCGGCGGGGCGCGCCGAGTTCTGCACGGCGAGGACGAGCACGGGCATCACCATGCCGATCCCCGCGCCGAGCACGGCCATCCAGATGCTGTACTCCAGCCGGGAGGTGCCGGCGTCGAGGCGGGACAGCAGCCACATGCCGGCGACGGAGACGGCGCTGCCGAGCACGGGGTAGAGCCTGTAGCGGCCGGTGTGGGTGATGAGCTGGCCGGACAGCAGGGAGGCCACGACGATGCCGGCGGTCATGGGCAGCATCAGCAGCCCGGAGCCGGTGGCGCTGGCCCCGTCGACCATCTGCAGGAAGGTGGGCAGATAGCTGGCGGCGCCGAACAGGGCGACACCGATGACGAGGCCGACCAGACCGGTGACGTTGAAGACGGAGTCGCGGAACAGTCGCAGCGGGATGACGGGTTCGGCGGCGAATCGCTCGGCGACGAGGAAGAGCACGGTGGCGACGAGCGCGCCCGCGCCGAGGCCGAGGATCTGCCGGGAGCCCCACGCGTATTCGGTGCCGCCCCAACTGGTCAGCAGCACCAGACAGGTCGAGGCGGCGGCGAGCAGCAGGGCGCCCGCCACGTCGAGGCGGCCGCGGACTTCCGGCTTCGGCAGCTTGAGGACGGCGGCGACGACGGCGAACGTCACCAGTCCGAAGGGGACGTTGACGTAGAAGCACCAGCGCCAGGAGAGGTGGTCGGTGAAGTAGCCGCCGAGCAGGGGACCCGCGACGGAGGCGACTCCGAAGGCGGCGCCGATCAGGCCCATGTAGCGGCCGCGCTGCCGGGGCGGCACGATGTCGGCGATGATCGCCTGCACACCGATCATGAGCCCGCCCGCGCCGACGCCCTGGAGGGCGCGGAAGGCGATCAACTGGTCCATGCCGCCCGCGCGTCCGGCGAGCGCGGAGCCGAGGACGAAGACCGCGATGGCGAAGAGGAAGACGCTCTTGCGGCCGACGAGGTCGCCGAGCTTGCCGTACAGCGGCAGGCCGATGGTGGAGGTCAGCAGATAGGCGGTGATCGCCCAGGACATCCGGTCCAGGCCGTGGAGTTCGCCGACCACCTTGGGCAGGGCGGTGGCGACGATCATCTGGTCGAGGGCGGCCAGCAGCATGGCCAGCATCAGCCCGAGGAAGACCAGCCGCACCCGGCGGGGGCTCAGGGAGGGGGCGGGCGGCGGGGCCGCGGGGCCGGCCGCCGCGGATTCCGCCGGGGTCTCCTCCCCGGCGGCCGCCTCGGGCGCTTTCCGGGCAGTCGGGAGCACGAGAGTGTCGTGATCCACCGGAGTCGTCCCGCCCACGTGCCGCTCCCCTCGTCGCCGTCTCGCGGCTGCCGTACCCGTGCAATTTCTCGCGCGAGGCGACAACTACGAACAACTGCGGTGAGTTACGGGGCGGTTCCCGGTGGGCGGGACTTCCACTCGAACCGGTGAAGGGAGGCAACGCCCCTTCACCGTCCGGGGGTTGGGACTACTTCTCGACCTCGGTGGCGAGGCGGGCGAGCACGGCGTCGTAGATGCGGCCCAGGCCCTTGGGGGCGAAGGTCCGCTCGAAGAAGCCGCCGATGCCGCCGGCGCCCTTCCAGGTGGTGGTGACGACGACCCGCGCCCTGCCCTCACCGGCGGGGGTGACCCGCCAGGTGGTGACCATGGAGGAGTTGCGGTCCTTCTCGACCAGCTCGCCGTCGCTGGGCTCGCTGACCTCCAGCAGGCAGTCGCGCACCCGCTTGCTGGTGGCCTGGAGCTTCCAGTGGACGAGGGTGCCCTCGCCGTCGCCGCCCTCGCGCACCTCGTACTCGCTGAACTGCTCCGGCAGCAGCTTCTGCCGGGTGCCGCGGTAGTCGGCGAGGGCGTCGAGCACCTTCTCCGCGTCCGCCGCGACGACCCGCTCCGTAGTGGCCTCGACCTGCGCCATTGCGTTCCTCCAGGACCTGATTGCTCGGGGTTGGGAAAAGCCAACCACCCCGGGTCCCGGCCGCCCAAATCGGGGGCGCGTCGGGGTGCGCACGATCATGGGAACAGATGTTCTATTGTGTCGGACGAGTGCTACCGAGGAGGGGTCATGCGCTGGGACAACCTCACCGACGAGCCCGTCGAACACGGCCGGGCCCCCGACGCCGCGCTGTTCGGCGCGGACGCCGTGACCACCCGAACGTTCGACACGCCCGAGTTCCGCGGCATCACCTTCCACGAGGTCCGCGCACGCTCGGTGCTCAACCGGGTGCCGGGCGCCTCGCGGATGCCGTTCGAATGGACGGTGAACCCCTACCGGGGTTGTTCGCACGCCTGTGTGTACTGCTTCGCCAGGAAGACGCACGGCTACCTGGACCTGGACACGGGCATCGGTTTCGACACCCAGATCGTGGTCAAGGTGAACGCCCCGGAGGTGCTGCGCCGCCAGCTGGGCTCCGGCCGCTGGCGCGGCGACCACGTGGCGATGGGCACGAACGTGGACTGCTACCAGCGGGCCGAGGGCCGCTACCGGCTGATGCCGGGCATCATCTCCGCGCTCACCGAGCACGCGAACCCGTTCTCGATCCTGACCAAGGGCACGCTGATCCTGCGCGACCTGGACCTGCTGGTGCGCGCGGCCGAGGTGACCGACGTCGGCATCTCGGTCTCGGTCGGCTTCCTCGACCCCGCCCTGTGGCGCACCGTGGAGCCGGGCACCCCCGCTCCCGAGCGGCGCCTGGACGTCGTACGCACCCTCGGGGAGCACGGCATCGGGTGCGGGGTCCTGATGGCGCCGGTGATCCCGTTCCTCGGCGACCGTCCCGAGCAACTGCGGGCCACGGTCGAGGCCATCGCGGCCGCGGGGGCCACCTCGGTGACCCCGCTGGTCCTGCATCTGCGGCCCGGCGCGCGGGAGTGGTTCATGTCCTGGCTCGCCGACCACCACCCGCATCTGGTGCGCCGTTACGAGCGGATGTACGCCGGCGGGTCGTACGCGCCGACCTGGTACCAGCGCCGGATCACCCGTCAGGTGCACGAGCTGGCACGGGAGTGCGGCATCGGGCCCACGCGCGCGGGCGAGGCGCGCCGGATCCGCCCGGCCGGGCCCGTGCCGGTGCCCGAGCCGACCCAGCTGACTCTGATGTGAGGCCCCGCCGGGAGCGTTCGAGGGCTTCGCGCGGGCAATTGGGTCAACTATCGGCGGAACGCGTTCCGCGAAGGGCCCGCATCGGGACGATGCGGCGAGGACCGTGATCTCGCGGTTCGCTCGACCTCTCCGTCCCGGGAGGACCCATGAGAAGACGCGCAGCCGTCCTGTGCGCGGCCGCCGCCGTCCTGGCCGGCTCGGTCACCGGCGTCCCCGCACAGGCCGCCGCGCCCGCGCCGCTCGCCTGGAAGAAGTGCGCCACCCACGACTACCCGACGCTCCAGTGCGCGTCGCTTCAGGTGCCGCTGGACCACGCGAACCCCTCCGGCCGGCGGATCACGCTCGCCCTGTCCCGCGTCCCGCACACCGCGCCGGCCTCCGAGGGCCCGCTGCTGGTCAACCCGGGCGGCCCCGGCGGCAGCGGACTCGCCCTCGCCGGGTTCGTGGCCTCGGCGCTGCCGAAGGACGTGGCGGCACGGTACGACGTCGTCGGCTTCGACCCGCGCGGGGTCGGCCGCAGCAGCCCGGCCCTCGACTGCGCGCCCGGCCATTTCAAGCCGGTGCGCCCGGACACCGTGCCGGACACGCCCGCCCTGGAACAGGCGAACCTGGAGCGCGCCCGGACCTTCGCCGCCGACTGCGGCAAGCGGTACGGCGACGTGCTGCCGTACATGGACACCGTCAGCGCCGCGCAGGACATGGACGCCATCCGCGCGGCCCTCGGCGCGCCGCGGATCAGCTACTTCGGCTACTCGTACGGCACCTACCTCGGCGCGGTGTACGCCAAGCTGCACCCCGACCGGGTCCGCAGGCTGGTGCTGGACTCGATCGTCGACCCGACCGGCGTCTGGTACGCGGACAACATCGGCCAGGAGCGGGCCTTCGACGACCGGCACCGCGCGCTGATGGCCTGGATCGCCACGCACGACGCGACGTACGGGCTCGGCAAGGACCCGGCGAGGGTCGAGGCCGAGTGGTACGCGATGCGGACGGCCCTGGCGAAGAAGCCGGCCGGGGGGAAGGTGGGCGCCGCCGAGCTGGAGGACACCTTCATCCCGGGCGGCTACTACAACGGTTACTGGCCCTCTCTCGCCGAGGCGTTCGCGGCGTACGTGCACGACAAGGACCCCGAGCCGCTGGTGGAGGCGTACGACGACTTCGCCGGTGTGGACACGTCCGGCGACAACGGGTACAGCGTCTACACGGCCGTGCAGTGCGGGGACACCGCCTGGCCGCACGACTGGGCGCGGTGGCGGCAGGACGCGTGGGCGGTGTACGCGAAGTCGCCCTTCATGGCCTGGAACAACGCCTGGTACAACGCGCCGTGCGTGTTCTGGCCGACCGGCCGGACGCAGCGGCCGGACGTGGCCAACGACAAGCTGCCGCCGGCGCTGCTCTTCCAGGCGACGGACGACGCGGCGACGCCGTACGCCGGTGGCGTCGCGGCCCACCGGCTGCTGGCCGGCTCCAGCCTGGTGGTCGAACAGGGCGGCGGCAACCACGGCATCACCCTCAGCGGCAACGCCTGCCTGGACAGGTACCTGTCCGCGTACCTGGCGGACGGCACGATCCCCCGCGGCTCCGGCCCGGCCGACGCGGTGTGCGCCAAGTCCCCGGACCCGACACCGCCGGCGTCGAAGGCGGCGTCGACGTCCTCCCGGGGCTCGGTCCTGCACGCTCTGCTGGGCTTCCGGGGCTGAGGACCGGCCGCCGGATCACTGGCGTGGTCAAGTGCCGCTACGACGAGGGGAATTGCCGGCGGGCGGCGCGGTCCGTGATGGGATGGGCTCCATGAGCGAACCGATCAGGATCACCGCCCCCGCAGGTGTCGCGCCCGCGGCCCAGTACAGCCATGTGGTCACGGCGACGGGCCGGATCGTCGCCGTCTCCGGCCAGTTGGCCCTGGACGAGGACGGCAAGCCGGTCGGCCCCGGCGACCCCGTGGCCCAGGCCCGCCAGGTCTTCGAGAACCTGCGCCGCTGCCTGGCCGCGGCGGGCGCGGGCTTCGAGCACGTGGTGAAGCTGACCTTCTTCGTCACGGACATGGCCCACATGCCGGCGATCCGCACGGCCCGGGCGGCCCACATCCCCGACGACCGCCTTCCGGCGTGCTCGGCGGTCCGGGTGGCCGGGCTGGTGAGCCCGGACTTCCTGATGGAGATCGAGGCCCTGGCGGTGGTCCCGGACACCGACCCGGGCACCGCCCGGACCTGACACGCCCCACCGCCCGGACCTGACACGCCCCACCGCCCGGACCTGACACGCCCCACCGCCCGGACCTGACACGTCCCACCGCCGGACCTGACACGCCCGACCGCCCCGCGCCGCCCGCCCCCGCGCCCACGAGTTCCCGGAACTTCGGGGTACCCGGCTCCCATGGTGAATCTTCCAGGACGCAGGGACCGCGACGACGGCGAGCCGGGTCCCCGGGTGCCGTCGCCCGAGGAGGCCGGGCCGGGGCGGGAGGTGGAGGAGCGGGCGCCGCAGTCGCCGGCGCAGCTGCCGAAGGCCGCGTGGAGGGCGGTGTTCAAGGGGAGCCTGAAGGAGTTCAGGAAGGACGAGCTGACCGACCGGGCCGCCGCGCTGACCTACTACTCGGTGCTGGCCCTGTTCCCCGCGCTGCTGGTGCTGGTCGCCCTGCTCGGCATCACCGGCCGCTCGACCACCGACCGGCTGCTGGCCGACATCGGGAAGCTCGCCCCCGGCTCGGCCCGGGACATCCTCACCCGGGCCGTCGAGCAGTTGCAGAACAGCGCGGGGACCGGCTCGGTCCTGGCGATCGTGGGCCTCGTCCTGGCGCTGTGGTCGGCGTCCGGGTACGTCGCCGCCTTCATCCGCACCGCGAACGCCGTCTACGACGTACCCGAGGGGCGCTCGGTGTGGAAGCTGCTGCCGGTGCGCCTCGGGGTCACCGTGGCGCTGATGCTGATCGCGCTGATCTGCTCGGTGATCGTGGTCTTCAGCGGCGGCCTGGCCCGGCGCGCCGGCCAGGCGCTCGGCATGGGGGACGCGGCGCTGACCGCGTGGTCGATCGCCAAGTGGCCGGTGCTCGTCGTCCTGGTCGTCCTGATGATCGCGATCCTGTACTGGGCGTGCCCGAACGCCAAGGTCAGGGGCTTCCGGTGGATCACCCCGGGCAGCTTCCTCGCCCTGGTCATCTGGATGATCGCCTCCGCGGGCTTCGCGGTCTACGTGGCGAACTTCTCGTCGTACAACAAGACCTACGGCACCATGGCGGGCGTCATCATCTTCCTGGTCTGGCTGTGGATCACCAACCTGGCGATCCTGCTGGGCCTGGAGTTCGACGCCGAGACCGCGCGGCAGCGGGCCATCGCCGGCGGCCATCCCCCCGAGTCCGCCGGGCCGTACGCCGAGCCCCGGGACACGGCCAAGTGGGACGCGGACGACGTCCGCCGTATGACAGACAGCTGATCGGCACCCGCGCGCCGGATGCGCGGGAGCGGTGCGCGGGCCGTGCCTCCACTGCTCCTTGTCCACTCCCCCGGCCCGCTGCCAACCTCGGCCTCGGGCCACCGCGAGCACGATGTGTCAACAGTCGGTGACACCGCGCGGTCGGCAAGAGGGGCAAGGCATGGCGATCAAGTCCAGGGGCGTGGTGGCCGCGATGGCCGGTGTGGCGATGCTGGCCGCAGCGTCGGCCGCGACCGCGACGGCGGCGCAGACCTCGCGGCCGTCCGGGGCCGCGGCCTCGTGCGGTACGAGCATCGACCCCAGCACGCGGATCCCGAGCGGCCGTCGGCACAACGGCCCGACCCTGCGGATCGGCGGGGCCACGGTCAAGGTGCGGTACGGCAACGCGAGGCAGGGCGCGCCGTACTACGTGTGGGCGGCGATCTCCGGCGCGGGCAAGGGTGACACGGTCGCGCTGGAGTGGGACGTCGACTACGGGTCGTGGGCGGACTTCGGCGTCTGCTCGGCGACCGTGCACTCGGGCGGCGGCCAGAACACGCGCGCGGTCAAGTACGTGCACGGCAAGGGCTGGCACCTGGAGGCGCAGGCGTGCGGGCGGCACGCCGGGCACCGGGCGTGCACCGCGTACTGGCCCTGACCGCGGCGCGCGACGGCCGTCGGACGAGCCGGAGGTACCGCGGACCACACGCGCCCCAGACCACACGCGCCGCAGGGCGCAGCAGCCGCAGGGCGGCGGGGCCCCGGGGCGGCGGGACGCACGGGCCCCCGGCCGCACGAGCCGCGGGCCTGACGCCGAACCGTCCGGCCCCTCCAGCCCGCCCAGCCCGCCGTCACCCGGTCCGTCTCTCCTTCGGAAGCCTCGCCAGCGCGTGCACCGCCGCCTCCGCGAGCGCCGGATGGGCCAGGGCCTCCGTGAGGACGCGCCGGGCGCGGGCGTCGGCGAGGGCGCCGAGGCCGTCCACGCAGGCGAGGGCGACCCGTCGGTAGGGGTCGTGCGGGCGCAGCCGGCGTTCCAGGGTGGTGATCAGCGCGGGCACCGACTCGGGAGCGCGCAGCGCGACCAGGAGCCGTACCGGGTGCAGGGCGTAGGCGACGCGGAGTTCGTTGGTGGCGAGGGCGGCGGCCGCGCGCGCCGTGCGGGGGTCACCGAGCCGGGCCAGCGCGTACGCGGCGCCGGCGCACCGCGGGGGGTCGCGGTGGTTGAGGAGGAGCACCAGGGACTCGAAGGCGCGCCGGTCGCCCGCGAGGCCGAGCCGGAAGGCGGCCAACTCCCTTGCCCACAGCGGCTGTCCGGGCGCGGTGAGGACCTCGGCCAGCTCGTCGGGGTCCCCGGTCGCCAGCAGGGCGTCGAAGGCCGCCGAGCCCCCCGACTCCTGCCGTAAGCGCTCCGTGAGCGATCGCAACTCTTCGTCCACGGCTTCAGGTTAGGCGGGTCGCGGGGGCAACGGGAGGGACCCGGCGCACAAAGAACCCGATGGGGGCTAGCGCGCTCGTTACCCACCGGTTAAGCTCAGACGAGCGAGCAACCTTCTCGCACCCGCTGGCGACGGTCTGGTGACGCGGCCGTCGCGGGCAAGGAACGGTACCCGTGTGCGCCTCGTGCGCCGGGTACCGCCAGTACGACCCGGCTTCGGGACAGAGCCGGTCGGAACATCGCCGCTGCCGGGCGTGTGCACGCCCGTCGGCACGGCACCCGGGCGTGTGCGCTCGTCAGCCCGGCAACACCCGCACTCCTTTCCGCTTCCGTGGTGCGCCCTTGCGGCGCACCCGGTCGCGTTCCTCGTCGTCACCCTCATCTCTGGAGTCCCGCGATGGCCACTCCCCTGTCCGACACCCCTCTGTCCCTCAAGAAGATCGCCGTCGTCGGCCTCGGCACCATGGGCACCGGCATCACCGAGGTCCTCGTGCAGGCCGGCCGCGAGGTCGTCGGCATCGACATCAGCGAGGCCCAGGCCACCCGGGCGCGGGCCGCCCTGGAGGCCGCCACCGCCCGCTCGGTGGAGCGCGGCCGGCTCACCGAGGCCGAGCGCACCGGCGCCCTCGCCCGGCTGCGCACCTCCACCGACCTGGCCGCGGCGGCCGACGCCGACCTCGTGATCGAGGTGGTCCCGGAGTCGTACGAGGTCAAGCACCAGATCATCCGTGAGCTGGACGGCGTCGTCCGCCCGGAGGCCATCCTCGCCACCGGCACCAACGCGCTGTCCGTGACCCGGCTCGCCGCCGACTCGGCGCGTCCCGAGCGGGTGCTCGGGCTGCACTTCTTCAACCCGGCCCCGGCGATGAAGCTGGTGGAGGTCGTCTCCTCGGTGCTGACCGCGCCGCAGGTCGTCGCGGCCGTCACGGACCTCGCGATCGAGCTGGGCAAGGAGCCCGTCGCGGTCGGCGACCGCCCCGGCTTCGTCGCCGACGGCCTGCTGTTCGGCTACCTCAACCAGGCGGCGGCGATGTACGAGGCCCGCTACGCCTCCCGCGAGGACATCGACGCGGCGATGCGGCTGGGCTGCGGCCTGCCGATGGGCCCGCTCGCGCTGCTCGACCTGATCGGCATCGACACCGCGCGCACCGTCCTGGACGCCATGTACGCCGAGTCCCACGACCGGCTGCACGCCCCCGCCCCGATCCTCAAGCAGCTCAGCGAGGCGGGCCTGACCGGCCGCAAGGCCGGGCGCGGCTTCTACACCTACGAGGCGCCGGGCAGCGCCACCGTGGTGCCGGACGCGCTGACCCCGTCGGCGGACGGTGCCGCCACCCCGGGCCGCGAGGTGCGCTCGGTGGGCGTCGCCGGCTCCGGCACCATGGCGTCCGGCATCGCCGAGGTGTTCGCCAAGGCGGGCTACGACGTCGTCCTGGCCGCGCGCAGCGAGGAGAAGGCCGAGGCGGCGAAGGCCCGGATCGGCAAGTCCCTGGCGCGTTCCGTGGACAAGGGCCGGCTGACCGCCGAGGCGGCCGCCCAGACCCTGGACCGGATCACCCCGGCCGGCTCCTACGAGGCGTTCGCGGACGTCGACCTGGCCGTCGAGGCGATAGCCGAGGACCTGGAGATCAAGCAGCAGCTGTTCCAGGCGCTGGACAAGGTCTGCAAGCCCGGCGCGGTGCTCGCCACCACCACCTCCTCGCTGCCCGTCGTCGCCTGCGCCCGCGCCACCTCGCGCCCGCAGGACGTGATCGGCATGCACTTCTTCAACCCGGCCCCGGCCATGAAGCTGGTCGAGGTCGTGCGCACCGTGCTGACCGCCGACGACGTGCACGCCACGGTCCGCGAGGTCTGCCGGAAGATCCGCAAGCACGCGGTGGACTGCGGCGACCGGGCCGGGTTCATCGTCAACGCGCTGCTGTTCCCGTACCTGAACAACGCGGTCAAGATGGTCGAGCAGCACTACGCGACGCTGGACGACATCGACGCGGCGATGCGGCTCGGCGGCGGGTACCCGATGGGCCCGTTCGAGCTGCTGGACGTGGTCGGTCTGGACGTCTCGCTGGCCATCGAGAAGGTGCTGCACCGCGAGTTCCGCGACCCCGGACTCGCCCCGGCCCCGCTCCTGGAGCACCTGGTGGCCGCGGGCTGCCTCGGCCGCAAGACCGGCCGCGGCTTCCGCGAGTATGCCCGCCGCTGACGGCGTCGGCGACTGGTCCCCCGCGGAGACGGACTGGGGCGGGCTGCTCGACCCCGCCCTGGCTCCCCCGCCCGGCCCTTCGGGGCCGGGCGGGGCAGACCGGGCTCCCGCACATGACACCGCGTCCATGCAGTACGTTCGGGTCATGTCCCAGCCCGCCAAGTCCTCACGTACACCAGCTACGCCCGACGCGCCGGAAAGTGCCGCAGGCAGCCGCGCCGCCGCCCAGCGCCTCAAGATGCGCCGAGAACTGGCGGCCGCAGCCATGGAGCTGTTCGCGACCAAGGGGTACGAGGCCACCACCGTCGACGAGATCGCGGCCGCGGCCGGCGTCGCCCGCCGGACCTTCTTCCGCCACTTCCGCTCCAAGGAGGAGGCGATCTTCCCGGACCACGACGACACCCTGGTCCGTGCCGAGGCGGTCCTGAACGCCGCCCCGGCGCACGAGCACCCGCTCGACACGGTGTGCCGGGGCATCAAGGAGGTCATGAGGATGTACGCGGCGCATCCGGACATCTCCGTGGCCCGCTACCGGCTCACGCGCGAGGTGCCCACCCTGCGCGAGGCCGAGATCGCCTCCGTCGCCCGCTACGAGCGCCTGTTCACCCGCTATCTGCTCGGCCACTTCGACGAGCGGGCACACGCCGACGACGCCAACGACGACCCGCTGCTGGCCGAGGTCGCCGCCTCCGCGGTGGTCACCGCCCACAACCACGTGCTGCGGCGCTGGCTGCGCGCGGACGGCCGGGGTGATGTGGAGACGCAGCTCGACCACGCCTTCTCGATCGTGCGCAAGACCTTCGGCACCGGCATCGGCGCCGGCCGGAACACGGCCGCCCGCCCGGCCGCCGGCGCTCCGGCGACGGCCTCCGCGCACGGCGAGGTACTCGTCACCGTCGCCCGCACCGACGCCCCCCTCGACGAGGTCATGCGCACCATCGAGGAGGCGCTCAAGGAGCGCTGAGCCCGCTCCCCCGCTGTGATGACGGCCACCCCTCGGGGTGGCCGTTTTGCCATGTCAGGGGCCCTTTTCGAGGGGATTTCGCGAGCTGTTCGATCGATCATCGCTCATTTGTTACGTAAAGATTTCATCTGAGACGAAGTTCTGGCACTCAGTGCCTTGTCACCTGACACGCGGTGTCATACGTTGAAGGAAGTCCGGGCGGCCGGCGAGCAGCGACCATTCGTTCGCCGGCTGTCCCCGCAAGCCCATGGCCTGCGCGCCCGGACGCCTGCGTCACAGGCAACCTCCCGCGCCACAAAGCGCTGCCGAAGCACCACCGAGCCGAACCTACGGCACTTTCACCAAAACCCTCAGCAGCACGCATCCCAGCACCGACGAACCCTCAAGCGCCCCTCCCTCAGGGCGCTCACCGCCGGAGGCAACACCGTGACCGTGAAGGACATCCTGGACGCGATCCAGTCGAAGGACGCCACGTCCGCCGACTTCGCCGCACTTCAGCTCCCCGAGTCGTACCGGGCGATCACCGTGCACAAGGACGAGACGGAGATGTTCGCGGGCCTCGCGACCCGCGACAAGGACCCGCGCAAGTCGATCCACCTGGACGACGTCCCCGTGCCCGAGCTCGGGCCGGGCGAGGCCCTGGTGGCCGTCATGGCCTCCTCCGTCAACTACAACTCGGTGTGGACCTCGATCTTCGAGCCGCTGCCGACCTTCGGCTTCCTGGAGCGCTACGGCAAGCTCAGCGAGCTGACCAAGCGGCACGACCTGCCCTACCACATCATCGGCTCCGACCTGGCGGGCGTCGTCCTGCGCACCGGCCCCGGCGTCAACGCCTGGAAGCCCGGTGACGAGGTCGTCGCCCACTGCCTCAGCGTGGAGCTGGAGTCCTCCGACGGGCACAACGACACGATGCTCGACCCCGAGCAGCGCATCTGGGGCTTCGAGACCAACTTCGGCGGCCTCGCCGAGATAGCCCTCGTCAAGTCCAACCAGCTGATGCCGAAGCCGAACCACCTCAGCTGGGAGGAGGCCGCCGCCCCGGGCCTGGTGAACTCCACCGCCTACCGGCAGCTGGTCTCCCGCAACGGCGCCCAGATGAAGCAGGGCGACAACGTCCTGATCTGGGGCGCGAGCGGCGGGCTCGGGTCGTACGCCACGCAGTTCGCACTGGCGGGCGGCGCCACCCCGATCTGCGTGGTCTCCAGCGAGCAGAAGGCCGAGATCTGCCGGAAGATGGGCGCCGAGCTGATCATCGACCGCAGCGCCGAGGGCTACAAGTTCTGGAAGGACGAGCACACCCAGGACCCGAAGGAGTGGAAGCGCTTCGGCAAGCGCATCCGCGAACTCACCGGCGGCGAGGACGTGGACATCGTCTTCGAGCACCCCGGCCGCGAGACCTTCGGCGCCTCGGTGTACGTCACCCGCAAGGGCGGCACCATCGTCACCTGCGCCTCCACCTCGGGCTACCAGCACGAGTACGACAACCGCTACCTGTGGATGTCGTTGAAGCGGATCGTCGGCTCGCACTTCGCCAACTACCGCGAGGCATGGGAGGCCAACCGCCTGGTCGCCAAGGGCAAGATCCACCCCACCCTGTCGAAGGTGTACTCCCTGGAGGACACCGGCCAGGCCGCCTACGACGTCCACCGCAACCTGCACCAGGGCAAGGTCGGCGTGCTGTGCCTCGCGCCCGAGGAAGGCCTCGGCGTGCGCGACGAGGAGATGCGGGCCGAGCACATCGACGCCATCAACCGTTTCCGGAACATCTGAGAGCCCTCGATGACAGAGCGTCAGAAAGATCGTCCGTGGCTCATGCGGACGTATGCCGGCCACTCCACGGCCGAGGCATCCAACGAGCTGTACCGGCGCAACCTCGCCAAGGGCCAGACGGGACTGTCGGTGGCGTTCGACCTGCCGACGCAGACCGGCTACGACCCCGACCACATCCTCGCCCGCGGCGAGGTCGGCCGGGTCGGCGTGCCCGTCTCGCACCTCGGTGACATGCGCCGGCTGTTCCAGGACATCCCCCTGGAGCAGATGAACACCTCGATGACGATCAACGCCACCGCCATGTGGCTGCTGGCGCTCTACCAGGTCGTCGCCGAGGAGCAGGGCGCGGACATCACCAAGCTCCAGGGCACGACCCAGAACGACATCGTCAAGGAGTACCTGTCCCGCGGCACGCACGTCTTCCCGCCGGGACCCTCGCTCCGCCTGACGACGGACATGATCGCGTACACGGTCTCCCACATCCCGAAGTGGAACCCGATCAACATCTGCAGCTACCACCTGCAGGAGGCCGGGGCCACGCCGGTGCAGGAGATCGCGTACGCGATGTCCACCGCGATCGCCGTCCTGGACGCCGTGCGCGACAGCGGCCAGGTGCCACAGGAGCGCATGGGGGACGTGGTCGCGCGGATCTCCTTCTTCGTGAACGCGGGCGTCCGCTTCGTCGAGGAGATGTGCAAGATGCGCGCGTTCGGCCGCATCTGGGACACGATCACGCGCGAGCGGTACGGCATCGAGAACCCCAAGCAGCGCCGCTTCCGCTACGGCGTCCAGGTCAACTCCCTCGGCCTGACCGAGGCGCAGCCGGAGAACAACGTCCAGCGGATCGTGCTGGAGATGCTGGCCGTGACGCTGTCCAAGGACGCCCGCGCGCGTGCCGTGCAGCTTCCGGCCTGGAACGAGGCGCTGGGCCTGCCCCGGCCCTGGGACCAGCAGTGGAGCCTGCGCATCCAGCAGGTGCTCGCCTACGAGAGCGACCTGCTGGAGTACGAGGACATCTTCGAGGGCTCGAAGGTGATCGAGGCCAAGGTGGAGCAGCTGGTCGCCGACTCCTTCGCGGAGATCGAGCGGATCCAGGAGATGGGCGGCGCGATGGCCGCCGTCGAGTCCGGCTACCTGAAGTCGCAGCTGGTCGCCTCGCACGCCGAGCGCCGGGCCCGGATCGAGTCCGGCGAAGAGAAGATCATCGGCGTCAACGCCTTCGAGGGCACCGAGCCGAACCCGCTCACCGCCGACCTGGACACCGCGATCCAGACGGTGGACCCGGCGGTCGAGGCCCGCGTGATCGCCGCGCTCCAGCAGTGGCGTGACACCCGCTACCAGCCGCCGTTCAACCACCCGCGCCCCTGCAAGGCGCTGGAGCGCCTGAAGGAGGCCGCCCGGGGCACCGGCAACCTGATGGAGGCCACCCTGGAGTGCGCCCGCGCCGGGGCGACGACCGGCGAGTGGGCGGGAGCGCTGCGCGAGGTGTTCGGCGAGTACCGGGCGCCCACCGGGGTCTCCTCCGCGCCCGTGGCCGTCCCCGTCGAAGCCGGCTCCGCGCTCGCCGAGGTCCGCGCCAAGGTGGATGCCACCGCCCGCGACCTGGGCGTCGGCAAGCTGCGCTTCCTGGTCGGCAAGCCGGGCCTGGACGGGCACTCCAACGGCGCCGAGCAGATCGCCGTACGCGCCCGCGACGCCGGCTTCGAGGTGGTCTACCAGGGCATCCGGCTCACCCCGGAGCAGATCGTGGACGCGGCCCTCGCCGAGGACGTGCACGCGGTCGGCCTGTCGATCCTCTCCGGCTCGCACGCCCAGCTGGTCCCGGACGTGCTCCAGCGGCTGCGTGTGGCGGGTGCCACAGATATACCGGTGATCGCAGGTGGCATCATCCCGAACGGTGACGCCGAGCAGCTCAGGGCCGCCGGAGTGGCCGCTGTCTTCACCCCGAAGGACTTCGACATCACCGGGATCATCGGCCGCATCGTCGACGAGATCCGGACCGCGAACAAGCTCGACCCCCTGGAGGTCTCCGCATGACCACCCCCGTCAACCGCCTTCGCCCGCGGCGTTCCTGCCTGGCCGTACCCGGCTCGAACCCCCGCTTCCTGGAGAAGGCGCAGGGCCTGCCGGCGGACCAGGTCTTCCTCGACCTGGAGGACGCGTGCGCCCCGCTCGCCAAGCCCGAGGCGCGGCACACCATCGTCAAGTTCCTCAACGAGGGTGACTGGACGGGCAAGACGCGGGTGGTCCGCGTCAACGACTGGACGACCGAGTGGACGTACCGCGACGTCGTGACGGTCGTCGAGGGTGCCGGGCAGAACCTCGACTGCATCATGCTGCCGAAGGTGCAGACGGCCGAGCAGGTCGTGGCGCTCGACCTGCTGCTCACGCAGATCGAGAAGACGATGGGCTTCGAGGTCGGCCGGATCGGCATCGAGGCGCAGATCGAGAACGCGCAGGGCCTGAACAACGTCAACGCGATCGCCCAGGCCTCCCCGCGCATCGAGACCATCATCTTCGGCCCGGCCGACTTCATGGCCTCCATC
This sequence comes from Streptomyces sp. NPDC001056, assembly GCF_053598955.1. NCBI lineage: Bacteria > Bacillati > Actinomycetota > Actinomycetes > Kitasatosporales > Streptomycetaceae > Streptomyces > Streptomyces sp. NPDC001056. The sequence goes on along the minus strand of NZ_JBSFLI010000004.1, from coordinate 36,382 downwards.
AACATGAAGTCCCTCGTCGTGGGCGAGCAGCCGCCCGGCTACCCGGCGGACGCCTACCACTACATCCTCATGAAGATCCTGATGGCCGCCCGCGCCAACGACCTCCAGGCGATCGACGGCCCCTACCTCCAGATCCGCAACGTCGACGGCTACCGCGAGGTCGCCCAGCGCGCCGCCGCGCTCGGCTTCGACGGCAAGTGGGTGCTGCACCCGGGCCAGGTCGAGGCCTCCAACGAGATCTTCTCGCCGTCCCAGGAGGACTACGACCACGCCGAGCTGATCCTGGACGCGTACGAGTACTACACGTCCGAGGCCGGCGGCAAGAAGGGCTCCGCGATGCTCGGCGACGAGATGATCGACGAGGCCAGCCGCAAGATGGCCCTGGTCATCTCCGGCAAGGGCCGCGCCGCCGGCATGCGCCGCACCACCAAGTTCGAGATCCCGGAGGCCTGAGCCATGCAGTTCGGACGCACCTACGAGGAGTTCGAGGTCGGGGCGACGTACAAGCACTGGCCGGGAAAGACGGTCACGGAGTACGACGACCACCTGTTCTGTCTCCTCACCATGAACCACCACCCGCTCCACATGGACACCAACTATGCGGAGAAGACGACGGACTTCGGCAAGAACGTCGTCGTCGGGAACTACATCTACTCCCTGCTGCTCGGCATGTCCGTGCCGGACATCTCCGGCAAGGCGATCGCCAACCTGGAGATCGAGTCGCTCAAGCACGTGGCGCCGACCTTCCACGGCGACACCATCTACGGCCAGACGACCGTGCTGGACAAGTGGCCGTCGAAGTCGAAGGACGACCGCGGCATCGTCTACGTCGAGACCAAGGGCTACAAGCAGGACGGCACCCTCGTGTGCGTCTTCCGCCGCAAGGTGATGGTGCCGACCGAGACGTACATCAAGGAACGCGGCGGCGAGCAGCCGGGCCGCCCGGAGCTGAAGCAGCAGGAGAAGTGATGGCGCGCCTCGCCCAGACCGCCGGTCTGACCGACGTCCAGCAGGAGATCGTCTCCACCGTCCGGGACTTCGTCGACAAGGAGATCATCCCGGTCGCGACCGAGCTGGAGCACCGCGACGAGTACCCGCAGCAGATCGTGGACGGCCTCAAGGAGCTGGGCCTGTTCGGTCTGATGATCCCCGAGGAGTACGGGGGCCTGGGCGAGTCGCTGCTCACCTACGCGCTGTGCGTGGAGGAGATCGCCCGCGGCTGGATGTCGGTGTCCGGCATCATCAACACCCACTTCATCGTCGCGTACATGCTCAAGCAGCACGGCACGCAGGAGCAGAAGGACCACTTCCTGCCGCGGATGGCGGCCGGTGACATCCGGGGCGCCTTCTCGATGTCGGAGCCGGCGCTCGGCTCCGACGTGTCGGCCATCTCCTCCAAGGCGGTCAAGGACGGCGACGAGTACGTCCTGACCGGCCAGAAGATGTGGCTGACGAACGGCGGCACGTCCTCCCTCGTGGCCGTCCTGGTGCGCAGCGACGAGGGCCACCCGGAGGGCACGGCCCCGCACAAGTCCATGACCACCTTCCTGGTCGAGAAGGAGCCGGGCTTCGGCGAGGTCCGCCCTGGCCTCACCATCCCCGGCAAGATCGAGAAGATGGGCTACAAGGGCGTCGACACCACCGAGCTGATCATGGACGGGCTGCGCATCCCGGCCGATCGGGTGCTCGGCGGCGTCACCGGCCGAGGTTTTTACCAAATGATGGACGGCGTGGAGGTCGGCCGGGTCAACGTCGCGGCCCGTGGCTGCGGTGTCGCCCAGCGCGCCTTCGAGCTGGGGGTGCAGTACGCCCAGCAGCGGCACACCTTCGGCAAGCCGATCGCCCAGCACCAGGCCATCCAGTTCAAGCTGGCCGAGATGGCGACCAAGGTCGAGGCCGCCCATGCGATGATGGTGAACGCGGCGCGCAAAAAGGACTCCGGGCAGCGAAACGACCTGGAGGCCGGGATGGCGAAGTACCTCGCCTCCGAGTACTGCAAGGAGGTCGTGGAGGACGCCTTCCGCATCCACGGCGGCTACGGCTTCTCCAAGGAGTACGAGATCGAGCGCCTGTACCGCGAGGCGCCGATGCTGCTCATCGGTGAAGGTACCGCCGAGATCCAGAAAATGATCATCGGCCGCCGGTTGCTCGAAGAGTATCGATTCCAGGGCTGATTGTCCGTATACGGGGTGTTTTCTTCGAGGGGAAGATCACACCCCGTAGACGTTGTTCAGCCGGTCTTCGGCCGCCGACTCGGCTTCCTGGCTTGCCCAGTTGCGGCCCGCGACCGGTACGATCCCCGGAAAGCCGCCGTCCCCCGTCTTGCGCGGCATCATCCGCTACGAAGGTCATCCATGCCCCACAGCCAAACCTCTGCACCTCGCGACAGCCGAGCCGGCGTACGCCTCGCGCGCGGAGCATCGCCGTGGCTTCTCCCGACCGTCGCCACCGCAGCCCTCAGCCTGGCCCGCGCCCGCCGCTCGGGTGCCGCCAAGGCCGTCGCCGTGCCCGCCACCGCTCTCGCGGCGGGCATGCTGTGGTTCTTCCGCGACCCCGAGCGCGAGATCACCCAGGGCCGGGTCATCTCCCCGGCCGACGGTGTGGTGCAGAGCATCATGCCCTGGAAGGACGGTCGCACCCGCGTCGCCATCTTCATGAGTCCGCTCAATGTCCACGTCAACCGCGCGCCGCTCGCGGGCACGGTGACGTCGGTCGAGCACATCCCCGGCGGCTTTGTTCCGGCTTTCAACAAGGAGAGCGAGAACAACGAGCGCGTAGTCTGGCATTTCGACACCGAACTCGGCGACATCGAGATGATCCAGATCGCCGGCGCGGTGGCCCGCCGCATCGTGCCCTACATCCCTGAGGGCACGAAGGTCGAGCAGGGCGACCGTATCGGTCTGATCCGCTTCGGCTCGCGTGTCGATCTCTACCTGCCCGAAGGCGTGGAGGTGGCGGTCGAGGTCGGACAGAAGACCGTGGCTGGGGTGACTCGCATTGACCGTGATTGATCCGGAGACCCAGGCGAACTGGGTGCCCGAGGCCGACGAGGTGGACGAAGAGGAGGAGATGCCGCTCTCGCTCCGCCTGTCGATAGCGGACACCCTCACCCTCGGCAACGCCACGTGCGGATTCATGGCGGTGTACTTCACCACCACGGGCATCCTGATCCCGCACCTCACCGGCAGCCAGGAGTCCGGCATGGCCCGCCACAGCGCGGCCACGGCGGTCATCCTGATGCTCTGCGCGGCGGTGTTCGACCTCTTCGACGGCCTGGTGGCGCGCAAGCTGCGCTCCTCGCCGATGGGCGCGGAGCTGGACAACCTCTCCGACCTGATCAGCTTCGGGCTGGCGCCGGCGTACTTCGTCCTCGTCTACGGCATGGTCGCGGACGACGCGCACCAGAGAGTCGCGGCACTCGGGGCGATCGTGGTGCTGCTGGCGGTCGTGCTGCGGCTCGCCCGCTTCTCGTGCGTGACGATGAAGGACGGGATGTTCCAGGGCATGCCGTCGCCGTTCGGCGCGCTCACCGTCGTCTCGATCGTGCTCCTTGAGCTCCCGTTCGTGGCGACCCTGCTCGCGATCGTGGGCACGGCCTGGCTGATGGTGAGCCGGGTGGAGTACCCGAAGCCGCGCGGGCGGCTCGCCGGGGCGATGCTCTGCTGGATCGTCCTGTCCATGGGCCTCCTGGCCGCCTGGGCCTTCGACGCCCCCAGCGGCCAGCTGCTCCTCCAGACGGGCTGCGCGCTCCAGCTGGTCATGGGCGCGGTGATCCCACTGTTCGCCACGGCCCGCCGGGTGAACAACTTCCGCGACAACCGCCGCGAGGCTCGGACGGCGCAACTGCCGTGACGGCGTCCTGACCGAGGGCCCCGAATCCAGGGTTGGCTGGATTCGGGGCCCTTTCGTCTGCGCGGCGCCTGCCGGGGGCTGCGCCTTCCGGCGGTCACACCAGGAGGTCCTCGGCGATGCGGGAGGCGACGCGCTCCAGGAGGGGGCCGGCGTGCGCGATACAGCGGGAGACGTCGGGTTCGAGGGCCGTCAGGGGGTAGGCGCGGGAGATGCCGGCCGCGTGCAGGGCCGGTTCCGTCAGGGCGAGGCGGCCGCACACCGCCACGACCTCCTTGCCCGCGGCACGCGAGGCCGCCGCCACGCCCGCCGGGGCCTTGCCGTGCAGGGTCTGCTCGTCCAGGGAGCCCTCGCCGGTGATCACCAGGGACGCGCGCGCCAGGGCGGGGGCGAAACCGAGGACGTCGAGCATGAGGTCGATGCCGGGGCAGAACCGCGCGCCGAGGAGCAGCGCGCCGTACCCGACGCCGCCCGCCGCCCCCGCGCCCGGCGCCGCCGCGGCCCGCGCCGCCCGGGGCCCGACCTCCGCCTCCAGCACCTTCGCGTAATGCCCGAGCGCCGCGTCCAGGGCCCGCACGTCGTCCGGCGAGGCCCCCTTCTGCGGGCCGTACACCGCGGGAGCGCCGGTCGGCCCGGTCAGCGGATTGTCGACGTCGCCGGCCAGCACGAGCGAGACGCAGGACAGCCGGGGGTCCAGACCGGAGAGGTCGGCGCGGGCCAGGCCGGCCAGACCGCCGCCACCCGGCGGCACCGGCTCCCCGTCCTCCCCCAGGAACCGCGCCCCGAGCGCCGCCAGCATCCCGGCGCCGCCGTCCGTCGTGGCGCTGCCGCCCACGCCGAACACGATCGTCCGCGCCCCGGCGTCCAGCGCGGCGCGCAGCAGCTCGCCGGAGCCGTACGTGGACGCGGTCAGCGGCGCGAAGACGCCCGCCGGCAGCCGGTGCAGGCCACTCGCCTCGGCCATCTCCACCACCGCGGTGCCGTCGCGCAGCGCGAACGCCGCCGTCACCGCTTCCCCCAGCGGCCCGGCCACCCGCACCGTGCGCCGTTCGAACCCGGCCGCGACGGCCGCGGCCACGGTCCCGTCGCCGCCGTCCGCCACCGGCAGCGCCTCCACCACCAGGTCCGGCACCACCCGCCGCAGCCCGGCGGTGACCCGCTCGGCGACCTGCACGGCCGTCAGCGAGCCCTTGAACTTGTCCGCGGCGACGAGTACCCGACGGGTCCCGTCCACTGCGCCGTTCGCCACTTGCCATCCCCTTGCTCTCCGGGCCCCGCGCACATACCGGGACCGGTCGCGCCGCCGCGACCTTAACCTCGCCGGACCCCCACCGTCATGCCCCCGGCCAAGGGCTGAACAGACCCGGGGAAAACGGGTACACCCAGGCCATGAGCAGCGAGCACCCGGCACCCGTCGATCTCGCCGACCGGATCCACGGCGGCTGGCTCGGGCGGATCGCGGGCAACATGCTCGGCAAGCCGGTCGAGCAGGGCGAGGTGTGGACCCCGGCGCGCATCGACCGCTACCTCGGCCGCTCCGGCGCGCTGCCGCTCACCGACTACCTGCCCGAGCCCGCCGACCCGGCCGACACCGCCGCACTGCGCCCGGAGTGGCGCTCCTGCGTCCGCGGCCGGATCCACGGCAGCTGCCGCGACGACGACGTGGACTACACGATCCTCGGACTGCACCTGCTGGAGAGCCGCGGCTTCGGCTTCAGCACCGAGGACGTCGGCGAGCTGTGGCTGACCCGGCTGCCGTACCTGCAGACCTTCACCGCGGAACGGGCGGCCTACCGCAATCTCGCGAACGGACTGCGGCCGCCCCTGACGGCGACGTACGAGAACCCGTACCAGGAGTGGATCGGCGCCCTCATCCGCGCGGACGTCTTCGGCTGGACCCGCCCCGGCGACCCCGCCCGCGCGGCGGCCCTGGCCCACCGCGACGCCGTGCTGTCCCACACCGGCAACGGCGTCTACGGCGCCCTGTTCGCGGCCGCGCTGATCGCCGCCGCCTTCACCGCCCCGACCGTACGGGCCGCGCTGGACAGTGCGCTCGGCGTGATCCCGGCGAGCTGCCGCCTCGCCCGCACCGTGCGCCGCGTCGTGTCGCTGCACGAGGCCGGGCTGCCCTGGGCCGACACCCTGGCCACCGCGACCGGCGAGAGCGCCGGGGGCTGGATCCACACCGTCCCGAACGCGGCCGTCCTCACCGCGGGGCTGCTCTACGGCGACGACGACTTCACCCGCACCCTCGCGCTCACCGTGCGCGGCGGTCTGGACACCGACTCCAACGGGGCGACCGCGGGCTCGGTGGCCGGTGTCCGCACCGGCGCCGCCGCCCTCCCGGGCCACTGGAAGGACCCCCTGGAGGACACGGTCCGCAGCGCGGTCTTCGGCTTCGACGGCGTGCGGATCAGTGCGCTGGCCGAACGCACCGTGCGCCTGGCGGGGGCCGGTTCGCAGCCCGGCTCCGGCTGGATACCCTGCCCCCATGACCTCCACCGCTGACTACGCCGCGTACATCGCCGGCCTGCCCCGGGTCCTCGCCGGGGCCGCCGCGCTCTTCCGGGACAGGGAAGGGCGGGTGCTGCTGGTCGAGCCCAACTACCGTGAGGGATGGGCTCTTCCGGGCGGGACGGTGGAGTCGGACAGCGGGGAGACGCCACGGCAGGGGGCGCGCAGGGAGACGCGGGAGGAGATCGGGCTCGACCGGTCGCTCGGGCGGCTGCTCGCCGTGGACTGGGTTCCGGGCACGGCGCGGCCGCCGTTGGTGGCGTACGTGTACGACGGCGGGGTGCTCGCCGACGACGACCTGGGCGCGATCCGGCTCCAGGAGGAGGAACTGCTGTCCTGGCGGCTGGTGCCGCGCGAGGAACTCGCCGCGCATCTTCCCGGTGCCCTCGGCCGCCGTGTCCTCGCCGCCCTCGACGTCCTCGCCGACGGTTCCGGCCCGGCCGAGCTGGAGAACGGCCACCGGGCGGACTGACCCCGCGGCCCGGCCGGCCTCCCGGATCCACCGCGCCGATATCCACTCGCACCGCCCGACCCCGCGCCCTACCCTCGCCCCATGGGCAAGCCTCTCGTGGCCATTCTCAGTGGCGCAGGTATCTCCACCGACTCCGGAATCCCCGACTACCGAGGGCCGAACGGCCTGTGGCGGCGCGACCCCGAGGCGGAGAAGCTCGTCACGTACGAGTACTACATGGGCGATCCGGAGATCCGGCGCCGGTCATGGCGGATGCGGCGCGGCAACCAGGCGCTGGGGGCCGAGCCCAACGCCGCCCACCGGGCCGTCGCGGAGCTGGAGCGGTCCGGGGTCCCGGTCCGGGTGATCACACAGAACGTGGACGGGCTGCACCAGCTCGCCGGGATGCCCGCCCGCAAGGTGCTCGAACTGCACGGCACAGCACGGGAGTTCCTCTGCACGCAGTGCCATGCGCGCGGCCCGATGGAGGACGCCCTGGCACGCCTCGACGCCGGTGAGGACGATCCCCGGTGCCGGGAGTGCGGCGGCATCCTGAAGTCCGCCACGGTGATGTTCGGCGAGCGCCTCGACCCGATGGTGCTCGGCGAGGCCGTGGCCGTCACCAAGGCCTGCCAGGTGTTCATCGCCGTCGGCACCAGCCTCCAGGTACAGCCCGCCGCCGGCCTCGCGGGGGTCGCCGCCGACCACGGCGCCCGCCTGATCGTCGTCAACGCGGAACCGACGCCGTACGACGACCAGGCGGACGAGGTGATCCGCGAGCCCATCGGGACCGCGCTGCCCCGGCTGCTGGCCGGCCTGGCCGAGGACACGGCGGCCGGCTGACTCAGAACAGGGCCGTGCCGCGTTCGAAGTCCAGCAGGCGGCGCTTGCGCTCCAGGCCGCCGCCGTAGCCGGTGAGGCTGCCGTCGCTGCCGACGACGCGGTGGCAGGGCACGATGATGCCGACGGGGTTGCGGCCGTTGGCGAGGCCGACCGCGCGGGAGGCGCCGGGATTGCCGAGGGCGTCGGCGAGTTGGCCGTAGGTGCGCGTCTCGCCGTAGGGGATGCGGGTGAGCTGGTCCCAGACGCTGCGCTGGAACGGGGTTCCGCGCAGGCCGAGTTCGAGGGTGAACTCGCGCAACTCGCCCGCGAAGTAGGCGTCCAGCTGTTCCTGTGCCGCGGCGAAGCAGGGCGGGGAGTCGTCGCGGACGCCGAAGTCCTCCTCGGGCGGGCGGTGCCGCTGGTCGGTCATGTACAGGCCGCACAGGGCGCCGTCCTCGGCGACCAGGGTGAGGGGACCGTACGGGCTGTCGGTCACGGTGTGGCACATCACGGGAAGAACCTTCTTACACGGGAAGGAAGTTGATCGGGTGGCTGTCGGTCGCCCATAGATACTGCACCGCGTACGCCCGCCACGGGCGCCATGCCTCGGCGCGGACGGTGAGCGCGGCGGGGGTGGACGGCAGCCCGAGTTCGCCGGCCGCGCGCCGGATGCCGAGGTCGGTGGGCAGGAAGGCGTCCGGGTCGCCGAGGGCGCGCATGGCGATGACGTCGACCGTCCAGGGGCCGAAGCCGGGCAGCGCGAGCAGCCGGACGCGGGCCTCGGCCCAGTCCGATTCCACCCCCAAGTGGAGTGCGCCGTCGGCGAGTTGACCCACCAGGGTGGTGAAGGTGGTGCGCCGTGTGCGGGGCATCGCCAGGGTCTCGGGGTCGACCGCGGCCAGTTCCTCGGGCGAGGGGAAAAGGTGGGTGAGGCCGCCCTCGGGGTCGTCCAGGGGCTTGCCGTGGGCGGTGACGAGGCGGGCCGCGTGGGTGCGGGCGGCGGCCGTGGAGACCTGCTGCCCGAGTACGGCCCGTACGGCGAACTCGGCCTCGTCCACCGTGCGCGGCACCCGGCGGCCCGGCGCCTTGTCGACCAGCGGGGCGAGCAGCGGGTCGGTGCGCAGCCGGTCGTCCACGGCGACGGGGTCGGCGTCCAGGTCGAGCAGCCGGCGGCAGCGGCTGATCGCCACGGCCAGGTCGCGCAGGTCGCTGAGGGTGAGGCGGCAGGCGATGTGGTCGGGGCGGGGGGCGAGGGCGACGATCCCGTGGCCGTACGGCAGTCGGAGGGTCCGGCGGTAGGCGCCGGTGGGGGCACCGCCCGCGCCGTTCAGGCTCTGCGGGAGCCATTCCTCGACGCCGGGTACGGCCGTGGCGGCGAGGTGGCCGAAGAGGTTGCTCGGGTTGAGCGGGGCGCGGAACGGCAGGCGCAGACAGAGGGTCCCGGGGGTGCCGTCGGCGGCCGCGCGGCCGGCCGGTACCCGGTGGCGCAACTCGCTCGGGGAGAGGGCGAAGACCTCGCGGACGGTGTCGTTGAAGGCGCGGACGGAGGAGAAGCCGGCCGCGAAGGCGATCTCCGCCATGGGCAGCGCGGTGGTCTCGATGAGCAGCCGCGCGGTCTGGGCGCGCTGGGCGCGGGCGAGGGCGAGGGGCCCCGCGCCCAGCTCGGCGAGGAGTTGCCGCTCCACCTGGCGGGTGCTGTAGCCGAGCCGGGCGGCGAGGCCGGGCACGCCCTCGCGGTCCACGACGCCGTCGGTGATCAGGCGCATGGCGCGGGCCACCAGATCGGCGCGCCGGTTCCACTCCGGGGAGCCGGGACTGGTGTCCGGGCGGCAGCGCTTGCAGGCCCGGAACCCGGCCTGCTGGCAGGCGGCCGCGCTCGGGTAGAACGTCATGTTCTCCGGCTTGGGCGGGACGACGGGGCAGCTGGGCCGGCAGTAGATGCGGGTGGTCAGCACCGCCGTGTAGAACCATCCGTCGAACCGGGCGTCCTTGGACTGCACGGCGCGCACGCAGTGCTCCCGGTCGAGGTGCGTCGCTGTCTGCATGACTCAAGGATGACCAGTGCGGGAGCCCCGTGCTGGCGGAATTCCGACATGTACGCCGAGCGGCCTGCGGGGATGCCCTACCGGGTCCGCTGCCGGAAGTCGCTGATCCACTCCGCCGTGGTGCGCAGCCCGCCGAACGTGTAGAAGTGCACCTTGACCTGGCCGTGGCGCGCGGGATCGTGGCGTTCGGTCAGCGCGTGCAGGAAGCGGTCGGGGCCCGCCGTGCCCAGCAGGTTGGTCAGCGAGAAGCCGTACTTGCGGGCGACGGAGGCGCTGGTGGTGACGCCGAAGCGGGTGGCGTAGCCGACGAGGCGGCGGATGCCCGCGGGGCCGGGGACGCCGATGCGGACGGGCAGGTCGACGCCCCGGGCGCGGACGGCCGCCAGCCAGTCGAGGACCGGGTCGGCGTCGAAGCCGAACTGGGTGATGACGTCGCCGGTGAAGGGACCCGCGCCGATGGCCGCGGCCTTGTCGGTGAGCGCCGACCACAGTGCGGGGCCGGTTATCGCGGGGTGGCCCTCGGGGTAGCCGCTGATGCCGATGTGGCGGACGCCGTAGCGCTGGAGCAGTCCGGTGCGGATGACGGCGAGGGCGTCCTCGTACGGACCCTCGGGGCGGGCCGGGTCGCCGCCGACGACGAAGACGTTGTCCGCGGTGCCGTCCTCGGCGAGGCCCGCGAGGAACTCCTCCAGCGCGGCGGGCGAGGGCAGCCGACGGGCGGAGATGTGCGGCACGGGGACGAAGCCGAGCCGGCGGACCGCGCGCGCCGCGGCGAGCCGGGTGGCGTGGTCCTCGCCGGCGAGGAAGGTGACGTTGATCCGGGTGCCCCGCGGGATGCTGTCCCGCGCCTCCTCCAGCGCGGGCACGTCCTTGCCGGTCATCTCCAGCGAGAAGTCGTCCAGCAGGGCGGTGCCCACCGTGGCCGGGGCGGTGGCGGCGGGGTTCATCGGGCTCCTTGCGGCTCGGGCGCTGCGGCGCGCCTCTTCGGCTTCGACCTGCGGTTTCGCGGGGCGCCCCGCTCCCGTGACCGACCACGTCGGCCAGGCACCGGGTGTGATGCTACCCAAGCCGGTGCGCCGGGCCGTCCCCGGCAGTGCGGCCCCAGCCGGGCTCCGGTCCGCCGACGCGGCGCCCGAAGGAATCCCTGATAACACGCACGGCGACCTTATCTTGTGAACGAATCATTGACGTGACGTAAAGCGAATGTCATTCTCCACGGCATCGCGCCCGACTCGCGCCGTGCCGCCCCTCCCCCACCGCACGCGGAGCCGAGCCCTTCCACGCCCCCGGGGCTTTCCGTTCCCGGACCCCTTCTTTCCAGCCAGGGAGAACAGCAATGACACGCGACAACGGGACGGCCGTGTCCCAGAGCCCAGCCGCGGGGGCCGCCCGGACGCCGGGTTACGCGGGAACACTGGCCGCCGCCTGCGGCGCCGTCTTCGTGGCCCAGGTGGCGAACGCGCTGCCCGCCTCGCTGAACGGCCTCTTCCAGCAGGACCTGCACACGCATGGCTCCCAACTCACCTGGGTCACCGCCGCGTTCATGATCGCGGTGGTCTGCTTCGAGTTCTCCTTCGGTGTCCTCGGCGACCTTTTCGGACGGCGCCGGCTCGTGGTGGCCGGCACGGTCCTGGTCGCCGCGGGCAGCACCGTCGCCGCGCTCGCGCCCACCGTCCAGGTGCTGTGGATCGGCGCCGCCCTGAACGGGCTGGGCGCCGGCGCCATGTTCCCCGGCTCGCTCACCGCGATCACCGCCGTCACCCGCGGCACGCGGGAACGGGCGCACGCGGTGGCGCTCTGGAGCGGCTGCCTGTCCGCGGGCGCCGCCGTCTCCCCCGTGCTCGGCGGCGTGTTCGCCAAGGTCGGGTCGTGGCGCGGCTCCTTCTGGGTACTGGTCGCACTCGCCCTGGTCAGTGCGGTGCTCACGCGGGCCCTGGCCGCGGAGTCGAGGGCGCCCCGGGGCCGCAGACTCGACGTGCCGGGTCAGATCACCTTCGCCGCCGGTCTCGTCCTGGTGCTGTACGGCGCCGTGGAGGGGCCCGAGTCGGGCTGGACCGCGCTCCCCGTCCTCCTGGCCTTCGCTCTCGGCGCCTGCTTCCTCGCCGGATTCGTCGTGGTGGAACTGGGGGCCGAGTCCCCGCTCTTCGACCTGAGGCTGTTCCGCAACCGGGCCTTCACCGTGTCGTCCGTCGTCGCGGTCATCGGCATGCTCGCCTTCCTCGGCGCCTGCTTCTCGACGAGCATGTGGCTGGGCCCCGTGCAGCACCAGGACCCGCTCCGCGTCGCGGTCCCCTTCCTGCTCCTGCAGGGACCCGCCTTCCTGCTCATCCCGGTCGTCTCACGGCTCCTCCACCGGGTCGCCGCCTCCTGGCTGCTGACCTCGGGATTCGTCCTGATGGCGATCGGTTGCCTGCTGTGCGCCCGACTGGACGTCGACGACCCGGGACTCGGCGCGTTCGTGGTACCCGCGCTGCTGGTCGGTATCGGCTTCGCCCTGACCGTCAGCTCGGTGACGGCCGTGGCGCTGAACAGCGTACCCCCGGAGCTGGCGGGCATGGCGAGCGCCACCACCAACATGCTCCGCGACCTCGGCTTCGCCCTCGGCCCCGTCGTCGTCGGCGCGGTCGCCCTCAGCAACGCGGGGTCGGCGTTCACGCGGAACCTGTCCGGCGCACAGCTGCCGGCCGCCCAGCTCGCGGCGGCACGTCAGATCGCCGGGGCGGGCGGGCCCCTCGCCGTGAACAGCGTGCCGCCCGGCGGCCCGGCTGCCGCGGCGCACGGCCTGGCCCTGGATGCCCTGGGCAGTGGCTTCGGCACCGCGTTCCTGGTGTGCGGTGCGGCAGCCGCCGTCGCCGCGGCGCTGACCGCCTTCGGCATGATCGGGCTGCGCGTCGGCCGGTCCGCCGAGGACGAGGCGCCCGCATCGTCCGCTCAGGGCGGCGACGGCAGGACCGGATCGACCGCGGCCGTGCTCCGTCCCTGACCTCGGCGCCTCGTCAGGACGCCACCGGGACGATCGACGCGCACGGGCGCCTCTCCGCCCGGCTCGTCATCACCCCGCGGTGGCAGGCGAGTCGGCCTCGCGGCGCAGGCCCACGGCGGTGAGCACGGCACCCACGAGGCACAGGACGGCCGTGACGAGGACGGCGGCGTGCACACCGTTCATGAAGGCCTCGCCATACGAGTGCCTTGTCTGTGATCGGTAGGTCGACAAGTCGGTGGAAGAGGTCGGAGTCCTCGACCCGGACGGGGGTACGGCGGCGTTCCGCCACGCAGGCGGGGGATCGCGGCAGGGGACGGCGGGGTGGAGGCGCGGGCCACGCACCCGACCGGGCGTCCCGCCGGAGAACCGGACCCGAGGGGTCAGCCGGCGGAGCAGGAGCCCCGGGTCAACGCCAGCAGCGCACCGCAGGCCGAGCCGAGCGCGCCCCGCTCCCCCTCGGTGAGGGTCTCCAGCAGGCGCGCCATGTGGGCTTCCTTCAGCTCCCGCGCCTCGGCGAGTCGCTCCGCGGCCAGCGCCGTGGGGTGCAGATGGGCGATCCGCTTGTCGGCGGCGTCCCGCCTGCGCTCCAGCAGCCCCAGCTCGGTGAGCTGGGAGACGAGGGCGCTGACATTGTTCGGCTTCATCAGCAGGGCGTCGGCCGCTTCCCGGACCGTGACGCCTACGCGTTCCTCGACCAGCCGCAGCAGAGCGAGCTGGCCCTCCGGCAGCGTCGGGTGCGGGAAGTCCTGCACGACCCGCCGCTCCAGCACCCTGTTCAGCGCAGGCAGAACCGCCACGAGCACGGAGGCCACGTGGTCGGTCTGCCGGCGGGATGCGGTGGGGTCGAGCACACGCCGACTATAGATACGACCATATACCTATGTCAACATAGGTAAGAGGAGACCGACCCGTCGTGGTGGCCGCGGACGGGGGATTCCGCGCACGTCCGCCGGTGACACGTCGGATTTCCCCGCCGAAGGAGCCGCGGCCGGCCCGGGGCCGCCGAGACGGCCGACGGTGGGGCGCCCGACCGAGCCGCCGCGGCCCGCGTCGCGGCCGTACCCGGAGCAGCGACGTCGAACACTTCCGGCACCACCGTCCCGGCCGAACCGACACCCGCGAACCCGGCCCCGACCCGTGCTCCCGGCCGAGGCGCGGTCATCGCCCTCGCCTGCGCGGGCGTCTTCGTCGCCTACCTCCCGGTGACCACCGTGGCCGTCAGCCTGCCGGTGATCCAGCGGGAACTGTCCTGCACCTCGCCGTGTTCGCCGCGGCGGTCAGCGGGCGGGTCGGCCTCGCGGTCTCCGTGCCGTGCCGCACCGCCGACGACCTGCACACGGCGCGCCGGCATCCGGCATTCCGGCATTCCGGCATTCCGGCAGAGCGAGCGCGGACGAGCGTCACGAGCGGGCAGGGAGGCTCGGCCCCGGCCGACGGCGCCGCGCGGCGCCTGTGCGCCGTGGGCGGCCCTGGCGGTGTCCCACGACTCGCCACCAAAAAGTAACGGCCCCGTCACGCGCGGGACGGGGCCTGGCCGGTCAGAAGGGGACCGGCGCGGGGGGCGGGGCCGGCTGGCCCGCCTGGGCGAGGCCCAGTTGCGCACTGAGCAAATGGGCGTCGAGCACACCCACCTCGGCGGTGCGGGCGGCACGGGCGTAGCCGTTCAGCATGCGCTTGGTGAGGACGAGCGACTCGGGCGCGCGCCGCAGCAGCGGCCTGATCCAGGAGTCGACCGCCGCGTCCAGGGCCTCCCGGGGCGCGACCTTGTGCAGGAGACCGAGCCGGTGGGCGGTGGCCGCGTCGAAGTTCTCACAGGTGAGCATGAGTTCACGGATGTGGGAGACGCCGGCCTCGGAGATCAGCCGGCCCATGGCGCCGCCCCACGCGGGGGGCAGGCCGAGGGCGACCTCGGGCATGCGGAACCGGCAGTCGTCGGCGCCCGCGCGCAGGTCGCAGTAGGAGGCGAGAGCGAGTCCCGCGCCGATGATCCGGCCGTGCAGCCGCGCGACGGTGATCGCGTGGGTGTTCTCCAGGGCCTCGCACACGCGCAGCGCCTTGTCGTTCATGCGACGCAGGGCCGTGCCGGTGGGATCCTGCGCGAGCGCGGCCTGGAACTCGGTGCGCTCGGCGCCCAGGTTGAAGTCGTCGCCCGCTCCGGTCAGCACCAGGACGCGGATGTCCGGCCGGTCGTGGAGGGCGGTGAGGACGGCGAGGAGGTCGTCGAGGGCGGCGACGGTGAGGGTGTTGTCCTTCGGCGTGGCACCGAGCCGGATCCACAGCACGGGTCCGTCGAGGTCCGCCTGGATCGCCGTGGTGGCGAACGGGCGGTGGGGGCCGGCCTGTTGGGCCGTAACGGTTATGTCGGTCATATCGGTCATGCGAGGGTGACGTCCAGGTTCAGCAGTCGTCTGAAGGCGACGCGCGGCGCCCAGGTCGGGCGGCGGACCAGGGTGAGCTGGGGAAAGCGCGTGACCAGCTGGTGGAGGAGGGTCTGGGCCTCCAGGCGGGCCAGGGGCGCGCCGAGGCAGTAGTGGATGCCGCCGCTGAAGGCCAGGTGGGCCGGCTTGCGGTGCATGTTGAACAGTTCGGCGTCCTCGTGCTTGGCCGGGTCGCGGTGGGCCGCGCCGACCAGCAGGTGGACCATCTCGTCCTTGCGGATCTCCACGCCGCCCAGTTCGCAGTCGCGCGAGGAGACGCGGCTGATGACGTGGGTGGGCGGGTCGTAGCGCAGCGACTCCTCGACGGCGGCCGGCACCAGGTCGGGCTGGACCGTGAGCCGGTTCCACTGGCGGGGGTGTTCGAGGAGCAGCAGGACGGTGGTGGACAGCAGGGTGGTCGTGGTCTCCAGGGCGGCCAGGAGCACGAACAGGGCGAGGAAGTAGACGGCCTCGTCGGCCTTGTCCTGGTCGCTCTCCATGCCGTCCCACACCTTGATCCAGCGCGAGACGGGGTCGTCGCCGGGGCGGGCGCGCCGCCGGCGCACCAGGTCGGTGAAGTAGCGGCGCAGTTCGGCGGTGGCCGCGTCCGACAGCGCCAGCTGACTGGCGGAGGGCAGCAGTTCCTGGGTGAAGACCTGGTCGTGGGTGAGATCGCGCAGCCGGGGGTAGTCGGCAGGGGGCAAACCCAGCCAGTGTCCGATGACGGCCACCGGCAGTTCCTCGGCGACCAGGTCGTTGAGGTCGGCCTCGCCGTCGTGCAGCCGCTCGGCGAGGTTGTCGAGCAGCTTGGTGGTGAACCGCTCTATTATCCCGCGCATTTCGTCCAGCGAGCCGCGGTCGAACATGCCGGCCGAGCGGCGTACCCAGGTGTGCTCCGGGGGGTTGAGGGCGGGCAGTGTGCGGCTCATCTCGCGGGAGGACGGCGCCGTCCAGCGGGTGCCGTCGCCCTGCTGTTCTCGCCAGCGGGCGTCCGGCTCCAGCCAGTCTCTACTGCGGACGACCTGGTCACAGACATCGAATCCGGTCACGAGGTGGCCGCCCCAGGGTGCGGCGGCCACCGCACCCCGGGAGCGGAGTTCCGCGTAGATCGGAAAGGGGTTGGCCTGCCCCTTGGCGGTGCGCAGGCGGGAGAAGAGCGATACGGCGAAGCGTCTGTCGGCGGGCGGAGTGGTGACGGTTTCCACAATGACCCTTTCTGATCTAGACATCAGCCCGCATGCATACCCTCCGCTTCTGACGCATATACAAGCTGACTATGCAACGCGCGAGTTGCCTTCGTCACTCCCCTCGGGTCCACGCCAGGAAGCGGCTGAACAGGCCCGCCTTGGGTTTCGGCGCCCCGGCCATCGCCGGCCGGAGCGTGGTGGAGAGGGGGGATGCGGAGGCCGCCACCGGGGATTCCGTCTTCTGGGCCGCGGTCGGCACCACGATGCGCGGGGTGAAGCGCACCGGCAGCGCCACCAGGGAGCGGCTCCACGGCGCCGGGATCCAGCTCAAGTCCTTGAACGGCATCCGCACGTCGATATCCGGGAGCCGGTTGAGCAGGGACTCCACGGCGGTCACCGCGATCACGAACGCCGGGTCCTTGGCGGGACAGGCGTGCGGACCCGCGCCGAAGGCCAGGTGGGCCTTCGCGCTGAGCTGCTCGCGGTGCTCGGCGAGCCGGGGGTCGGTGTTGGCCGCCGCGAAGGAGATCATCACCGGGTCGTTCGCCCTGACCACCCGGCCACCCAACTCCACGTCGTGCGTGGGGTAATGGGCCGCGTAGTTGGCTATGGGAGCGTAGTTCCACAGGACCTGGGTGACGGCGTCCTCGACCGGCAGGCCGGACTGCCACTCCTCGCCGAGGATCAGCGCGCTCGCGGTGCCGATCACGGCGGACAGCGGCGTGGTGCCACCGGACAGCAGGGTGACGAGCTGGTGCAGCACCTCCTCGTCGGTGAGCTGCGCCGAGTGCTGCATCAGACGCGTCGTCAGGTCCTCGCCGGGGTTGCGCCGCTTGAGCGTGATCAGCTCGTTCAGCGCCTCGGCGAGCAGCTGGTCGGCGCCGGCGCTCCCGGAGAAGATGCCGGTGATGCCGGCGATGACACGGTCACCGATCTCCGGCGGGCAGCCGAACAGGTCGCTGAACACCAGCAGCGGCAGCGGCTGGGCGTACTCCGCCATCAGCTCGGCCTGGCCCATGCGCTCGGAGCTGAAGCGGCTGATCAGGTAGTCGGCCGAGGCCTGCGTCTGACGCACCAGCTGGAGCTCGTTGACACTGGCCAGACTGTCGGTGACGGCCTGGCGCAGCCGGGCGTGCGCGGCGCCGTCGCTGAACAGCGCGTTGGGCCGGTAGGCCAGCATCGGCAGCGCGGGGCTGTCCTCGGGGACCCGGCCCTCGTGCAGCGCGTTCCAGCGCCGCGAGTCGCGGACGAAGGAGGCGGGGTTCTGCAGGATGTAGAGCGCGGCGTCGTAGCTGGTGACCAGCTCGACCTCGACGCCGGGCGCGATGTCCACCGGGGCGCTCGGGCCGAGGCTGCGCAGATGGGCGTAGTGGCCGTCCGGGTCGGAGCCGAACCGGGGGCCGTAGAGCTGGGTGTTTCCGTGTGCGGGGCAGCCGGGGGGCGGCTCTGTGCCGGGTCGCTGCTGCATGAGCGGGGGGCTCCTAGTCGATGAGGGAGAGAAGATGGTGCACGAGGGTGATCAGCGCGTGCGCCGACGACTGCTCGTTGCGGACGTCGCAGGGGACGACGGGGGTGTCCGCGGACAGGTTGAGCGCCTCGCGCACCTCAGAGAGCGGGTAGCCGGGCGTGCCGTCGAAGTGGTTGACCCCGATGGCGTACGTCAGACCGAACCGCTCGACCAGGTCGAGGATGGGGAACGACTCGGACAGACGCTCGGGGTCGACGAGGACGAGCGCGCCCAGGGCACCCCGGGACAGCTCCTCCCACATCTCCTTGAAGCGTTCCTGGCCGGGGGTGCCGAAGAGGTACAGCACCACCTCGTCGTTGATGGTCAGACGGCCGAAGTCCATGGCGACCGTCGTGGTGGTCTTGTCGGGAGTGCCCGACAGATCGTCGAAGCCCTCGCTGGCCTCGGTGATCTCTTCTTCGGTCCGCAGCGGCTCGATCTCGGAGATGCTGGCGATACACGTGGTCTTGCCGACCCCGAAGTGCCCCACCACGAGCACCTTCACCGCCGTACGGACACCTGAGTCCAGGTACACGAATCACGCTCCGAATCGGGCTCTGAGGCCGTCGAGCACGGCGTTCAGTACTTCTCGGTCGACACGTTCCGCGCGGGGCACCGGCTTCCGCGCGATGATCAGGCCGCTCTCCTCCATCTCGGCCAGGAGGATCCGGACGACCCCCAGCGGCAGACGGGTGTGTGCGGCGACCTCGGCCACGGACAGGAAGCCGTCCATGACCAGGTCCAGAACCTGACGGGCCTCCGGGGTGAGCGTGCGCACCGTGGTGGCGGCGTGCTCGCTCGCGGACACCAGCGTCGTGTGCCCGTAGGCGTGTTCCGGGGGCAGGGACCGCCCGTTCGTGATCACGAAGAACGGGACTAATGCGGAGGTGAGTTCCAGATCCTCGTCGGGCTCGTCACTCACGCGCGGCTCGCCTCCCCGTGCGGGGCCAGATACGCGCCGAGGCGCGGCACGACCTGGTGCAGCCGGGTGGTGAACTCCTCGATGTCCGCGTCGTGCTGGGCCGCGGCGGCGAGGAAGGCGCCCCGCCCGGCGGAGATCAGGAAGATCCAGCCGTGCGAGAACTCGATGACCGTCTGCCGCCAGAGCGCGTCCGGCTGGACGCCGGCGAACTGCGCGGTGGCCCGGCTGTAGGCGTGGATGCCGGTCATCGCGGCGGAGATGGTGTCCGCGAGGTCCTGGCTCATGCCCGTGGTGGCGCCGCGGGGAAGTCCGTCGCCGCCCAGCAGCACGGCGTGCCGGGCGCCGCGCACCTCGCTGATCACCTCGTCCAGGTCGGCGATCCGGACCCCGGTGCCGATCTCCTGGCCGTCGCGGGCGCGCTGGGCGCGCGACCCGGCCTCGTCGGCGTGCACCCGGGGCGGCGAGGTGAGGTTGTTGCCGAGCCGGGCGACGAGCCGGTGCATGCGGAAGGAGATCTGCTGCATGTCGACATCGGGTGCCGCGGCCGCCGCCAGATACGCGCCCTGCCCGGCCCCGATCAGGAAGATCCAGCCGTGCGAGAACTCGATGATGGTCTGGTTCCACTGCCGGTCCGGGGCGTCCCCGGCGAAGTGGGACGTGGCCCGGCTCAGCGACTGCATGCCCGCCATGGCGGCGGAGATGGTCCGCACGTCCTTCTGGGCCATGCCGTCGGTCGCCCCACGGGGCAGGCCGTCCGCGGACAGCAGGACGGCGTGGCGTGCCTTGGGCACGTTGGCCACGATGTCCTCAAGCATCCACGACAGGTCGGTGATCATGTGTCATCGGACCCTTCGGACGGTGCCGCGGAGAGATTGCGGCCCGAGAGCGTGCCGCGCTGGAAGGCGCCCAGACTGCGGCCCGCGGCCCGGCCGGCGTCCTCCACGGCCGTGACGTGCGGCAGGCCGACGGTGTCCTGGTCGGGAACGCTGGCGATGGGAACCTGGCGGGCGCCGCGCCGCGGCAGGCCGTTGGCGGTGCGCGTCACGGACTCGGGCCGGGCGGGGATGCCGGGCTGCTCGATAACGGGCGGGACCTCTTCCACCGGTGCGGTCTCCTCCTCCGTCCACAGTTCCTCGGGCAGCAGCACGACCGCGCGCACGCCGCCGTAGCGGGAGACACCGGTCACGTCCACCCGGAAGCCGTACTGCTGGGACAGCAGGCCGATCACGGGGAAACCGAACTTGGGCTGGTTGCCCAGCTGGGACAGCCGGGGGCGGTACTGGCCGGAGAGCAGGGCGGAGGCCTTCTGGCGCTCCTCGTCGTTCATGCCGACGCCCGCGTCGTCGATGACGATGCACAGGTTCTTCTGCACCCGCTGGAACGTCACCTCGATGGGCGAGCCCTGCTGGGAGAAGCTGGCAGCGTTGTCGAGCAGCTCGGCGACGGCGAGGGCGACGGGCGAGACCGCCGACGCCTTCAGCGCGAAGCCGGTCTGCTGCATGATCTCCACGCGCCGGAAGTTACGGATCTGCCCCTGGGCGCTGCGCACCACGTCGTAGACGCTCGCGGCGCGGCTGCGGCGGCCCAGCGGGGCGCCGCACATGACCGCGATGCCCTGTGCCTTGCGTGCCATCTGCGCGTTGGCGTGGCCGACCTCCAGCAGGTCGCCGAGCACGGAGTGGCCGCCGTACTTGCGCTGGATCTCCTCCAGCAGCGCCAGCTGCTCGGCCGCGAGGCTCTGCAGGAAGCGCGCCGAGCCCTTGAGTACGGCCTTGGTGCTGTCCTCCGCCGCCTCCTCGGCTTCCTGGATGGTCTTGGCGTGGTCGGTCCGGTGCTGGTGGAGCTCTGCTCGTAAAGTGGCCAATCGGCCGTCGGCCTCGCTCAGCCGCTGGGTCAGTGCGGCTTCGGACCTGTCCTTGTTCGCCGCTATGGCCTTGGCGCGACGACTGAGAACCACGGCCGCGGCGACGCCGAGCGCCGCCACGACAACCAGGCACCAGACAAGTGCGTCTCGAATCATGGAAACCTTTCCTGGCTTTTAGCCTGCGGCCGTTGGCGGAAGTGCACCGCACCACCGGTGGGACGACCGGTCGCGAACGGGTCGGTCAGGTCACGCGGAGGACCGGACCGAAACCGTTTTCTGCGGCGCCTGAGCCGAGGGGACCAAGGTCACAGACGCGGGGATGCTATCACCCGCTTAGGGGAACCTTTGCCACTCCTCGTCACGCCAACGACCCTGCTCACGGGCTGGGTTGTAGTGGTTACACGCTGCTGCTCGGACAATTCCGGATCGGTGTCCGGGAGTTGCCCGCAAGCGGCGACAAGGGGGCGTAAAGATCCCGTCGGATCAGCCGATCTGACGGGCGAACACCTCGTAGGCCGGAGCGTCGAGGAGCACGAAGCGGACCTCCTCGACGGCCGTGTCCGCGGAGCGGACGGCCGCCAGGGCGATCCCGGCGGCGTCCGCCATCGGCCAGCCGTAGACGCCGGTGGAGATGGCCGGAAACGCCACCGTGCGGGCGCCGAGTTCGTCGGCGACGCGCAGGGACGCGCGGTAGCAGGAGGCGAGCAGGGGCGAGCGGTCCTCGTCGGCGCTGAAAACCGGTCCGACGGTATGGATCACCCACTGGGCGTCGAGCCGCCCCGCGGTGGTGGCGACGGCCTGTCCGGTGGGCAGGCCCCGGCCGTAGCGCGAGGCGCGCAGGGCGCGGCACTCGGCGAGGATCGCGGGCCCGCCGCGGCGGTGGATGGCGCCGTCGACGCCTCCGCCGCCGAGCAGCGAGGAGTTGGCCGCGTTGACGATCGCGTCGGCGCGCTGCCGGGTGATGTCGCCCTGCACGAGGAGGATGCCGGTCATGTCTGGCGCAGCCTCCGCCACACGGCCTTGGCCGCGTTGTGCCCCGACATGCCGTGCACCCCGGGTCCGGGCGGGGTGGCCGAGGAGCACAGGAAGACGGCGGGGTGGGGGGTGTGGTACGGGAACAGGGTCGGCCGGGGCCGCAGCAGCAACTGGAGTCCGGAGGTGGCACCGCAGGCGATGTCCCCGCCCACGTAGTTGGCGTTGCGGGCGGCCATCTCGGCGGGGCCCGCGATGGCGCGGGCGAGGACGCGGTCGCGGAAGCCGGGCGCGAAGCGCTCCAGCTGGCGCTCCATGGCATCGGTGAGATCGCCGGACCAGCCGCTCGGTACATGCCCGTACGCCCAGAAGACGTGCTTGCCCGCCGGGGCGCGACCCGGGTCGGCCACACTCGGCTGCACGGTGATCATGAACGGCCTCTCGGGGGCCCGGCCCTCGCGGGAGGCGGCGCGCAGGGCGGTGCCGATCTCGGCCTGGCTCGCGCCGATCTGGACGGTGCCGGCGACGCGGGCCTCGGGGGCGGTCCAGGGCACCGGGCCGTCCAGCGCGTAGTCGATCTTGAAGACGCCGGGGCCGTACCGGTAGCGGTCGTAGTGGGCGCCGAAGCCGGCGATGCGGGCGAGGGCGGTGGGCGAGGTGTCGAAGACGTAGGCGCGGGCGGGCGGCAGGTCGTCCAGGCGTTTGACCTCGTAGTCGGTGTGCACCTCGCCGCCGAGATCCGCCAGGTAGGCGGCGAGGGCGTCCGAGACGGCCTGGGAGCCGCCACGGGCCACCGGCCAGCCGCGGGCGTGCGCGGCCAGCGCGAAGACCAGGCCGACGGCGCTGGTGGCGAAGCCGTCCAGCGGGGCCATCACATGGGCGACCAGGCCGGCGAACAGCGTCTTGATCCGCTCGTCCTTGAAGCGGCGCATCAGCCAGGTGGACGGCGGCAGCCCGGCGAGGCCGAAGCGGGCCAGCGTCACCGGATCGCGGGGCAGCGCGGAAAGCGGCAGGGACATGAAGTCCCGTACCAGCGTGTCCCAGTGGGCGAGCAGCGGCTCGACGAGTCTGCGGTACGACCCCGCGTCGCGCGGTCCGAAGGAGGCGGCGGTCTCCGCGACCGAGCGGGAGAGCACGGCGGCGGTGCCGTCGGGGAAGGGGTGCGCCATGGGCAGCTCCGCGTGCAGCCACTGAAGGCCGTACCGCTCCAGGGGCAGGGCGCGGAAGGCGGGTGAGTTGATTCCCAGGGGGTGGGCGGCCGAGCACGGGTCGTGCCGGAAGCCGGGCAGGGTCAGCTCCTCGGTGCGGGCGCCGCCGCCCACGGTGGAGCGCGCCTCGAACAGGGCCACGGAGAAGCCCCTGCGGGCCAGTTCCACGGCGGCGGTCAGTCCGTTGGGCCCCGCACCCACCACGACCGCATCGAGCATCGACGGCACCTTCGGACCCCTTCGTCAGCCGATGGCCACTCGGGTTCAGGATATGCCGGGGCACCGGCGGAGCGGCCCCGCGCGAGGCCCCGAGGGGCTCCGGAGGGCGGGCAGGCGCCGGTTCTCTCGCTCCCGCCCGGCCCGGGAAAGGTGCTGCGGCCTCACCTGTGGCCGCGGCGGCCGTGGTGGTCGACCCTGACGACCTCGCCGTACCCCTCCTGGAGGGCACGGCGGCGGTGGCCCTCGCCCTGGTGGACCGGGTGCCGGGGGCGCGGGAGCGGGTGCTGGGGCCCTGCGGCCTCGGGCGGCACAGCACCCGGCGGGCGACCGCGTCGGCGGACGAACCGCGCCGTTTCGCACGCGAGTCGCTGCTGGAGCAGGGGCCCGGGTTCAGCGTCCCACGGCGTACCCCTGCATCCCGCGCGGGTTCGCCGCCGCCGACAGCACGCCGGTCTCCGGGTCGCGGGCGACCACGCAGAGCCGCCCCTCGGACCAGGCGGGGCCGAGGGTGAGGTCGTGGCCGCGGCGGCGGAGTCCGGCCACGACCCCGGGCGGCATCCGGGACTCGACGGTCAGGGCGCCGGGGTGGTGGCCGCGCGGGTAGAAGGAGCTGGGGAAGGCGTCGTTGTGCCAGTTCGGGGCGTCGACGGCGCCCTGGAGGTCGAGGCCGCCGCGGACGGGGGCGCGCAGGGCGACGGCGAGGAAGAAGTGCGGCTGCCACTGGTCCTGCTGGTCGCCGCCGGGCGTGCCGAACGCCATGACCGGCACGCCGTCGCGCAGCGCGAGGGACGGGGTGAGGGTGGTACGGGGGCGGCGGCCGGGGGTGAGGGTGTTCGGCAGGCCCTCCTCCAGCCAGGCCATCTGGAGCCGGGTGCCGAGCGGGAAGCCCAGCTCGGGCACGACGGGGTTGGACTGCAGCCAGCCGCCGCTGGGCGTGGCCGCGATCATGTTGCCCCAGCGGTCGACCACGTCGAGGTGGCAGGTGTCGCCCCGGGTGCCGCCGTCGGCCGCCACCCGGGGGTCGCCGGACAGCCGCGCGACCGTCGGCTCCCCCACGCCCATCGGGTCGAATCCCTCCGCCGCGAGCGGCACGGGCTCACGGGTCCGCTCGGGCAGCCGCGGGGTGCGCCCGCCCGGGGCGCCGGGCCGCAGTTCGTACGACGCCTCGGTCCCGATCAGCGCCCGCCGCCCGGCGTTGTACTCCTCGGACAGCAGTTCCGTGAGCGGCACGTCGGCGGCGTCGCCGTACCAGGCCTCCCGGTCGGCCATGGCCAACTTGCAGCCCTCGACGAGGAGATGGACGTAGTCCACGCCGCCGTACGCGGGGAGTTCCGGTGGGAGCAGGGCGAGTTGCTGGAGGAAGGCGGGGCCCTGGCTCCAGGGGCCGGCCTTGCACACGGTCCAGCCGTTCCAGTCGTACGACACCGCGTCCTCGTACGTCGCCGACCAGGTGGCGAGGTCCTCCGGGTCGAGCGTCCCGGTGTGCCGTTCGCCGCTGGTGTCCAGGGTGGGCCGCCGGGACTGCCGGACCAGGGCCTCGGCGATGAAGCCGGAGCGCCACACCTTTCGGGCGGCGTCGATGCGGGCCTCGCGGTTCCCGGCCCGCGCGGTCTCGGCGAGCAGTCGGCGCCAGGTGGCGGCGAGGGCGGGATTGCGCAGCAGCGTGCCGGGGCGGGGCGCGCGGCCGCCCGGCAGGTACAACTGCGCCGAGGACGTCCACTCGGTCTCGAACAGCGCCCGTACGCTTTCCACGGTCGCGCCGACGTTCTCCACCGGCGGGTGCCCGTGCTCGGCATAGCCGATGGCGTGTTTCAGCACGTCCTCAAGGGACTTGGTGCCGTGGTCGCGCAGGAGCAGCAGCCAGGCGTCGAAGGCGCCGGGCACGGCGGCGGCGAGCGGGCCGGTGCCGGGGACGAGGTCCAGGCCGAGGTCCCGGTAGTGCGCGGCGGTGGCGCCCGCCGGAGCCACGCCCTGCCCGCACAGCACGCGCACCGTGCCGCCGGCCGGCGCGAACAGGATCGGCACCTCCCCCGCGGGACCGTTCAGGTGCGGCTCCACGACGTGCAGCACGAACGCTCCCGCCACGGCCGCGTCGAACGCGTTGCCGCCCTCCTCCAGCACCGCCATCGCCGACTGGGACGCCAGCCAGTGGGTGGAGGAGGCCATGCCGAACGTGCCGTGCAGGGTGGGCCGGGTGGTGAACTGCACGTCTCACCTCGCGGGAGTCGGGGCCGTTACCGGTCGTGCGGTCGGCCGCCAGGCTACCGGCGGCCCCGCTTCCCGTCTCCACCCCGCCGGACACCCAGATGGCGCAGGGCCGACGCCGCCGCTCCGGCCCCGCACATGCCGTGGGCGCCGGGTCCCGGCGGGGTGGCGGCGGAGCAGCAGAAGACGCCGGGCAGACCGGTGGAGTAGGGGTCGAGCGCGGGGCGGGGGCCGAGGACCAGCTGGGGGACGGTCTTGGCGCCGGTGAGGATGTCGCCGCCCGCGAAGTTGGGGTTCTCCCTGGCGAACCCGGCCGGTGAGGTGGTGCGCAGGCCGACGACGCGCTCCCGGGTGCCGGGGGCGAAGCGTTCGAGCTGGGCGAGTACGGCCTCGGTCGCGTCGCCGTCGTAGCCGTACGGGACGTGCGCGTAGGCCCAGACGGGGTGGACGTCGCCGACGGAGCGGGTGGGGTCGGCGAGGTACTGCTGGCCGACGAGGACGAAGGGGCGCTCCGGCATACGGCCGCCGTTCACGTCCCTCTCCCCGCGGGCGATCTCGGCGAGGGTGCCGCCGAGGTGGACGGTGCCGGCCCGCCGGGCGTCCTCGTTCGTCCACGGCACGCCCTGCTCCACCGCCAGGTCGACCTTGAAGGCGGCGGGGCCGCGACGGAAGCGCAGGTAGGCGTCGCGGACGCGGGTGGGCAGGCGGTCGGCGTAGATGCGGGCGATCTGGGCGGGGTCGAGGGCGAGGAGGGTGACGTCGGCGGGCGGCAGCTGGCTGTGGTGGGTGACGCGGACGCCGGTGTGGACGCGGCCGCCGTGGGCGCGGAGGGCGTCGGAGAGGCACCGGGCGATGGCGCCCGAGCCGCCCTCCGCCACGGCCCATCCGGCGGCGTGCCCGGCCGCGAGGATGCCGAGGCCGATCGCCGAGCCGAGAGGTTGGTCCAGCGGCCGGAAGGAGTGCGCCGCGACGCCCGCCCACAGGGCCCGTGCCCGGGCAGTGGTGAAGAGGCGGGCGAGGAGAGTGGCCGGGAGCGTGGTGGGCAGGCCGAAGCGGGCGAGCAGCAGGGGGTGGGCGGGGACGCGCAGCAGGGGACGCAGCACGTCGTCGCCGAGGGCGTCCCAGTGGCGTACCGAGGGCTCCAGCAGGCGGCGGTAGCGGGGGCCGTCGGGGCCGAGCAGACGGGCGGTGTCCTCGACGGAGCGCAGCAGGACGCCCGCCGTGCCGTCGTCCAGGGGGTGCGCGCAGTCGATGTCCGGCAGCCGCCAGCGCAGTCCGTACCGCGCCAGGTCGAGGGCCTGGTGCGCGGGCGAGGTGACGGCCATGGGGTGGATGGCCGAGCAGTGGTCGTGCAGCAGGCCGGGCAGGATCGCCTCCTGGCTGCGGGTGCCGCCGCCGACCTCGTCGGCGGCCTCCAGGAGCGTGACGTCGAGTCCGGCCCTGGCGAGGAGGGCCGCGGCGGTGAGCCCGTTGGGCCCGCCGCCGACGACGAGGGCGGTGCTCATGCGGTGGTGTCCTCAGGGGCCGGACGCAGCGGGTGGCGGCGCCGCACGTCGTACACGGGGTAGTCGGGGCCGTCGGTGGGCCAGGGCTGGCGGGTCAGCATGTCACGCACCTCGACGTGGCCGCGTTCGAGGAGGCCGAGGGCCGCGTCGTGGACCTCGTACGCCTGGGTCGGGCGGTGGATGGGCTGGCCCTCCAGGCAGATCACGCGCACCTCTCCGGGCGCGAAGCCGCAGCGCTCCTGGACGGCGCGCAGCAGCTGGTCGTCGTGCAGGTGGCCCTCGCCGAAGTTCCAGCCGAGGGCGAAGCCGGCGATCAGCTCGCCCTCCACCACGACCGTGTCGTCCTCGCCCCAGGTGACGCGGTCGATCAGGCCGTTGTGCGCGCGGCCGTGGGAGTGCATCGAGCGCCAGCTCTCCACCTTCTGGGACATCAGCAGGGCGGTCTCCTTGTCGTACAGGGTCTCCAGCTGCCGGGTGGGCAGCCGGCACGAGGCGGTCAGTCCGGTCTCCAGACGGGTGAGGGCGTCGCCGGTGAACAGCCAGGCGCTGGTGGCCCAGTTTCCCGCGTAGTAGCGCATGGCGGGCAGGAACGACACCAGGTCGGGCCGGGCGTTGCCGAGCGCGGGCAGCAGCAGGAGGCTCGGCAGGATCACGACGAGCAGCCAGGGCGAGTGCAGGTGCCGGACGCTGATGTCGGTGTGGGCGCCGAAGAGGTAGAAGAGCGAGAAGACGAAGAAGATGTTCCACTCCAGCGGCACGCCCATCGGCACGGTCGACAGGATGTGCAGGTGGAACACCGCCATGTAGACGATCGCCGCCCAGGTCCAGAAGCCGCCGTCGCCGAGGAAGACCAGGTACAGGGGGACGCCGTACTCGGTCACGGTGCCGATGTGGGCGAGGTAGAACGGCAGCCGTGAGGGGCGCAGGTCGTGCGGGTGGTCGCGGAAGAGCAGCCGCTTGAGGCGGCGGCTCGGGATCAGCGGGGCGTTGCTCAGCATCGTCGCCACCACGAACGGGAAGTGGTGGTTGAGCTTCGAGGTCGCCGCGCCCCACCACAGGGCCAGCATGACCAGCTGGAAGCCGATGAACTGGTCGGTGTACGGGAAGAAGAACAGCAGCAGGGACAGCCCGTACTGCTCGCCCCGCGCGGCCAGGAAGACCGTCTTGTCGCGCAGGCCCAGCAGGGCGAGGGCGGCCAGGAGCGGGAGCGTGGCGCGGGCGTCGAGCAGCCCGGCGGAGCCGGTCATGGGGCGGGTGAGCAGCCATCCGGCCGAGACGAGGACGGCGGCGTACAGGACGACGTCGATGACGGTACGACGGCTGCCGCGGGTCAGCGGCACCCGCTCGGGCCAGGGGGGCAGCCGGATGGTGCCCGGCCGCAGCCAGTACAGCACGGACCCGATGGGCGGGTTGAAGCGGGAGGCCAGGGGCCCGGAGCCGCAGCCGAGGCCGACCACCTCCCACAGCAGGGTGAAGACGATCAGCTTCTGGTAGACGATCGGCTCCGACCACCAGGACGCGATGCCGGTGACGCCGCCGAGGCCGGGCGTCAGGGAGATGACGTACGCCGAACCGCCCACGTACAGCAGGCACTTGACGAGGTAGAAGAGGTACACGGCGTACGGCGTGCCGAAGCCGTGCTCGACCCAGTGCCGGGTGAGGACCTTCAGGCGCTCGGGGCGCGGCAGCGCGCGGAAGGACTCGGCGTCGACGGGCGGGAGTTGGGGGTTCACGAAGCCCATGGGGATCACACCCTCGTGTCTCGGGGGAACGGCGGCTCAGCGGGAGGGGGCGAGCGCGCGGCGGCGCAGGGCGGGCTTGTCGGTCTTGCCGACGGGGTTCCTGGGGAGGTCGGGCAGGACGAGGATCTCGACGGGGCACTTGTACGGCGCGAGGCGCTCGGCGGCGAAGTCGGCCAGCGCGGCGCGCGGTTCGCCGGTGCCGTCGCGCAACGCGACGTAGGCGACGGGGACTTCGCCGAGGACGGGGTCGGGGCGCCCCACGACGGCGGCCTCGCGGACGGCGGGGTGGTCGTGCAGCACGGTCTCGATCTCCTTGGGGTAGACGTTCTCCCCGCCCCGGATGATCATGTCCTTGACGCGATCCACCAGGACGAGGTAGCCGTCCTCGTCCAGGCGTCCCAGGTCGCCGGTGTGCAGCCGGCCGTCGCGCAGGGCCCTGGCGGTATCCTCCGGTCGGCCGAGGTAGCCGTGCATGACGGTGGGGCCGCTGATGACGACCTCGCCGATGCCGCCGTCGGTGACGATCCGGCCCTGCTCGTCCATGATGGCGACGGTCTGTCCGGGCAGGGGCGGCCCGACCGTGCCGGGCTTGCGGAGGCCGTCGAGCGGGTTGGAGGTGGAGGCGCAGGTCGCCTCCGACAGGCCGTAGCCCTCGACGAGCGGGAACCCGAAGCGCTCCTCCACGGCGGCGATGAGTCCCGGGGGCATGGGGGCGGCGCCGCACACGGCGAAGCGGAGCGAGGAGGTGTCCGGCCGTGCCTCGGGGGGCAGGTCGGCCAGCATGGCGTAGATGGCCGGGACCCCGGAGAAGAAGGTCGGGCGGGCCCGCTCCAGGGCGCCGAAGAATCCCCTGGCGCTGAAGCGTCCGACGAGGGTGGCCCGGCCGCCGGCGCGCAGCGGGGACAGGACGCTCACGACGATGCCGTTGACGTGGAACAGCGGCAGGATGAGGAGGCTGTGGTCGGCCGCGGTCAGCTTCATCGCGTCGATCAGCGTCTCGGTCATGGCGTCGATGTTGCGGTGCAGGAGTTCGACTCCCTTGGGGCGGCCGGTGGTTCCGCTGGTGTAGATGACCAGCGCGAGCGCGTCGCCGTCGGCCGCCGGTTCGGGCAGGGGGCCGTGGTCCGGTGCCGGGGCGGCCAGGTCGGCCAGGGTGAGAGGGGTGGCGGAGGCGGGCAGGCCGTCCGGCGGCTCCTCGGCCACGACGACCCGGGCGCGGCAGTCGGTGAGCTGGTAGGCGGTCTCGGTCGCGGTCAGGGCGGGGTTGACCGGGGCGAGGGCGGCGCCCAACCGCCAGGCGGCGAAGAGGGTCGCGACCAGTTCGACGCGGTTGGTGAGCTTGACCGCCACGATGTCGCCGGGGCGCACGCCGCGGTGGGCGAGGTGGCGGGCGTAGCGGTCGACCAGGTCGGCGAGGGCGGCGTTCGACAGGGTGCCGTGGGTGTCGTCGGTGAGGGCCGGCGCGTCCGGGGCTTGTTCGCGGCGCACAGCGGGCAGGCGGCTCAGGTTCATACGGGGATCGGACCTCTGGGCTGGGGTGACAGGCGAGTGGAGGCGACCGTAGGTCCCGCGGGCCCCGCGCGGCCACGGCCGCGGGGCACAAGGTCGGCGGCGGTTTTCGTGCTCCGGGCACGAACGCCCGGTTCCGGCCCCGCCGTAGGGTGCGTCCCATGCAGTCACAGGAGGCGTTGGTGCGCCGGGTCGGCGACCGTGTGCGGGAGTCCCGGGAGGCGCTCATCGAGGAGCTGGTCCGGGACACCCGCGCGCAGATCGGCGCCCTCGACCACGATGCCGCCGCGCGGTCCCTGCTGGAGGCGAGCATCACGGAGAACATCGTGGCCGCGATCAACTACCTGCGGCAGGGGATCGACCCGGACCTGCTGGAGGCGCCGACGGCCGCGCTGGCCTACGCCCGTTTCCTCGCGCAGCGGGACGTGCCCCAGTCGGCGCTCATCCGCGCCTACCGCATCGGGCACCAGCGGTTCCTCGACCACGCCTTCGCCCTGCTCGGCGATCTGCCGGCCGCCGAGCGGGTGCCGGTCTGCGTCGAGCTGGTGCGCCGTTCGGCCCGGTACATCGACCTGATCTGCGAACAGGTCGGCCGCACCTACGAGCGGGAGCGCGAGCGGTGGGTGGCCAGTCGCAGCGGGGTGCGCCAGCAGTGGGTGACCGACCTGCTCGGCGGGCGCCCGGTGGACCGCGCCGCCGCCGAGCGGGCGCTGCGGTATCCGCTGGACGCGGTGCACATCGCGTGCACGTTGTGGCCGGCCGGGCGGATGACCTCGTTCGACCTCGTCGCCGCGGTGGACGACGTGCGCGCCCATGCCGTGTCGGTGCTGCGGGCCGGTGCCGCGCTGCTGGTGCCGACCGACGAGCACGAGGCACGGCTGTGGCTCGCGCTGCCCACGGCGGGGCCCGCGCACTTCACCGCGCCGGAGGGCAGTCCCCTGCACGCCGCCATCGGCCGCCCGGCGCCCGGCCTGACGGGCTTTCGCACCTCGGCGCGCCAGGCCGCCCGGGTCAGGGAGATCATCGGCACCCGGCTCGGCTCCGGGGCCGGCGCCGCGCCGCTGTGGGTGCACTACGACGAGGCGGCGCCGGTCGCCCTCATGGCCGGGGACCTGCCCGCCGTCCGCGACTTCGTGACCGCCTCCCTGGGCGCCCTGGCGGCGGCCGACCCCCGCGCGGCCGTGCTGCGCGACACCCTGCGCACCTTCCTCACCCACCACCGCAGCCACGCCGCCACCGCCCAGGCCATGAGCCTGCACCGCAACTCCGTCCAGTACCGCGTCCACCGGGCCACGTCCCTGCTCCCCCACGGCGACGACAGCCTGACCGACGACTTCAACGTGCGCGCCGCGCTGCTCGCGGTGCACTGGCTGGGGGACGCGGCGCTGGGCGCCGAGCCGTAGGCGGAGCCGGCCGGCCCGTGCCAGGAGCCGAGGAGGCCACGACCTCGGCTCCTGGCACGGGGGGCGAGGCCGTCCCGGAGACGTCCGTGGAGTCCGGCGCCGACGGGCGGCGGGTTCCCGCTCACGCGGCGGCGGACGTCCTCCAGGGACTTCCGGCGCACCAGCGGCCGGGCGCGGCCGTCGCGTACGGCGTCGGTACGGCGGCGGACCTCGACCGCGGGTGCGCGGTCCGGCCCCCGCGAGGCGGATGGAGGCGTGTCCGGGCCCGAGCGCGGCGCGGAGCCGGGGCGCGGAGGTGAAGCCGGACGCCGGTGCGCTCGCCGAGCGGGGGACGGAAGCGCCGTACCCCGCGGCCGGAGGGCCCCGGCCGGACCGGGACGAACAGGGGTCCGGCCGGGAGGGTTCGGGGGGCTCGGGGCCGTCGCCGGAGCGGAGCTCCGCCACGGGTGCCTCCCGTGCGGCAGGGAGCGTCGAGTCGAGGAGACCCCGGACGCGGGGAGGCGGCCCGGGGCTCACTGTCGACGGTATGCCCGCGCCACCTGCTCCCCGGCCCTTCCTGACGTGACGCTGACGGGGATCCGCGCGGCTTTGACGGGTTGCTGACGCCCCCGCCGAAGGGGCCGTGAACAGGGGTGCCGACAGCGCGCCGGCGGGAAGTCCCCCCTCACGCCGCTCCCCGGCCGCGGCCGGCCTGGTCCGTCCCCGAGTGACCCCCGGGCGGGAATGCGGGATCGTGCCGCCGCACGAGGCGCGGGGCGGGGAACACCGCGGGGAGGTGGTGCGTTGATCACGGGGAGGGAAACGGAGGGTCCAGGCGGTGCACGGAGAGTACAAGGTGCCCGGCGGCAAGCTCGTCGTCGTGGACGTGGAGACGGACGGCGGCGTGCTGCGCGACGTCCGGGTGGCGGGCGATTTCTTCCTGGAGCCTGACGAGGCGCTCGACGCGGTGAACGGCGCGTTGGAGGGCGCCCCGGCGGGCACCGACGCGGCCGGGCTCGCCGCGCGGATCGAGGCGGCGCTGCCCGCGGGCACGGTGATGTACGGGCTGACGGCGGAGGGCATCGCCGTCGCGGTGCGCCGAGCACTGGCGCACGCCACCGACTGGACCGACTACGACTGGCAGCTGATCCACGAGGGCCCCCAGTCCCCGGCCCTGCACATGGCGCTCGACGAGGTGCTGACCGCCGAGGTGGCCGCGGGCCGACGCCCGCCGACGCTGCGCGTGTGGGAGTGGGGCGCCCCCGCGGTGATCATCGGCAGCTTCCAGTCGCTGCGCAACGAGGTGGACCCGCACGGCGCCGCCCGCCACGGCATCGAGGTGGTGCGCCGGATCTCCGGCGGCGGCGCGATGTTCGTGGAGCCCGGCAACACCATCACGTACTCCCTCTCGGTGCCCGAGGCCCTGGTGCACGGCCTGTCCTTCCAGGACAGCTACGCCTACCTGGACGACTGGGTGCTGGCCGCGCTCGGCGACATGGGCATCCGCGCCTGGTACCAGCCGCTGAACGACATCGCCACCGACCAGGGCAAGATCGCGGGCGCGGCGCAGAAGCGGGTCGTCGGCCCCGGCGGCGGTCCGGGCGCGGTGCTGCACCACGTGACCATGTCGTACGACATCGACGCCGACAAGATGACCGAAGTGCTGCGCATCGGCCGGGAGAAGCTGTCCGACAAGGGGACGAGGAGCGCGAAGAAGCGGGTGGACCCGCTGCGCCGGCAGACCGGGCTGGCCCGCGAGACCGTCATCGACCGCATGATCGAGTCCTTCCGCGGACGCTACGGACTCGCGCCGGGCAAGGTGACGGACGAGGAGCTGGCCCGGGCGCGGGAACTGGCGCGGTCGAAGTTCACGGCCGAGGAGTGGACCGCCCGGGTTCCGTAACCGTTCCCTCACGGAACGGAACGATTCAGACGCTGGTCAAGGCATGCCCATGCCCCGGCCAAGCCCGTGTATGAGTTCCGTGCACGTCCGGGTCACCGGCCCCGACAAAGCCGGATTTGCCCCGCCGCCCGCTGGCTACCGTGGTCGGGCCTGAATCGGCCACGCACGACCACGGGGAAGAGGTGACGGCGGTGGCGGCACCGATACGTTCACGCCTGCTCGATTTCCTGGAGCCGGAGCCCGAACCCCCGGGGGGAGCCTCCCCGGAAGACGGGCCCCGGCCGCGACGTTCGGCGCTGCTGGACCTCGCCGAGTCCGCTCCTCCCCCGCCCCCGGCCGACGGTCGGCCGGGCCCCCGGCCGGGCGTGCCGCCGTACCACACGCCGGTGTACGTGCCGGCGCATCCGCGCTCCGTCGCCGGGACCGGCACCGACGGCCGCCCGGCCCGCGTGCCGTTCATCGTCGTGGAGCTCTTCGCGCACCCGACGCGGGGCACGGTCGCCTTCGCCTTCACCTCCCCGGCGAAGCTGGCGGCGGCGCTCGGCGACGCGCAGCCGTGGGTGGCCGGTTCGCTCGGGCCGCTGGCCGAGGAGATGGGCGGACGGGACGTCACCGTCCTGCTCGATCCGCGCATCGCCCCCGGGGAGTCCAACTGGCGGCCCGAGGACCTGGCCGCCCTCGCGCAGGAGGTGCGCCGGTGACGGCCGACTTCAAGGTCATCTACGAGGACCTCACGGGGCTGGCCAAGGCCTTCCACGACCAGGCGGGCGACTACCGCAAGCTCGCCCCGGACGTGTCCCCGGCCATCGTCAGCGGCGGCGACCCGGCGCTGGACTCGGCGATCAAGGAGGTCGCCGACCTCATCATCGCCCTGCACACAGGGCTCGCCGACCGCATGGACGACCACGGCGACAAGGCCGGGTACGCGCGCGACTCCTTCCACCGGCACGACGTGGACATCCACGGCGTCTTCGAGGACCTGACGGAGGGTCTGGACTGATGGGCGACAGCTGGGTCGGTGGCGACATCGGCGGGCTGCACACGATGGCCACCACGTACAAGAACGCCAAGGACAAGCTCGACGGCGTGGTGAAGCCGCTGAGCAAGGCGGTCGAGAAGCTGGCGAGCGACGCGAGCTGGAAGGGCGAGGCGGCCGAGACGTTCCGCGGCAAGTGGAGCGAGGACGAGATCACGGCCGGCGGCTTCGCCGAGCTGGTGCACCAGGCGGGCACCGTCCTGGGCACCCTCGCGGACGCGCTGACCACCTGTGAGACGTCCCTCCAGAACGCGGAGCACGCGGCGTCCCGCAAGGGCGTGGTCTGCGACGCCAAGGGCGCGCCGCAGCCGATCATGACGGCGGACCCGCCGAGCGCGGACGACCAGAAGACCATCTCCGCGATGAACGAGTACGCGAAGGTGCGCGACCGGATCCTGCACACCGCGCAGCACGCGCGCATCGAGGCGGCGCAGCAGCTGTCGGACCTGTACGACCAGGTGACGTCGAAGGACAGCTCGGTGTCCACCGGTGACAAGGTCACCATCGCGGACTATCTGCGCGGCCTGTACGCGTACGACGCCGAGGACGCCCGCGCCGGCGGCGAGAAGGCGCGCGCCCAGCTGGACGACGCCAAGCAGGCGGCGCAGGACGCCAAGAAGGAGCTGCGCGCCGAGCGCAAGGCGTACCAGAAGGCGGGCAAGGCGCTGCCCAAGGACCTGCCCGCCAAGGGCGCGTACAAGGACGCGCTCACCAAGGTGGACGACCTGGAGGACGCCATCGCGCGCGCCGAGAACGGCAGCACCGAGCTGCCGTACGACCGCGCCCTCAATGTGAAGCTGGCGGACGCGGCGGATCTGCTGCGCGCCGGCAAGAGCCTGGAGGCGGTGCCGGACTTCCTGAAGGAGATCCCGGTGCTGGACGTCGCCGCGGCCGGCGCGTGCGGTCTGCTGGAGGCGTCCGACGACCACGACAAGGGCTGGTCGTGGCAGAAATCGGTCGCGGTCGACGGCGGCGCCAACATCGCGGGTCTCGCGGCTGGTACGGCCATCACGGCGGGCCTGGTGGCCGCCGCGCCCGTCGATGTGCCCGTCGCGGTGGTGGCCGGGGTCGGCGGCGCCGTGGTGATCGGCGCGACCGGCATCATCGACCACTCCTTCCACGAGCACTGGAGCGAGGACATCCACGACCACGGCGTGGTGGGGGGCATCCTGACCGGTTCGGGGCACGTGCTGTCCAAGACCGGCGACGACTTCGTACGACTGAAAGACGATGTGTGGCATGGCATCAAGAGCATCTTCTGAGGCCGCGGCCTCCCCGGCGCCCGCGCGGATCCCCGAGCTGCCGGGGCTCGGCACCACCTGGTACCGGCGCGGCCCGCGCTACTGGCTGCGCCGCACGGTCAACGCCCTGTTCCTGCTCACCGTCCTGGCGTTCTTCTGCTACATCGCGCTCGTGCTGTACTCGGGTGCCCCGCGCACCTATCTGCCGCGGGGCGTGCGCACGGGATGGGACGTGACGCAGGCGGTGGCCTCCTGCGTGGCCCTGGTGTGGGGCTGGACGAAGCAGCGCCGGAGCCACCGCGAGGCGCTCCTCGCCCCTCCCTCCCCCGCTCAGGCAGCGGGGGCCGGACGCGACAGCAAGAGGCGGGTTCCCGGCCTGGTCGCCCTGGGCCGCGGGCTCCTTCTCCTCGCCGCGCCCCTCATGCCCATGCTGGCGGCCTGGTGCGTCGGGTGGTTCCTGGCCCTCCTCACCGTCCGCGAATACCCCACCGAGGTCGGCGCCCGTCGCTGGCTGGAGGCGCAAACCGGGCGGAGAGGTACGTCGTGAGCGCGTGCCCGTGACCGTGCGAGCACCCTGCGAGTTCGTGCTTCCGCCTTGCAGACAGCCGTGTGACACTGTCGTCCCCGTCCCCCTCCCCACGAGATGTGCGCCGTGCGTTCTCTGCCTCTGCCGCTCGCCCTCACCGCCCGGCTGACCCCGGTCGCCGTTCTCGCCTGCGCCGGGTGGGCGCTGTCCGCCGGCCCCGCCGCGCCGCGGACGCCGGCCTCCGGGCCCCGGGCCGAGGCGAGCACGCCCGACACCTCGTCCGCCGCGCCCTCCGCCACGGCCCCCGCCTCCGGTCCCCGGCTCCGGTCCCCGGCCCCGTGCTCCTGGCCCCCGGTCTCCGGCTCCCAGCTCG
>NZ_JBSFLI010000003.1:354699-363579 GCF_053598955.1 Streptomyces sp. NPDC001056 | reverse complement strand
CGAGGCCCTTGGGGTCGCCCTGGCGCACGTAGTGCATGGTCGCCAGGTCGCTCGACTCCTGCACCTTGGCGAGCCGTTCGGCGTCGCCCTTCTTCCCCAGGGCGGATTCCAGCTCGTAGTTGCGGTCGAAGTGGTCCTCCAGGGGACGCTTGTTACGACCGGTGATCATGAGGACGTCGTCGAGCCCCGCGGACACGGCCTCCTCGACCACGTACTGGATCGCGGGCTTGTCGACGACCGGCAGCATCTCCTTGGGAGTGGCCTTGGTGGCCGGCAGGAACCGGGTGCCAAGACCCGCCGCCGGAATGACAGCCTTGCTGATCCTGGGGTGCGACTGAGTCATGCCCGCCACCTTAACCGGTGACTTTGTGGGGTTCCTGGGCTGTCCTTGGTGGACCCTTTGAAGACGACTCGGACGGCATGGACGCCGTGGAACGGCATACAGGAAGGGTGCGGGAGACGACCCGTGGAACACGACGGACGCGTGGACGAGCCTGGCAAGAGGACGTTGCGGCGAGGCCTCCTCGCGGTGAGGAACAGCCTGCCGGACGATGACGTACGGGCGTCGGGCCGGGCGCTGGCCGCACGCGCCCTGGAACTGCCCGAACTGGCGGGGGCGCGCACGGTCGCCGCGTACGTCTCCGTGGGCGCCGAGCCCGGCACGGTCGCGCTCCTGGACGCGCTGCGCGCCCGGGGCGCCCGGGTGCTGCTCCCCGTGCTGCTGCCCGACAACGACCTCGACTGGGGCGAGTACACCGGGCCCGGCTCCCTCACGGAGGTCCGGCACGGCGGGAGGATGGCCCTGTTCGAGCCGTCGGGCGCGCGGCTCGGCCCGGACGCCGTGACGGGCGCGGACGTGGTCCTGCTGCCCGGACTCGCGGTGGACGCGCGCGGGATGCGGCTGGGGCGCGGCGGCGGCTCGTACGACCGCGTGCTGGCCCGGCTGGAGCGCGCGGGCGCACACCCCCGCCTGGTGGTCCTGCTCTACGACGGGGAGGTCGTCGCGCGGGTCCCGGACGAGGAGCACGACCGGCCGGTGCACGCGGTGGTGACACCGTCCGGGGTGCGCCGCTTCACCGGTCGCTGACCGACGTACGGGGAAGGCCCTCCACGCGGTGCGTGGAGGGCCTTCCCGATGCGGACGCCGCCGCTTACGGCTTGAGGACGAGCGTGTCGCTCGTGCTCTTGTCGACCGCCTTGGAGGAGTACGACCAGGGCAGCAGCTCGCCCTTGGCCCACTTGTCGGTCTGGTCCGTGTAGTGCGCGCTGAACGCGTGCCCGGAGGCGCCGGTCAGGTTGATCCACTTGGACTTGTCGAGGTCGGCCAGGTTGACCACCATCCGCATGGACGGCACCCAGACGACGTTGTAGCCGCCGGCCGCGTTCCAGCCGGTCGCGTCCACGGCCGCCTCACCGCCGTTGAGCTTCCAGGGGCCGCGGTTGAGCAGGTACTGGAGCGCCTTGGGGCCGTCGGTGCCGAGCGTCTGGTTCTTCAGGAACAGGCGGTGCAGCCGGCCCCAGTTCCAGGTGTCGATGTCCTTGCCGAGCTTGGCGGTCAGCTCCCAGCGGGCGTCGATCATGGCGCGGGCGAAGAGCTGGTCCATGTTCTCGGCCGCCGGGCGCGTGCCCTGCTTGGGCGTCTTCCACCAGTCGCTGTCCGGCTTGTTCATCAGGTTGCGCACGACCTCGAACCAGCGGTCGCCGCCGTCCGGCTGCGCCTGGTCGGCGGCGCGCTGGCCGCACTCGCGCACCTTGGTGTCGTCGTCCACCGGACCGGTGTTGTCGATCTTGTCGACCCACAGGCACTGGCCCTGGACGCGCAGCTCCTTGGGGAGCTTGTTGCCGAAGGCGAGCTTGAGGACGTTGCGCCAGACGGCGTTGAAGTACGCGGCGGCGGCCGAGTCGGAGTCCTGGGTGTAGTCCCAGCCCTCCAGCAGCTTCTGCGCGTCGCGCACGTTCTTGTCGTTCAGGTTGATCTTCAGCAGCTTCGGCACCATGAGCTTGGCGATCTCGCTGCTGTCGTCCAGCTGCATCTGCCGCATGTCGTCGGTGGAGATCTTGCCGCCGCCCTTGATCTTCGACTCGATCAGGTCGCTGATCCGCTGGCTGCGGGTGCCGTAGCCCCAGTCGGTGGTCAGGGTGTACGGGTACTTGTCCTTGTCGACCACGGCCTGGTTGGCGGTGACGATGTAGCCGCGCTTGGGGTTGTACTCGTACGGCAGCTCGTCCTGCTGGACGAAGCCGGTCCAGCGGTACTTGGGGTCCCAGCCCGGCGCCGGGATGGAGCCGTCGTCCGCGGCGGAGCGCGTCGGGATCCGGCCCGGCAGGGTGTAGCCGATGTTGTCGCGCGTGTCGGCGTAGATCAGGTTCTGCGAGGGCACGTCGAACTTGGCGGCGGCGGCGCGGAAGTCGTTCCAGTTCGCCGCCTTGTCGAGCGCGAAGACGGCGTCCATGGAGGCGCTCGGGTCGAGCGCGGTCCACCGCAGGGCGATGCCGTAGCCGTCGCCGCGGTCGGGGGCCGCGGTGTTGACCGCGGCCTTCCGGCCGACCTGGACCAGTTCGTCGTCGCGGTCGGACAGCAGCGGCATCCCGTCCTGGGTCTCGCGCACCACGATCGTCTTGGCGGCGCCGCCGGCGACCTTGATGGTCTCCTGGCGGGTCTTGAAGGGCCGCACCTTGCCGTCGTACAGGTAGCCGCCCGCGGTGACCTTCTCCAGGTAGAGGTCGGAGACGTCGACCCCGGAGTTGGTCATGCCCCAGGCGATGTCGCCGTTGTGGCCGATGATCACACCGGGCATCCCGGCGAACGTGTAACCCGTGACGTCGTACTGGCACTTGGCCGAGACGGTCCGGCAGTGCAGGCCCATCTGGTACCAGACGCCCGGCAGGGACGCCTCCAGGTGCGGGTCGTTGGCGAGCAGCGGCTTGCCGGTGATGGTGTACTTCCCGGCGACGACCCAGGAGTTGGAGCCGATGCCCTGGCCGTTCACGCCGACGGCGGTCGGGAGGTCGTTCAGGGAGCTGTAGAGGCCGCCCAGTTGGCTTGTGACGCCCGAACCGGCGGTGGTGGAGGTTCCGGAGCCGGTGGCACCCGCCGTGCCCGCAGACGAGCCCGTGGCGCCGCCGGTGGTGCCCGTCCCGCCCGTGGTGCCGGTGGTGCCGGTGGCGCCCGTCGTGCCGGTGGCGCCCGTCGTGCCGGTGGCGCCCGTCGTGCCGGTGGCGCCCGTGCCGGTCGCGCCCGTGGTCCCGGTCGTGCCGGTGCCCACGGGCGTGCCCGCGGCGGCGCTCTGCTCGAAGCTCTTGGTCAGCGCGTTGTACTGACCCTCCTGCACGATCGGCTTGTTACGGCTGTACGGGTACTCCGGGTACAGGTCCTTGATCTGCTGCGGGCCGAGCCGGCTCGTCATCAGGGCGCGGTCGATCTCGTCCCGCATGTTCCCGCGCAGGTCCCAGGCCATCGCCTTCAGCCAGGAGATCGAGTCGACCGGGGTCCACTGCTCGGGCTTGTAGTCGTTGGTCAGGCCGAGGGCGGCGTACTCCAGGGAGAGGTCCTTGCCGCTCCTGCCCTTCAGGTACGCGTTGACACCCTTGGAGTAGGCGTCCAGGTAGCTCTTGGCGGAGGCCGACAGCTTGGTGTCGTATTCCCGTTCCGCGATCCGGTCCCAGCCGAGGGTGCGCAGGAACTCGTCGTTCTTGACCTGGCTCTTTCCGAACATCTCGGACAGACGCCCGGCGGTCATGTGCCGGCGCACGTCCATCTCGTAGAACCGGTCCTGCGCCTGGACGTAGCCCTGCGCCATGAACAGGTCCTGGTCGGAGGACGCGTAGATCTGCGGGATGCCGTTGCCGTCCCGTTTGACGTCGACCGGGCCCGACAGTCCGTCGAGCGTGATCGACCCCGTGGTCTGCGGCAGGGAGGCGCGCACGGTGCTGACCGACCAGAAGCCGCCGTAGGCGATGCCCGCGATGACGGCCAGGACCAGCAGCAGCACGAGGAGTCGGGCTCTGCGCCCCTTCTTCCTGCCTGACTTGGCGGGCGCGGCACCGGCGGTGGCGGTGTCACCCGTTGTGGCGGTGGTGTTCGGGGGCATCGCTGTCCTTGCTGTCCTAACGCGAGCGGCAGGTCGGGCCATGACTTTGAATGAGCGCTGGAGCAACCATAGGCGCAGGACCCTGTGCGCCTTGACGCGGAGTCGCTAACCAGCGCGCACGAGTGTTCGATCCTCTCCCCCCAACGTCAAGAAAGCGTCAAGAATTAGGTAAGGTAACGAAGTACCTGGATGCGGTACGCCGCAGCCTCGGATCTTGTGTTCGCGCGTCCGCGCGCCCCGCGCCCGGGCCAAGGAAGGGAACCGCCGCTGACTGTTCACCACCTCAACCAGCTTCTGCTCGTCTGCTCCCTCGTCCTGCTGGTCGCCGTGGCGGCCGTGCGGATCTCCTCCCGCAGCGGGCTCCCCAGCCTGCTCGTGTACCTGGGGATCGGCGTCGTCATGGGCCAGGACGGCCTGGGCCACATCCACTTCGACAGTGCCGCCATGACGCAGGTCATGGGCTATGCGGCCCTGGTCGTGATCCTCGCCGAGGGCGGCCTCGGCACCAAGTGGAAGGAGGTCCGGCCGGTCCTGTCCTCGGCCGCGGTCCTCGCGACCGCGGGCGTCGCGGTCAGCGTCGGGATCACCGCGGCGGGCGCGCACTATCTGGTCGGGCTGGAGTGGCGGCAGGCGTTCATCATCGGCGCGGTGGTGTCCTCGACGGACGCGGCGGCGGTCTTCTCGGTGCTGCGCAGAATCCCCCTGCCCGCACGCGTGACGGGCACCCTGGAGGCGGAGTCGGGCTTCAACGACGCCCCGGTCGTCATCCTCGTCGTCGCGTTCTCCACGGCGGGCCCGGTCGAGCACTGGTACATGATGCTCGGCGAGATAGTCCTGGAGCTGGCCATAGGCGCGGCCGTGGGCCTGGCGGTGGGCTCCGTCGGCGCCTGGGGGCTCAAGCACGTGGCGCTGCCCGCCTCCGGCCTCTACCCGATCGCCGTCCTGGCGATCGCCGTCTCGGCGTACGCGGCCGGCGCCCTGGGCCACGGCAGCGGCTTCCTCGCGGTCTACCTGGCCGCCATGGTGCTCGGCAACGCCAGGCTCCCCCACTGGCCGGCCACCCGCGGCTTCGCCGAGGGGCTCGGCTGGATCGCCCAGATCGGCATGTTCGTGCTGCTCGGCCTCCTGGTCACCCCGCACGAACTGGGCGACGACATCATGCCCGCCCTGGTCATCGGCCTGGTGCTCACCATGGTGGCCCGCCCGCTCAGCGTGGTGCTCAGCCTGACGCCGTTCCGGGTGCCCTGGCAGGAGCAGACCCTGATGTCCTGGGCGGGACTGCGCGGCGCCGTGCCCATCATCCTGGCGACGATCCCCATGGTGAACGGCGTCGACGGCAGCCGGCGGATCTTCAACATCGTCTTCGTCCTGGTCGTCGTCTACACCCTGGTCCAGGGCCCGACACTGCCCTGGCTGGCGCGCACCCTGCGGCTCGGCGAGAAGGGCGAGGCGTCCGACCTCGGCATCGAGTCGGCGCCCCTGGAGCGGCTGCGCGGGCATCTGCTGTCCGTGGCCATCCCCGAGGAGTCGCGGATGCACGGCGTCGAGATCGCCGAGCTGCGACTGCCGTCCGGGTCCGCCGTGACGCTCGTCGTGCGGGAAGGAAAATCGTTCGTCCCGCTGCCCAGCACGGTGCTGCGGCGCGGCGACGAACTCCTGGTGGTCGCCACCGACCCGGTCCGCGACGCGGCGGAGGCACGGCTGCGCGCCGTCGCCCACGGCGGCAAGCTGGCGAGCTGGCTGGGCACCGACGGGGCGGGAGCCGGGGGCGCGCGCTAGGGACACGGCTCGGGGCGAGGACGGCGGCTCGCGCCGGGAGAACGGGCAAGAGAATGTTTCACACGGTTCACACCTCGCGCGGGCGCCGCGGAATCCCGGGCGGCCGGCCCCATGGTGCTCGTTTTCACAGCCCGCGCGGGGGTGATGCCTGTATACGATGAGGGCGCACCCTGATCGAACCAACTCTGCCTGACGCAGAGCTGGCGCGACCGTATGGCGGCCGTGACGCCCCCACCTTGCCGTGGGCGCCGGTATCTACCGCAGTCCGCGCAAGAGGACAGCTCTCGGCGCCCGGACCCGCACGGGCCGCGCGCTACCAGGCGGCGGAAAGGCACGGGCCGTGGGATCCACGGTCACCGACGAACCGGCGAAGACCTCGACGGCGTCCTCCCGCCCGGGATACGGACCACTGCTGCGCACCCGCGGCGCCTGGACCTTCCTGCTCCCCGGCTTCGCGGCACGCCAGCCGTTCGCGATGCTCACCCTCTCCATCGTGCTGCTGGTGCAGCACACCAGCGGCTCGTACGGCGCCGCCGGCGCCGCCGCGGCCGTCACCGGCGTCTCCATGGCGCTGTTCGCGCCCTACAGCGGCCGCCTCGCCGACCGCTACGGCCAGCGCGCCGTACTGCTCCCCGGTGTCCTGGTGCACACCCTGTCGGGCCTGTCCCTGACGGCGCTCGCGCTGGCGCACGCGCCCCTGTGGGCGCTCTTCCTGGCCGCCGTGCCGACCGGCGCCTCGGTGCCGCAGGTCGGCCCCATGGTGCGGGCGCGCTGGGGCGTGAAGCTCCAGGGCTCGCCCCTGATGGGCACCGCGGCCGCCTTCGAGTCGGTCACGGACGAGCTGACCTTCGTCCTCGGGCCGCTGCTGGCGACCGCCCTGTGCACCGCCGTCGCCCCGGCGGCCGGTCTGCTCACGGAGGCGGCGCTCACCCTCGTGGGCGGTTTGCTGTTCGCCGCGCAGAAGAGCACCCAGCCGCCGGCGACCGCCGCGGCCGGACACGCGCGCGGGCGGCACGGTTCGGCGCTCCGGGTCCCCGGTGTGCGCGTGCTGGTCGTGACCTTCCTCGGCATCGGCTCGGTCTTCGGCGGCATGCAGGTCTCCCTGGCGGCGTTCACCCAGTCCATCGGCGAACCCGGCCTGAACGGCGTCCTGTACGGCGTCTTCGCCGCCGGAAACATGCTGTCCGGCATCGTCTGCGGCGCGATCGCCTGGAAGACGGCGCCCCAGCGGCGCCTGGTCGTCGGCTACACGGCGCTCGCGCTGACCGCGTCCGCGTTGTGGACGGCGCACTCCGTGCTGCCGCTCGCCGCGCTCGGCCTGCTGGTCGGCATGTGCATCGCACCGTCGCTGATCACCGGCTACACCCTGGTCGAAGGCCTGGTCCCGGCCCGCGCCCGCACCGAGGCCTTCACCTGGCTGACCGGCGCGGTCGCGCTCGGCCAGGCGGCCGCGGTCACCGTCGCCGGGCAGTTGGAGGACCGGCTGTGGGACGGCTCGGGATTCCTGGTGCCGATGGGCGGCACGGTGATCGCCCTGATGACCCTGGTGGCGCTGCGCTCCCGGCTGGTCGTGCGCCAGGAGAGCCAGACCGTGGCACGTGGCGTCGGTCACCGCACGCCGGTGACGGTGGACTGATCCCCGGGAATACGTCACTATGGAGCGTCGTTAGCACTCAATGAGTGAGAGTGCCAGGAGGAAGACAGTGCCGACCTACCAGTACCAGTGCACCGAGTGCGGCGAGGGCCTTGAGGCGGTGCAGAAGTTCACCGACGACGCCCTGACCGAGTGCCCCAACTGCAACGGGCGCCTGAAGAAGGTGTTCTCCGCGGTCGGCATTGTCTTCAAGGGCTCCGGCTTCTACCGCAACGATTCCCGCGGCTCCACGTCGAGCAGCAGCCCGGCGACGAAGTCGTCCAGCTCCTCGACGTCCGGCTCGTCGTCGGCCGGTTCGTCCTCGTCCGACTCGAAGTCGTCGACGTCCACGTCGAGCTCGGCCGGCACGTCCGCCGCCTGAGGCCGTACGGTCCGTCCCCTTTGACGCCCTCCCTGCCGTCGTGCGACGGCAGGGAGTTCGGCGTTCTCCGGCAACCCCCACCTGCGGGGCGTCACCGCCAGCTAATGTCTTGGCCATGGCGAACGCAGAGATCGGCGTAATCGGCGGCTCGGGCTTCTACTCGTTCCTCGACGACGTGACCGAGGTGCAGGCGGACACCCCCTACGGGCCGCCCAGCGACTCCCTCTTCCTCGGCGAGATCGCCGGCCGGCGGGTCGCCTTCCTGCCCCGGCACGGTCGCGGCCACCATCTGCCGCCGCACCGCATCAACTACCGGGCCAACCTGTGGGCGCTGCGCTCCGTGGGCGTACGGCAGGTCCTCGGCCCCTCCGCGGTGGGCGGTCTGCG
Source organism: Streptomyces sp. NPDC001056 (assembly GCF_053598955.1). NCBI lineage: Bacteria > Bacillati > Actinomycetota > Actinomycetes > Kitasatosporales > Streptomycetaceae > Streptomyces > Streptomyces sp. NPDC001056. Next base: position 355,307 of record NZ_JBSFLI010000003.1, on the reverse strand, counting down.
CCCCGAGTACGGCCCCGGCACGCTGCTGGTGCCGGACCAGTTCGTGGACCGTACGAAATCCCGGGCCCAGTCGTACTTCGACGGGCTGCCGCTTCCCGACGGCACCGTGCCGAACGTCGTGCACGTGTCCCTCGCCGACCCCTACTGCCCCACCGGACGGGCCGCCGCGCTGAAGGCCGCCCGCGGCCGGGACTGGGAGCCGGTGGACGGCGGCACGCTGGTCGTGGTCGAGGGCCCGCGCTTCTCCACGCGCGCCGAGTCGCTGTGGCACCAGGCACAGGGCTGGTCGGTCGTGGGCATGACCGGCCACCCCGAGGCGGCGCTCGCCCGCGAACTGGAGCTGTGCTACACCTCCCTGACCCTGGTCACCGACCTCGACGCGGGCGCCGAGACCGGCGAGGGCGTATCCCACGAGGAGGTCCTCCAGGTGTTCGCGGCCAATGTGGAACGGCTGCGCGGGGTCCTCTTCGACGCGGTGGCCGCGCTGCCGGAGACCGGGGCACGGGACTGCCTGTGCGTGAACGCGCTCGGCGGGATGGAGCCGGGGTTCGAGCTGCCGTAGCGGGAGCTGCGGGACCGGGAGCTGTGGGACCGGGAGCTGTGGGACC
>NZ_JBSFLI010000003.1:202889-354601 GCF_053598955.1 Streptomyces sp. NPDC001056 | reverse complement strand
CCGGGAACTGTGGGACCGGGAACTGTGGGACCGGGAACTGTGGGACCGGGAACTGTGGGACCGGGAACTGTGGGACCGGGAACTGTGGGACCGGGAACTGTGGGACCGGGAGCTGTGGACAGGACGCCGTAGCGGGAGCTGCGGGGCCGTGGCCTGTGGACGAATCGCCGGAGCGTGGAGCGGAACTGCTCGTTCGGGTGGGCGGGATATCCACAAGCGGCCGGTGGTCCACCGGCTCCGGCGGATTCCGGCGCGAGGCGTCATCGTGGCAGCGCAAGCCGATGTCCCTCGTCGCAGGCGGTGATCCCGATGTCCCTCCCCTTCTCCTCCCTCCCCCTCTCCTCGCCCTCCTCGCTCTCCTCGCCCGCACCCTCCTCACGGTCCACGGCCGCCCCGCGCACCGCGTTCCCCTCTCCCCTGCGCCTGCCGCGCCCGCCGGGCACGGACGCCCCCGCGACCTGCGAGGTGCCGCCGTTCCCCCCGGTGCGGGTGCGCGGCGGCCGGTACCGGGTGCAGCGTCTCGTCGGGCACCGGGGGCGCGCGGTGGCGGCCGGCCTCGCGGTGACCGCGGCCGCGCTGGTGGCGGCGGGCCCATGGACCCCGGCGGAAGAACACCGCACCGACGCGGCAGCCCGACCCGCCCGGTCCGCGCGTGGGCACCCGCCCGCGGTTCCGCTGCGACGGCCCCGCCCGGCGGGCCTGGTGGCGGCGCCGGTGCGGATCGCCGACGCCGCCACGGTCCGACTGCTGCGCCCCGGCGACCGGGTCGACGTCATCGCCGCACAGGACCCGGCGGCCGGGGGCGGTGCCCGGGTGCTCGCGCGCGGAGTGCGGGTGACGCGGGTGCCGGAGCCACTGGACGGCGCGACCGAGAGTGGTGCGCTGATCGTGCTGGCGGTGCCGCGAGCGCTGGCGGCGGGGCTCGTCGGGGCGGGCGCCACGGCGCGGCTGGCGGTGACGCTGTGCTGAACCAAGTCGGTCTTTTTCCCGGCGGCGCGCTGTCAAGTCCGTCTTTCAGGGGACGGGATTGGACAGTATGGCCGCACGGTGCCGTAGGTTGCGGAGCGTTTTGTTCCACGACTTGTGCATGCGAGGAGCGTCCCCGAGGTGAGCGCGAAGAAGGATCCGAGCATCCTGCAGGGCTTCAAGGCCTTCCTGATGCGCGGCAATGTCATCGACCTGGCGGTGGCGGTCGTCATCGGCGCCGCCTTCACGAACATCGTCAACGCGCTGGTGAAGGGGATCATCAATCCGCTGGTCGGCGCGATCGGCACGCAGAACCTGGACAACTACAGCACGTGCCTCAGCGACTCCTGCCACGGGACGCACGGCATCCAGCTGATGTGGGGCTCCGTCCTCGGCGCCGCGCTGTCCTTCCTGATCACCGCCACGGTGGTGTACTTCCTGATGGTCCTGCCGATGTCGAAGTACCTGGCCCGGCAGGCGGCCCGCAAGGCGGCGCGGGAGGGCACGAAGGAGGTCATCGAGGTCACCGAGCTGGAGGTCCTCAAGGAGATCCGCGACGCCCTGGTCGCCCAGCGCGGCACCGGTCACCAGGACCGCTAGCCGCTCAGAGGTGGTGGGGCGGCTTCTCGTCGAGGAAACGCTTGAGGTCGGCGGCGCTGTCGCCGTCCGGCCGCTCGCCCCAGCCGCGGTCGGTGTCGTCCGAGGACTGCTGGTCCAGCGGATCGTCGAAGACCAGCGCGGGCTTCGGGTCACGCGGCTCGGGTGCGGGGGCGATGCTCATGGATCCAGGGTACGACCCCCGTCCCGGAGGGCCTCCGGCCGCTTGTGAACGCCCGCACAGGCCCGCGGCCCGGTTTTCCGCTCTGCTGAGAGGCGTGGCGCCGGGTTCCACCCCGGTGCCCGAGCCTGCGCGCGCCACATCCCTCCGGCCCCGTGAGACGGCTCACCGCGCGCGGGCGCGACGAGGCCCACCGGCTCTCCTCCCCGCTCGACCCCCTCTTCGACCTGCTGCTTCGTCGTGGCGGTCGCCCAGGCGGGCGTCCAGCTGGTGCGCGCCGTCGCCGCGGGGCACCCCGGCACCGGGTCCTCGACCACGCGATGCCGGCGGCCCGCACGAGCCGAGGGGAGCGCACGGCGAGCGCCGGAACGCCGACCGGCTGGGCCCTTCGGCGGCGGGTGGGGCTCGGGCAGACTGGCCGCCATGACAGTTGACGCGTTGACAGATGTCGCCGGGGTGCGGGTCGGACACGCCACCCGGACCGGGGAGGGCCGGCTCACCGGGACCACGGTCGTGCTGGCGCCGGAGGGCGGGGCCGTCGCCGCGGTGGACGTGCGCGGGGGCGGGCCCGGCACCAAGGAGACCGACGCGCTCGACCCGCGCAACGTGGTCCAGCGGGTGGACGCGATCGTGCTCACCGGGGGCAGCGCCTACGGGCTCGACGCGGCGTCCGGGGTGATGGCCTGGCTGGAGGAGCGGGGGCGGGGCGTGCGGGTGGGACCCGATCCGACGCATGTCGTGCCGGTGGTGCCCGCGGCGTGCGTCTTCGACCTGGGGCGTGGCGGCGACTTCCGCGCCCGCCCGGACGCCGCGACGGGACGCGCCGCGGTGGAGGCGGCGGCCGCGACCGCTTCGGGCGCCCCGGTGCCGCAGGGCTGCGTGGGGGCCGGGACGGGCGCGGCGACCGGACGGCTCAAGGGTGGCGTGGGCACCGCGAGCACGGTCCTCGACTCGGGGATCACGGTCGCCGCCCTGGTGGTCGCGAACGCCGCGGGCTCGGTGATGGATCCGGAAACGGGCGTGCTGTACGGGGAGTTGTGGGAGGGCCGGGTCGACTACCCGGAGGAGGAGGTGCACGAGGCGGCGCTCCGCCGCCTGGAGGAGACCGGCGCCGGCCGCACGCCGCCGCCGCTGAACACGACGCTCGCGGTCGTCGCCACCGACGCCGACCTGACCAAGGCCCAGGCCCAGAAGCTGGCCGGCACCGCCCACGACGGCATCGCCCGCGCCGTCCGCCCGGTCCACCTCCTCCACGACGGCGACACGGTCTTCGCCCTGGCCACCGGCACCCACCCCCTCGCCCCGCACCCCCTGGCCCTCAACGAGGTGCTCGCCGCGGCCGCGGACATGGTGACGCGAGCGATCGTCCGGGCGGTCCGCACGGCCGAGTCGGTGGAGGGACCGGGCGGCACGTGGCCGTCGTACGGGGAGTTGTACGGGCGGCCGTAGGGGGCGGGGAGGGGCGGGGAGGGAGGGGGGAGGGGGGAGGGGGGAGGCCCCCCCCGAGAGGGATGAACGTCGGGTTCCGGTGGGGATTGTCGCGGTTCTGTCACGTCCCGCCGTTCCGAGGAGCCGAGGGGAACCTCAGTCGCCGTTCACGCACTCTTCGTCGGCGTACTGGAACGGACCTCGCACATCACATGAACCAGGAGCAGCCCGTGACAACGCCGGACATTGCAGCGCGGCGCGCACTGGGGGCCTGTGCCGCCCTGATGGTCGGCGCCCTCACCCTGACCGGTTGTGGCGGCGACGCCGACGCCTCGAACGGCGGCGGCGGCGCCAAGGCCCCGAAGACCTCGACGGCGAAGATAGCGATCTCGTCGAAGGACGGCGCGACGGACGCGTCCATCAACGCGACCGGGGTGAAGGTCAGCGACGGCAGGCTGACCGATGTGAAGATGACCGTGGCGGGGTCGGGGCAGTCCGTGCCGGGGGCGATATCCGCGGACGGTCACACCTGGAAGCCGAAGCAGCACCTGGAGCGCGGCACGAAGTACCAGATAGCCGCGACCGCGAAGGACGCCGACGGGCGCCCGGCGGCGGCCAACGCCATCTTCACCACCGTCAGTTCGGCGAACAGCTTCATCGGCACCTACACGCCGGACAGCGGCTCCACGGTCGGCGTGGGCATGCCGGTGTCGTTCACGTTCGACAAGTCGATCAGCGACAGGAAGGCCGTGCAGTCGCACATCACGGTCAACTCCAGCAGCGGCCAGCAGGTGGTCGGGCACTGGTTCGGCGACCGCCGCCTGGACTTCCGGCCGCAGGAGTACTGGAAGGCCGGCTCCAAGGTCACGATGAACATCGACCTGGACGGCGTGCAGGGCGCGCAGGGCGTCTACGGCGTGCAGAAGAAGACCGTCACGTTCACCATCGGGCGCTCGCAGGTCTCCACGGTCGACGTCGGCACGGAGACGATGACCGTGGTGCGCGACGGCCAGACCCTCAAGACGGTGCCGATCTCCGCGGGCAGCCCGCAGCACACCACGTACAACGGGCAGATGGTGATCTCCGAGAAGTTCACCCAGACCCGGATGAACGGCTCGACGGTCGGCTTCGGCGGGGAGTACGACATCCCGGACGTGCCGCACGCGATGCGGCTGACGTCCTCGGGCACCTTCATCCACGGCAACTACTGGTACAACCGCGGCAACCCGCCCTTCGGCCGGCAGGGCACCAGTCACGGCTGCGTCGGCCTCGCGGACGTGCAGGGCGCCCAGGGCGACACCTCGGCGAAGTGGTTCTTCGACAACTCGCTCGTCGGCGACGTGGTGATCGTGAAGAACTCCCCCGACTCCACCGTGGCCCCGGACAACGGCCTCAACGGCTGGAACATGTCCTGGAGCGCCTGGACCGCCGGAAGTGCCGCCTGACCGACGGGTTTTGAGGGCTTTTGTGGCCGCGCGGGAACTTCTCGCGCGGCCCGCGCGTTTTCCCGGTGTTCGTTTTCCCCATTCCCGGACATGATGTCCGGCCGAGGGGCTACGGTATGCACCCACAAGGTGACATGCAGCAACGCCGGGAGATGCCTTGAGCGTTCCGTACGAGACGGCAGCGTACGAACCAGCCGAGTCGCCCGAGTCTCCTGAGGAGCATCTCGCGCGACTCCTCGGCCGTGCCCTGAACTCCTTCGAGCTGCCCGACGAGGTGATGCGGCGGCTCGACTGCGCGCTGGTGTACGACAGTTCGCTGCACTCGGCGCACCACAGCGCCGGGCTGCACCGGGAGACGTACCGGCACACCTGGCTGCTCGCCGACGGGTCGGCGGTCACGCTGTGGGAGCTGGCGTACAACACCACCCCGGGTGGCGCCCCGGAGCACGAGGTGTACACGGACGAGGAGGAGCTCCGGACCGCCACCTCGCGGCTCGGATTAGCCCCGGCCGCACCCGAGCTGGAGCTGTCCGCGCCGACCTGGCTGTGGGCGGTCCCGACACCCCGGCATGTGTTCGTCTCCGGTGACTCCGCCGACCACGCCCGCCGGCTGCTGCGCCGCGCGGAGAACCCGGACCACCCCGATGCCCGCACGGCGGCCCTGCTGGCCACGGCGACGGCGCACGAGATCACCCAGGCATTCGGCCGTCCGGGCCGGGCCGGCCGCTCCGGGCTGAGTTACGCGCTGTACGAGCACGCGTTCCTGCTGCCGGACGAGAGCGAGGTCTCCCTGTGGGAGGTCGAGCACACGGCGACGCCGGACGGCCGGCACATGTGCGAGGTCTACATGTCGGAGCACGCGGCCCGCTCGGCGATGGAGCGGCGCGCGGCACGGCAGGGCTGACGGCGAGGCCGGCGGCGGGACCGGCGGCCGAGGCCGGGCCGGTCAGCGGTGGCCGAGCTGCCGTATCAGTCCGGCGAAGGCGTCCTGTTCGGCCGGGGTCAGCTCCACCGACTCCCGCAGCGGGCCGGTGCGCTGGGCCGGGAGGAACGGCAGGCGGGTGGCCGCGAGTTCTCGAAGGGCCTGCGCACGGAACCGGCGCAGCAGACGCAGCACGCCGATCGCCCAGACCACACCGGCCAGGGTGAGGAAGACCGCGGCGGCCAGCTGGAGAGTCGAGAGATGCTCGGGCATACCCACCAGTACACACCACCGGGGCACACTTCGGCCCCGGACCGTGATGTATCTCGCAGGTCCCGCGTGAACAGCACAGACCGAACCAACACCACACACCGAACCAAAGGGACAAGCGGCGCCGAACCGAGCGCGCGCGGTGACCAGGTCGGCCTCTGGCCCACTGCTGCGGCATCCTCGTACGCATGACGACCGCCACCCCGGCACGGCTGCTGCAGTTGCTCTCCCTCCTCCAGACGCCCCGCGAGTGGCCCGGCGGTGAGCTGGCCGATCGGCTCGGGGTGTCCCGGCGTACCGTGCGGCGGGACATCGACCGGCTGCGGGAGCTGGGGTATCCGGTGGAGGCGACGAAGGGTTCGGACGGCGGCTACCGGCTGGTCGCGGGCAAGGCGATGCCGCCGCTGGTGCTGGACGACGAGGAGGCCGTCGCGATCGCGGTCGGTCTGCGGGCCGGCGCCGGGCACGCGGTCGAGGGCGTGGAGGAGGCGTCGGTGCGGGCGCTCGCCAAGCTGGAGCAGGTGCTGCCGGCCCGGCTGCGGCACCGGGTGTCCACCTTCGGGGCCGCGACCACCCCGCTGGCCGGCGGGGACGGCGCGAGCATCGCGCCGGAGACGCTGACCGTGCTGGCCTCGACGGTGGCGGGCCGGGAGCGGCTGCGGTTCGCCTACCGGGACAAGGGCGGCGGCGCGTCCCGTCGGCTGACCGAGCCGCACCGGCTGGTGTCGACGGGGCGCCGCTGGTACCTGGTCGCGTACGACGTCGACCGCGCCGACTGGCGGACGTTCCGGGTGGACCGGGTGAGCGAGCCGTTCGCCACCGGAGTCCGGTTCGAGGAGCGGGAGTTGCCGATGGGCAGCGCGGCCGAGTATCTGCGGCGGTCCATTCAGCAGTGGCAGGAGTCGTACGCCTTCGAGGTGCGGTTCGCGGCGTCGGCGGCGGAGGTCGCCGAGCGGGTCCCGGCGGCGCTCGGGACGCTCGCGGACGACGGCGGTGGCGGCTGCGTCCTCACGGGCGTCACCGGCGATCCCATGGAGTGGCTGACGGTCCGGCTGGCGCTGGCGGGGTACGAGTTCACCGTGCGGGGACCGGAAGAACTGGCTGCGCGCGTACGCGAGTTGGGCGGACGGCTGAGCCGGGCGGGCGGTGCCTAGCGCTCGCCGCCCCAGGCGAAGCCGCCCAGGGCCCTGAGGTTGCGCAGGGCCAGGGCCGCGGGGCCGTCCGGACCGGCGGCGGGTGAGGTGGTCGCGGCCCAGGACTGCACGGCGACGCGTACGGCACTGCCGGCGACGGCGGCGGCGAAGCGGAGGTCGGGGGTGATCACGGGGACGGGGGGCGGGAGTTCGGTCGGCCCCGCGCCGTCGGTCTCCGGCTCCCGGGTGGGCCGAGCGGGGCCCGTGGCCGGCTCCGCCCCACCGGTCGCGGCGATCGGATCGCGAGCGGCACCCGGCTCTCCGGCCTCCGGCTTCCCGGACCACGGTTCCGCGGGCCAAGGTTCCGCGGGCCAAGGTTCCGCAGGCCACGGCTTCCCGGCCGCTTCCGTCGTCTCGTCGGCCGCTCCCGGCTCCCCCGCCGCCGTCCCCTCGGCGGCCCCTTCCGTCTCCGCCGCGGGCGCCTTGCCCCGTCCGGGGCTCGCCAGCCGCCGCGCCAGGATCTCCGCCAGCGCCTCCTCCGAGGTCTGGCCCACCTCGGCCCAGACCTTGCGCAGGGCGGGGCTGGTGTCGGTCAGGCGGATCAGGGTGCGGACCCATTCCCAGGAGGCGGCCGAGACCCCGGCGCCGGGGGTGAGGGTGTGCTCGACGGCGTGTTCCAGGGCCTGCGGGACGGTGAGGCGGTCCGGGGCGCTGCGGACGGCCTCGGCCCAGCGCTGGGCGCCGACGGCGTAGAGGGGCGCGACCGCCTCCTCCTTGCTGGCGAAGTAGCGGTAGAACGTGCGCGGTGCGATGCCGGCCCGCTGGGCGATGTCCTCGGCGCGGGTGGCCCGCAGGCCCTGGCGGACGAACAGGGCGGCCGCGGCCCTGGCGATCTCCATCCGGGTCTCGGCCTTGCGGCGCTCGGTCAGGGAGGGGGCCGGCGCGGCGCCGGAAGGTGACTGGAGGGTGGCGCCGGGGGTGGAGCGGGGGGTAGGACTGGGGGTGGTGCTCATCTCGGCAGGCTATGCCCGTGTGGCAGAATCTGCCATCCGGCGGTTCACCCCGGGGTTCAGGTACGGGGTGGGCCGCCATTTACCGTCGCGCCGCGGTCGCGGCCCTCCGACACCCTGCACGTGATCCACGTACCCGTGCCCGGGCCCTCCGACTCCTCCTCCGGCGCCTACGGCTCCTCGGGCCCTTCCGATCCCTCCGGCTCCTCGGGCCCCTGCGGGGCGGGACGAGCCGGGCCGTGGACGACGAGGCGGGCGCGCGGCGCTGGATCGAGGCGCGGCGGCTCGGCCGGGAGAAGGGCGAGCGGTACGCCCTCGCGGTCGTGGGAGCCCGGGGAACGGCCCCGACTGCCGGGCGACGTCGGGGTGGTGGGCCACGTCGCCCTCAACGGGCTCCGGCGGCTGAGGAGTTCGCGGGCTGGGCGTTCGCCGACTTCGCGGGCGAGGGTCTCCCACGGCTGGAACTCCTGCGCCGGTCGGACGACACCGCCTCCTGCCATGTGGCGCGGAAACGCCGTTTCGAACCGGTCGGCCGGGTACCCGCGCACCGCCGAAGTCCCCCTCGACGGCCGTCTGCACGCCCGTGAGCGCCACGGCCGGCGCGCCGCCGCCGCGGACGACACCGCCGAGGTCACCGCGTCGCGAGGTCCCGCCCGGCACAGAAGAAGCCGGGCTTCGGCGCCCGGGGGGGGTGGGCGCCGGAGCCCGGCTCTGGGAAGTCCCGGCGCCGGGGGGGGATGTGCGTCGGGACATGGCTCGCGTGGGGCGGCCAGGTGGGACTCGATGTGCCGGGTGAGGTGCGGTGACGGGATGTGGTGCGTCAGAGGTGACTCGGTGTGGGGAGTGCGGCGTTCGCCGGGCCCGCGGGCGGGCCCGGAAGGGTTGTTCCCTCGGGCCCGACGGTTGAAGCGGCGGGCGGGCGCCGTGTTTGCGCCGTCTTTCTCCACCCGGCGTACGCGGCCCCCGCTGCCTCTTACGCCGCCGCGTCGAACCCGGTGTCCCGCGCCAGCTTCTTCAGCTCCAGCAGGGCGTGCTTCTCGATCTGCCGGATGCGCTCGCGCGTCAGTCCGTGCTCCTTGCCGACCTCGGTCAGGGTGCGCTCGCGGCCGTCCTCTATGCCGTAGCGCATCTTGATGATGGACGCCGTGCGCTGGTCGAGGCGGCCGATCAGGTCGTCCAGTTCCTCGCTGCGCAGCAGCGTCAGGACGGACTGCTCGGGGCTGACCGCCGAGGTGTCCTCCAGCAGGTCGCCGAACTGGGTCTCGCCCTGGTCGTCCACCGACATGTTCAGCGAGACCGGGTCACGGGCCCAGTCGAGGACGTCGATGACGCGCTCGGGCGTGGAGCCCAGCTCCGCCGCGACCTCCGTGGGCTCCGGCTCGCGGCCGTGCTCCCGGTTGAACTCGCGCTGCACCCGGCGGATACGGCCCAGCTCCTCCACCAGGTGGACGGGGAGCCGGATGGTGCGGGACTGGTCGGCGATGGAGCGGGTGATGGCCTGACGGATCCACCAGGTGGCGTACGTCGAGAACTTGAAGCCCTTGCGGTAGTCGAACTTCTCGACGGCGCGCACCAGGCCCGCGTTGCCCTCCTGGATCAGGTCGAGCAGGGGCAGGCCGCTGCGCGGGTAGCGCCGGGCGACCGCGACGACCAGGCGGAGGTTGGAGCGGATGAAGACGTCCTTGGCCCGCTCACCGGCGGCGACCAGGGCCTCCAGCTCCTCGCGGGTGGCGTCCGAGGTCGTGTCCTCGAACCCGTCGAGAACCTGTCGTGCGAACACACCCGCCTCGATGGTCTGGGACAGCTCGACCTCCTTGGCGGCGTCGAGCAGCGGCGTACGCGCGATCTCGTCGAGGTACATGCCGACCAGGTCGCGGTCCGCGATCTCGCCGCCATGTGCGCGAACACTGCTTGCCGAGTCGGCCGTCTCGCCGGAGGCGGACTGACGACGGGCGACGGCACGGGTTGCCATGCGTGCTCCCTTGCGATGGTGGGCTGGCGGGTGGTCCTGTCGAACGCTCGGCGCTCCGGGGGCGGTCCTCGGACTGTCCTCTTGAGTGCCCTGCATCCGATGGAAACAACGACTGGAATCAGGACAGAATTCCCAACCCGACCCTCAACTTTTGTGATCATGCAGTACCCTGTTCCGCCACATGGGAGGCGAGATGGCATCCAAGCCCACAGAGGTGCAGGTCAGACCAGGAGTCGAGGCGGATCTCGGCGCCCTCACAGAGATCTACAACCACTATGTGCGCGAGACGGCCATCACATTCGACACCGCCCCTCTCGCCCCGCGGGACCGCCTCTCCTGGCTGCTCTCCCACCCGGAAGACGGCCCGCACCGCCTGATGGTTGCCACGGAGCCGGCCCCCGGCCCCGGCACCGGCACCGGCACCGGCACCGGCACCGGCACCGAGCGCATCCTGGGGTACGCCACCTCGGGCCCCCACCGGGCGCGCCCCGCGTACGCGACCTCCGTGGAGACCTCGGTGTACGTCGCCCCCGACGCCGGCCGGCGCGGCATCGGCACGCTGCTCTACGACACCCTCTTCAAGGCCCTGGCCGGCGAGGACCTGCACCGCGCCTACGCCGGGATCACCCAGCCGAACGAGGCCTCGGTCCGGCTGCACACGCGCTTCGGCTTCCGGCACCTGGGCACGTTCCGCGAGGTGGGCCGCAAGTTCGGGCGCTACTGGGACGTGGCCTGGTACGAGAAGGAGCTGTAGCCGCGCCCGCCCCTTCGCCGTCTCACCCCTTCGCCACCTCGTCCCTTCGCCGCCTCGTCCCTATCCGAACTGCACGGACCGCTTCGCCAGCCCCATCCAGAACCCGTCGATCACCGACTTCTGCGCGTCCAGCTCGCCCGCGGCCTCCGCCGCGCCCATGGTGACGAAGAGCGGGGCGAAGTGCTCGGTGCGCGGATGGGCGTAGCGACCGGCCGGGGCCTTGCCCAGGAAGTCGAGAAGGGCGTCCCAGTCGCGGTCCTGGAGGGCACGCCGCCCCCACTCGTCGAACTCGGCGGACCAGCTGGGCACGCCGCCGCCGGTGTGGCGCAGGGCGGCGAGGTTGTGGGTGAAGAAGCCGGAGCCGATGATCAGCACGCCCTCGTCGCGCAGCGGGGCGAGCCTGCGGCCGATGTCCATGAGCCGCACCGGGTCGAGGGTGGGCATGGAGATCTGGAGGACGGGGATGTCGGCGTCCGGGTACATCTCGACGAGGGGGACGTAGGCGCCGTGGTCGAGGCCGCGGTCGGGGATGTCCTGGACGGGGGTGCCGGGGGCGCGCAGCAGCTTGCGGACCGAGTCGGCCAGCTCGGGCGCGCCGGGGGCGTCGTACCGGACCCGGTAGTAGTGCTCGGGGAAGCCCCAGAAGTCGTACACCAGCGGGACGGTCTCGATCGCGCCGAGGGCGAGCGGGGCCTCCTCCCAGTGGGCGGAGACGACGAGGACCGCCTTCGGGCGGGGCAGTGTCGCGGCCCAGGCGGCGAGCTGGCCGGGCCAGACGGGGTCGTCGGCGAGCGGCGGGGCGCCGTGGCTGAGGTACAGGGCGGGCATGCGCTCCTTGGCGGTGACGGACATGACGGCGGCTCCCACTTCGTCCCGGCGGACCAGATGCTTTAACTCTCAAGCTCTACGGAAACACAGTACGCCCAACTAGTTCAATTTTCAAAGAGACGTTTCGTACAGTGGACGCATGAACACGGCATCGGACTCCGCCGCACCGCACCGCTGGCTCACCCCCGAGGAACAGCGCATCTGGCGCGCGTACCTGCACGCCACCACCCTGCTGGAGGACCACCTCGACCGGCAGCTGCAGCGCGACGCGGGCATGCCGCACATCTACTACGGTCTGCTCGTCTTCCTCGCCGAGGCACCGCGCCGCCGGCTGCGGATGACCGAGCTGGCCATGAAGGCGAAGATCACCCGCTCCCGCCTGTCGCACGCCATCGCCCGCCTGGAGAAGAGCGGCTGGGTACGCCGGGAGAACTGCCCCTCCGACAAGCGCGGCCAGTTCGCGGTCCTCACCGAGGAGGGCGCGACCGTGCTCGGCCGTACCGCGCCGGGCCACGTCGTCGCCGTACGCCAGGCCCTGTTCGAACGGCTCAGCCCCGAACAGCAGAAGGCCCTCGGCGAGATCATGGAGATCGTCGCCGAGGGCCTGCAACCGGACGAGGAGGGTGCGGACCTCCCCTGGCTCCGCTAGCTCACCGAAGGGATCAGTGGGCCACCACCGGCACCTGCACCTCGTCCTGCGCGCCCGCGCCGGCGGCCACCGTGGTGGAGCCCGGCCGGCCCGCGTTGACGAAGGTGAAGGCGATCAGCGCGGCGACGCCCAGGATGCCGACGGCGAAGCCGATCGCCGTGCTGTAGCCGTGCACCATGCCCTGGAGCGCCACCAGCTGCTGCTGCGGCCTGGTGGCGGCGCCGGCGATGTGGTCCTTGAGGTACGACGTCTTCGCGGACGCGGCGATGGTGTTCAGCAGCGCCGTGCCGATCGCGCCGCCCACCTGCTGCGAGGTGTTGACCATCGCGGAGGCGACACCGGCGTCCCGGGGCTCGACGCCCTGGGTGGCCAGGGACATGGCCGGCATGAACGCCGAACCCATGCCGAGGCCCAGCAGCAGCATCGCGGGCAGCAGCAGGGTGGCGTACGACGACCCGATCTCCAGCCGGGTCAGCAGCAGCATGCCGAGACCGGCGACCAGGAAGCCGGGGCCCATCAGCAGCCGGGCGCGGACCCGGGTCATCAGGCGGGCGCCGATCTGGGTGGATCCGGTGATCATGCCGGCCACCATCGGCAGGAACGCGAAGCCGGTCTTGACCGGGGAGTACCCCTGCACGATCTGGAGGTAGTAGGTCAGGAAGAGGAACAGGCCGAACATGCCGATGATGGCGAGGCCGAGGGAGAGGTAGATGCCGCCGCGGTTGCGGTCGCGGACCACACGCAGCGGCAGCAGCGGGGCCTTGACCCGGGACTCGACCAGCACGAACGCCAGCAGCAGCACCGCGGACGCCACGAACATCGACACGGTCAGGGTGTCGCCCCAGCCGTCGGACTCGGCTCGCGTGAAGCCGTACACCAGCGCGACCAGGCCGAGGGTGGACAGGAGGACGCCGGGGATGTCGAGCGGGGCGCGGTTGCGGCCGCCCTCCGGCTCACGGATGACCAGCAGCGCGCCGGTCGCGGCGACCACGGCGAACGGCACGTTGACGAAGAACGTCCAGCGCCAGTCCAGGTACTCGGTGAGGAAACCGCCGAGGATCAGGCCGACGGCACCGCCACCGCCCGCGATGGCGCCGTAGATGCCGAACGCCTTGGCGCGCTCCTTGGCGTCCGTGAACATCACGGCCAGCAGGGACAGCGCGGCGGGCGCGAGCAGCGCGCCGAAGACGCCCTGGAGGGCGCGGGCGCCGAACATCATCGGGCCCGAGGTGGCGAGACCGCCGACCGCGGAGGCGAGGGCGAAGCCGATCAGACCGATGGTGAAGGCGCGCCGGCGGCCCCACTTGTCGGCGATCCGGCCGCCGAAGAGCAGCAGACCGCCGAAGGCGAGGGCGTAGGCCGTGACGACCCACTGCCGGTTGCCGTCGGATATACCGAGGTCCTTCTGGGCGGAGGGCAGGGCGATGTTCACGATGGTCGAGTCGAGGACGACCATCAGCTGGGCGAGCGCGATGAACACGAGCGCTTTCCAGCGGTTGGCATCACCGGTCGGCGCGGCGATGCGGGGAGCCTTGAGGGCTTCGGACATGGGTGTACCCACTTCGGGACTTCGGGAGTTCACGAGTGCGGAGCTTCGTGACCAGGTGACGGAAAAATGACGAGAAATCGACAGCGGGCGGAACGTGTCAGGACGACGGAGGCAGGAGGCGGGAACAGCGGGAAGTGACGGTCTGTCGGACTGTGCGGGGGACCCGAACCGGTCGTTCCGGTGGGCCTATTCGGTCTGGGCGGAACAATCGGACTGGCGGAGTTCCTCGACGGTGACGGCGCTGCCCGGCAGCACGGAGCGGGCCGGGGCCCGCAGGCCGTCGAGGAGAAGCTGGAGATGGCGGTGGACGAACCGGTCGCCGCGCGGACAGTCGGTGCCGGCCGGGGGCCGGCTCAGCTGGGCCACGGCGATCATCAGGTCGCCGACCCCGACGTCGGACCGCAGCTGACCCGCCGTCACGGCCCGCCCCATGACCTCCGCCACGAGGCTCTCGACCCGCTCGCGGGCTGCCTCCAGGTCGGGATGGTGCCGGTCGAAGGTGCTGGAGACCATCGGGCACAGCGCGCTGATCCGCTCGTCGGCGCAGGCGTGCACGAAGTGCTCCAGCGCCGCGAACGCGTCCCCGGTCTCCGTGAGGGCGCGCTCGGCCGCCTCGGCCGTACGGTCCATCACGGAGCAGACGACCTCGCGGACGAGGGCGTCGCGGTCGGGGAAGTTGCGGTACAGCGTGGCATTGCCGACGCCGGCCCGGCGGGCGATCTCGTCCAGCGGCACGTCGGGGCCGTGCTCGACGAACATCTCCCGGGCGGCGGTGACGATCCGCTCCCGGTTGCGCAGGGCGTCGGCGCGGGGCCGGGTCGCCTTGCGCGGCGCGGGGTGGGTCGCGGTCGTCACTGCGCTCTCCTCTGGGCGGGACGCCGGTGGGACGTCCGTGGGATGTCGATGCGATGCCGGTGGTTCCGGCGATCCGGGGTGAATCCGGGGTGAATCCGGGGAATCAGTCCCCGTTTCAGGCGAACACACTGCTAAACGGGGAGGGGGTCCCCACTTATTTCCCGTGCATGAAAAGAGGCCATGTGAGCTGAGCCACACTCACCTCGCCCCGGAATTCACCCTCCCGCACCCCCGCTTCCCACGATCGGTCCCGCCCTTCCCACGATCGGTCTCGCCCAGCGCGCGCCCCCCGGAGCCCCGACACAGGGTGATCGCAAGGGTGCAGCCGAGGACCGGCGGCTGCCGTGGAGCGAAGGGTCCGTGCATGCAGCCGCAGCCGCAGTCGCCCCGCCGCATACCCCACGACCAGGACCCGAGCGGTATATGCGCGCGCCGCATACGCTCGCGCCGGATGGCCGCACTCGCCGCGGTGACCGCGCTGACCCTCGCGATCAGCACCTCGGCCGGTACCGCCCGCCTCACGGCGCCCTCCGCCGCCGGCCCGATCGGCCTGGCCCGCTCCCCCGCCTTCTCCCCCTGCATGATCCACGGCGGCCCCGACGTGCAGATGACCGAGGGCGTGCCCACCCCGCACGGCTACGCCCGCTCCACGGGCACGGTGCGCGCCCTGACCCTGATGGTCGACTTCTCCGACGCGCCCGGACCGGGCAGCGCGATGGACCGCTTCCACGAGTTCTTCCCGCGGACGCAGGACTGGTTCCGCACCTCGTCGTACGGCCGCCTGGACTACCGGGCCGAGACGCCGGTGACGAACTGGCTGCGGATGCCGAAGCCGTTCAAGGACTACGGCATAGAGCGCGGCGCGCCGTTCGACCCCGGGTACCGGCAGCTGGTGCAGGACATCGTGGCCGCGGCCGACCCCGCGGTGGACTTCCGGTCGTACGACCTCCTGAACATCCTGGTCACCCCGAACGCCGGCCCGTCGGCGCTGGACACGGTGCTGTCGGTGACCTTCGCGGGGAACGCGGACGCGCCGGTGGCCGACGGGGTGCCGGTCGCCAACGCCTCGTTCATCTACTCCCGCCAGGACGACGGCTCCGGCTCCTTCCCGCACACCGGCTATCGGGTCCTGCCGCACGAGAACGGCCACACCTTCGGCCTGCCCGACCTGTACACGCAGGACGGCGGGGGCACGGTCGGGCACTGGGACATCATGAGCGAGGACTGGGGCGCCAACAACGACATGCTCGCCTGGGACAAGTGGAAACTGGGCTGGCTGGACGGCACCCAGGTGGGCTGTGCCGCGAGACGGGGCAGCGTGGAGTACTCCCTGACGCCGCTGTACCGGTCCGGCGGCGGCAAGCTGGTGATCATCCCGATCGACGGCCACACGGCCTACGCCCTTGAGGTCCGGGCCCAGGGCGGCAACGACGAGGCGATCTGCTGCCCCGGCGTCCTCATCTACAAGGTGGACGCCACCGTCGACACCGGCCACGGCCCGATCACCGTCTACGACGCCCACCGCGACAGCGGCGGCTGCACCCGCAGCCCCAACGTCCAGGCCGAACTCTCCGACGCCCCCTTCACCCCGGGCCAGACCTTCAAGGACCCGCGCCACGGGGTGGTGGTGCGGGTGGCGGAGGAGGACGACGGCACGTACCGGGTGCGGGTGACGCGGTCCTGACCCTGCTCGCCGCTGCTCCCTCTTGCCGTCGGCCGGTCCCGGACTGTAGGGGTCCAGGGGGCTCGCATCCGGCGGGCCGGGGCAGGAGGACCTGATGGCGTTCGCCGACTACCAGAACGAGATCTACCTCGACGGCCTGCGCGGAGTGATACCGCGGCTGCCGATGACCTTCGCCGAGCTGGAGCCGCCGGCGCTGGCCGCGCTGACGCCGTCGGTGCGGTCGTACGTCGCGGGCGGCGCCGGGGACGAGCACACCCAGCGGGCCAATGTCACCGCGTTCGAGGAGTGGGGCCTCGTCCCGCGCATGCTGGTGGGGGCCAAGGAGCGCGACCTGTCCGTCGACCTGTTCGGCATGCGCCTGCCCTCGCCCCTTTTCATGGCCCCGGTCGGGGTGATCGGCCTGTGCGCCCAGGACGGCCACGGCGACCTGGCCACGGCCCGCGCCGCCGCCCGCACCGGCGTGCCGATGGTCGCCTCCACCCTGACGGTGGACCCGATGGAGGAGGTGGCCGCGGAGTTCGGCGACACGCCCGGCTTCTTCCAGCTCTACACCCCCACCGACCGGGAGCTGGCCGAGAGCCTGGTCCACCGTGCCGAGGCGGCCGGGTTCAAGGGGATCGTGGTCACCCTGGACACCTGGATCACCGGCTGGCGCCCGCGCGACCTGGCCGCGAGCAACTTCCCCCAGCTGCGCGGCCACTGCCTGGCCAACTACACCAGCGACCCGGTCTTCCGCTCCCGCCTCGCCAAGTCCCCCGAGGACGACCCGTCGGCCGCGGTGCTGCACTGGGCCCTGACCTTCGGCAACCCCCTCACCTGGGACGACCTGCCGTGGCTGCGGTCGCTCACCGACCTGCCGCTGATCCTCAAGGGCATCTGCCACCCCGACGACGCCCGCCGCGCCGAGGACGCCGGCGTCGACGGCATCTACTGCTCCAACCACGGCGGCCGCCAGGCCAACGGCGGCCTGCCCGCGCTGCACTGCCTGCCCGGCGTGGCCGAGGCCGCCGGCGACCTGCCAGTCCTCTTCGACTCCGGCGTCCGCTCCGGCTCCGACGTCGTCAAGGCCCTCGCCCTGGGCGCGACCGCCGTCGGCATCGGCCGCCCCTACGCCTACGGCCTCGCCCTAGACGGCACCGACGGCATCGTCCACGTCCTGCGCTCCCTCCTGGCCGAAGCCGACCTCCTGATGGCCGTCGACGGCTACCCCGACCTCGCCTCCCTCACCCCGGACACCCTGCGCCGCATCCGCTGACGCTCGCGGCGGACCCTGCGCGAGGGACCGGCCCACCCCTCGCCCCCAGGCCCGGCACGCCCCCTCCGCCCCCACCCCGATCCCCCGTGCGCCGAGCGCACCACCCGCTACACTGACGACGGCGACCAGACCCTCACCGGTCGATCACCACCCTGTCCGCGCGACAGATCCCTGCCTTCGTAGCTCAGGGGATAGAGCACCGCTCTCCTAAAGCGGGTGTCGCAGGTTCGAATCCTGCCGGGGGCACAAGAGAGAAGGGCCGGCTCAGGAGAGATTCCCTCCCGGGCTGGCCCTTCGGCGCGTTTCAGGGGTCGTGCCACAGGCGTGCCAGTACGGGCCGCAGGGTCCTTCTCGGCGGGTTCGGAGGCGCACCCCCACCGCCCCGGATCATGGCCCGAGCCGGTCGGCGATGGCCCGGTCACGGTCGCTGGTCACGTGCTGATGGATCAGCGCGGCCCGAGAGCTGCTGTGCCCCATCCGCGTCGTCAGCTCCCGCATGCTGGTCCCGGCCGTGGAGGCCAGCGTGTTTCCCGTGTGCCGAAGGTCGTGGAAGTGCGGCTCGGACGTGACACCCGCGGCCTTACGGGCCTTGCCCCAGTCGCCCCGGTAGTTGCTCCGTCGCAACTGCCCATCCTGCGGCCCGGCCGTCCTGCGGCTCGGCCTGAGCGCGGAGCAGGGTGGTGAAGGCCGTCAGGAGCACAAGCGGGCGGCAACGCGGGCCGATCGCGTCGGCGGCCGCGAAGACCTCCGGCACCGTGAGGACCGGCCGCTCGGGCAGCCGGCCGACCACACGCGCGAGCGCAATGAGTCGGTGATCCGGCTGCACATCTTGCGCACCTTCGGGGCCGGGAGCGCTGGCCGACGTGACGACGGCCAGGGTCCGCAGGTGGTGCGGCGAACTCCTCGCGGCCGGAGGGCTGTAGCGGGCGTGAGCGGAGCCCCTGCTGCCAACACCCGGGCAGCCGGGGCCCCTCCCGTGGCCGCCAAGCAGGGTTGGGGGTGCCATCGCCGCGCGATACCGGCTCCCCGGGCGGTATCGACCGCGGGAAGGGAGCCGTCGCAGATACGGACGGATGGGGTGCGCAGGTGTCGAAACCCGGCGACGAGAGCCAAGAGGTGGGGGTTCCCCCAATGCTAGGGATCGCTGTCCGCGGCACAGTCGTCCTCGGCCCCACGCGTCGGGCCGGCGCGGCGAGCCCCGTGGCCGGTTCGCCGTTCGTCCCGTGATGCAGGAGCGCACGTGCACGTTCCCTCGACCAGCCACTCCACCGTGACCGTCGCGGACTTCGACGCCGCCGCGGTGTCGGGCGCCCGCCGTGCGCCCGGCTGTCTCCGCGAACTCGGTGCGCCCGGCGGGAAGCGCCACTTGTCCACGGTCGGTCCTCGGCACGGCGACGCGCCGGCGGGTCGCCATGCGTGACTCGGCCCCCGATCCGCGTCCGGAGGCACTGCGGTTCTCCGTTCTGGGGCCGCTTGCCGCCGAGGCGCGGGGGCGTGCGTTGTCGTTGGGGCCCCTCAAGCAGAGGCTGGTCCTCGCCATGCTGTTGTGCCGCGCCAACGCGCTGGTCTCCGTGGACCTGTTGACCGAGGCGGTGTGGGACGGCGAGCCGCCGCGGACGGCGCGGAAGAACCTTCAGGTCTACGTCTCGGCGCTGCGCAAGATACTGGCGGAGGCCGGTGCCGGGGACCGGCTCGCGCACCGGCCCGGTGGCTATGTGCTCCGACTCGGCGAAGGCGAACTGGACGTCCTGCGGTTCCAGGCGCTGGCCCGCGCCGGGCGCGAGGCCGCCGCCGACGGCGACGCCGAACGCGCCGCCCGGCTGCTGCGCGACGCGCGGATGCTGTGGGCGGGCGTGCCACTGCCCGAGCTGGCTTGTTCGGGCCCCCTACGGGCCGAGGCCGAGAGGCTGGCGGCCCGCCACCTCACCGTGTGCGAGGACTGGGCCGAGGCCGCGCTGGAGGCCGGCCACGCTCGCGAGGTCACCGAGACCACCGGTGACCTGGTGGAGCAGTATCCGCTGCGGGAACGTCTGCGTGCCGCGCAGATGACGGCCCTGCACCGCTCGGGCCGCCGCGCCGAGGCACTGGCCGCTTACGACGAGCTACGTCAGAGCCTGTCCCGGGAACTGGGCTTGTCTCCCAGCCCGGTGCTGGAATCCCTCTACCGTTCGATCCTCGCCGACAAGGCCGGGCCGCCCGGGGCCGCGCGAACCGTCCGCCGAAGACCACCAGTCCAGCTCCCGCCTGACCTGGCCGACTTCACCGGTCGCGAGGAGACAGTGGCGGAGCTGCTCCAAGTGACCGAAGCCGGTGGCGCCGTCGGAGTCGTCGTCGGACCGGCCGGCGCGGGGAAGACGGCCCTCACCGTGCGAGCGGCGCACCGGCTGGAAAACCAATTCCCCGGTGGCCGGATCTTCGTAAGACTGCACGGTGACGACGGGGTGCCCCGGCCCCTCGCATCGGTGACAGCCGAACTGCTCGGGCACACAGATGTGCCGACCGAGGCGGCGCACGGGGATTCCGGCAGAGCCACCGCACTCTGGCGTGCCTGGCTGGCCGACCGGAAGGTGCTGGTGGTACTGGACGGCGCCGACGACGAAGCTGCCGTCCGGCCGCTGCTGCCCGGCACCGGACGGAGCGCGGTCGTCGTCACGGCCCGTACCCAACTCGCCGGGCTCGCCCCGGCTCACCGCATCCAGGTACCCCTGCTGACCACCGCCGAGGCACTGGATCTGCTGGGCCGCCTCATCGGCGCCGGCCGCATGTCCTGCGACCGGCCTGCGGCCGAACGCATCGTCACGGCCTGCGGGTCGCTGCCGCTGGCGGTGCGCGCCGCGGGCCTCAAGCTCGCCGTCCTGCGGCACCTGCCGCTGGCCGAGTACGCGGACCGGCTGTCCGATACCTCTGCCGTGCTCGACGAACTCGTCGTGGGCGACATCGACGTCAGGTCCCATATGGCTGACCAATGGGGACAGTTGGATGAGGCGCACCGAGCCGCCCTTCAGAGGCTGGCCACGCTGCCGCTGTCGGGAACCTTCACGGTGGAGGAAGCCGCGGCCGCCCTGGGGTGGGGGCAGACCGAGGCACGACGGGGGCTGGAGCTGATGATCGAGGCGGGTGCGGTCGTCTCGCCCAGGAGCGAGGTCACCGCCCACGCGACGGCCTACTCCCTGCCTCACCTCCTCCACCTGTACGCCCGCGAGGCAGCCTCCGCGGCCGGTTCATGAGAGAGGGACGGCGCCCCTCATGAACCCCGGCAACCTCTTCGTCCGCCCGCCCAGGTGGTGTGGGGTGGCCGTCAGGAAGGGGGTGAGGACCCGGAACGGGTCGCGCCTGTCGTCGGCGCTCCAGGTCGCTCTCGCCACCCGCCAGGTCCCGGTCGCCGTCGAGCAGGCACGATGTTGGGCGCGCGCGGAGGCCAGCCGGTGGGCGATCACCACGAGGATGCCCGGCCGGGCGGTGAAAGCGGCCTCCACGCGGGCCTCTGCCTGCGGGTCCGAATGGCAGGCCGCCTCCGTCCAGGATCACCACGGCGGCTTCGTCCAGCACGGCGTGCAGCCCGCGCCGTCAGGTCGGCGCCACGTCCAGACCGACCGCCGACGCAGCGTCCGGCGTCTCGTTCCCGGTGGCATGCGGGACGCAGGTGGAGCACGATCTCGAAGACCTTGTCGGCGAACGGATACGCCTCTCCACGGGATTCTCAACGGGATGAGCACCATCGCCCCGCACGGCCGGTCGGGCAGGATGTGCTCCAGCAGCGGTACGCCTCCCGTTCGGGGGGGTCTCGCCGGGTAGGAACCAGCAGGCCCGTCAGGGGGAAGCAGCGAGTGTCGATTTCCCGAGCTGGCCCGGTCCGAGCGGCAGTGCCGCCAGGAGAAGGATCTGGCTGCCGACCAGCACGATGGGGGTCCGTGGGGCGCTCGTGGGGCTCCTCACCGCTGGACGGCAGGAGCCCCGCGGCTCATTTGTCGCCCGCGGCGTCGGAGTCCACAGCCGCGGCCGCGCTCTCGGCGTCGTCCACGATGCGGGTCAGATGCGAGAGATCGGTGGCGGACGGGGACGGTGGGACCGTCGCGTCGGCAGGGGCGGAGACGACGGGAGTGCCCGGCGGCCGGCTGCCGCTTCCCCCGATGGCTCGGTGGGGGCCGCAAGCAGTGGTCAGGGCGATGCAGAGCAGCGCCATGGCCGTCAGGGCGCGGTGTGGGCGCGGCGAGGTCACGTGGTGGCTCCGTGGTTGTGGGCGGTGCACCAGTCCGTGACCTGGGTGAGGGTCTGGCTCCGCTGCTGGAGGAGGGGCACGAGGGACTTGCGGTAGGTGAGCCGGTCGTCGAGTCCGGCCTTGTCGTGTCCGGCGGCCTCTGCGTTGTCGACGCGCTTCTGGAGGCGTGCGATGGACCCTCGCTGGGTCACCGGGCCGTTGAGACGCGTCAGGTCTCGGTCGATGCGATTGGCGACCCGCGTGGCCCGCACGCACAGGGCGCGCGCCGCGTCTCCGGTGGAGTCGGTGCTCGCGCTGGACGTGGTGCTCGCCCCGCCAGCAGCGGCCGGCCCGACTGCCCCGAGCAGCGCGGTGATGGTGGCGAGCGCCACCACGGTGGTCTTCCTGCTCAGCATGAGCTTCTCTCTCCCTGGTTCCGTTCGGCACGGCGGATCGCCGCTGCGGCAAGAAGCTAGGAGCGCTCTTTGTGGAAAGTTTGTGACCGGCCGAAGTCCGCTGTGAGCCAGTCGCGCCGCAGCTGGGGCAGGGTGGCGACCGCCGTGTCCCCGGCGTCGGTGAGGGGGAGGCGAACTTCGAACCGGGTGCCCGGCCCGTCGGGTCGGTCCTGGACGGTGATCCGGCCGCCGTGCAGGGCGGTCTGCTGGGCGACCAGGGTCAGTCCCAGCCCGGAGCCGGGGCTGTCGGGGCGGCGGTGGAAGCGTTCGAAGACGGCCGCCCGCGCGGCCGGCGGAATGCCGGGCCCCCGGTCGCCGACGGTGAGTACGGCGACCGGGCCGTGCTCGTCCCGGGCGCCGTGCACGGAGACCTCCACCTGGGCCGGGCGGCCCGCTTCGTGACCGTGCACCAGGGCGTTGGTCAGGAGGTTGTCGACGACCGAGCGCAGTCCCTGTTCCCAGCCCCGCACCACCAGGCCGGAGTCCGCGCGCACCTCCACGTCCGCCCCGGGGTGCCGGCGCCGCAGGTCACAGGCGCCCTGGTGCACCACGTCGGCCAGGTCGACGGGGCCGAACGCCTCCGCCTCGACCAGGTCGCCCTCGGCGAGTGCCCGGAGCATGACCAGCAGGCCGAGCACCCGGCCGTGTTCCCGGCGCAGATCGTCCAGGACCTCGGCCCGTTCGGCCTGGGGAAGGTGTGGGTGTCCGGTGAGGATGTCGAGGTTGGTGCCCACGCTCATCAGCGGATTGCGCAGCTCATGGGAAGCGGTCGCGGCGAACGACCGGGCCGTGGCCAGTGCCTCCGTGGTACGGGCGGCCTGCTCGTCGTAGCGGGCGAGCACGGTCTGGAGCGTGCGGGCCAGGTCGTCGACCTCGGCGACCCCGGTCGGGGTGTGGTCGAGACGCACCGCGCTGGTCCGGGGGTCCAGGCCGCCGGCGCGCCGCTGGAGCAGCCGCAGCGGGCGGGCCGCGCGGGCGGCGGCCGCCCAGGCGAGGGCGCCGGCCAGCGGGGCGGTGAGCAGGGCGGCGGCGATCACGCGTCGCCGTACAAAACGGAGTTGGGTCTGGGTGGCGGTGCCCGGCGACATGAGCCACAACGTGCCCGTGGCCCCGTGCCCGGAACCGGTCAGGGGCGTCGCCAGCACCCGCCAGCGGACACCGCCGGCCCACACCGTCACCAGGATGGGCTTCGTCCCGGCGGCGGGCAGCCTCACCGAGGCACCGGGCTGGGGGCCGCCCGACACCGTGCCGTGGGGGCCGGTGAGCCGGATGCCGACGTCCAGGGCGGAGGTGAACAGCATCCGCTGCCGGGCCTGTTCGGCCGCCGCGCGGTCCCTCGTCATCGTGCGCAGCAGCGCCGTGGCCGACGGTCCCACCGCGGCCGCACGGTCACGCAGGTGGGCGTCCTGCTGGGCGTGCAGATCGTCCGCGACGAGCCGCAGCAGCAGGGCGCCGCCCGCCAGTACGAGCAGTGGTACGACCGCGGCGACCACCAGCGCGATCCGGGTGGACAGCCTCAACGCCCGCCCCCGCCCGGCGCCCGGTCGTCGCGCAGGACGAAGCCGATCCCGCGGACGGTGTGCAGGATCCGGGGCCGCCCGCCGGCCTCCAGCTTGCGCCGCAGGTAACTGATGAACGTGTCCACGGCGTCGGTGCGCACGTCGAAGTCGTACCCCCACACGCGGTCCAGCAGTTGGTCGCGGGTGAGCACCAGACCGGCGTTGCGGGCCAGCACCTCCAGCAGGTCGAACTCCCGCCGGGTGAGGGCCAGCGGCGTGCCGTCCAGCAGTGCTCCGCGCGTCCCCGGGTCGATCACCAGATCCCCGGCACGCACCCGGTCCGTCGGCGCGGGGGGCCTGCGGCGCAGCAGCGCCCGCAACCGCAGCACCAGTTCCTGCAGGGCGAACGGCTTGATCAGGTAGTCGTCGGCGCCCGCCTGGAGGCCGGCCACCCGGTCGGCCACCTGGTCCAGCGCCGAGAGCATCAGCACCGGTACGTCGCTGCCGCTCTCCCTCAGCGTCCGGCACACCGCGGTCCCGCTGAGGCCGGGCATCGAGACGTCCAGCACCACCACGTCCGGCGCTTCGTCCCGCAGGACGGCCAGCGCGGCGGGGCCGTCGTCGGCCAGGACCACCGAGAAGCCTTCCAGCCGCAGCCCGCGCTCCAGCGAACGCCGTATCGCCGGGTCGTCGTCGGCGACCAGCACCCGCTCCCCCGCATGTACGCCGGTCCTCACGGCTGTGATCGTACGTGCGTCGGACCGCGCCCGGGAGCCACCATGGCATCACAGAATTTCCACAAGATCCGTCCTTACCGTGCCTCGGCGGAACCGGCGGCCGGCGCCGGGCACCGGGCAGCACCAGATCCTCGACGCCCCGACAGAGAAGAGCACAGGATGACGTGGCCTGGATCGCCACGCTTTCCGGCGGAGGAGCGGCCGAGCCGACCGCTCACCGGCCGGGAGCGGCAGATACTGGAATTGGTGGCCCAGGGCATGACGAACCGGGCCGTCGCGCGGAATCTGAGCATCTCGGAAAGCACGGTGAAGAATCATCTGCGGGCGGTATTCGCCAAGTTGCGCGTGACGGACCGGACGCAAGTGGCACGTCTCGCGGTCCGCGGCGGAACGGCTCCCGGGGGTGCCCCGGCAGTCGGCTGCCGGGGCACCGCACGAGACGGGGCACTCACGTCGTGACGTTGCTCCACCCGCTGACGGACACGCTGAAGCAGGGGAACAGCAAATCCGTCTCGATCCGGAGCTTCTGGAGGGCGAGGATCTGCGCCATGTTTGATCACCTCCTTCCTTCGATCGCGGACCCGTGGCGGTCCAGGGTGAACAACTCGTCGCCCTGAGCGTGGACGACGCGCTGGAGCGCCAGCAGGACCCCGGCACTGCCACTGGAGACATCGGCGCTGAACCGGAGCGAGTTCCCGCCGCGGTAGCGGATGCCTCGGCCGTGCGGGACGGCGTACTTGACCAGTCCCGTGGCGACCCGGACGGCGTCCTGGCGGTCCCGTGCGTCGTCGGTGAGATCCGCGTGGTCCGCGAGGAGGCAGACCATGCCGGCGAGTCCGCCGTACAGGCCGGGTTCCCTCGCGTAGACCTTGCGGGTGTCCGCGACGACCAGGGGAAGTGCCGCCGTGCACCGTTCGTCGGGTGAGGTGGCCGCGTAGCGGACCAGGACTGTGCCCACGCCGGCCGAACCCTCGGCGAGAAACGGCATGACGCGTCCGCTCAGGGCGTTCTCGGAGAAGGACAGCGAGCCGTCGGGCAGCGGGACGGCACGGTCCAGTTCCTCGTGCAGCAGCCGGCGGCCCGCTTCCCGGTAGCGTTCGTCGCCCGTGTCACGAGCCAGGTAGTGGAGGAAGTGCGCCAGTCCGGCGCGTCCGTGGAACAGCCCGCGAGCGTCGTGGGCGCCGAGCGTGGATCCCGGGTCGGCGGTGCGCAGGATCGCGTCGCCCGCGGCGGCGGCCCGTTCGAGGTGACGGACGTCGCCCGTTCGCTGGTGCAGGGCGAGCCAGGCCAGGCCGACCCCGGCCCGCCCGTCGGCCAGCGTGGTCGACGACGCGGTGAGGGGATGGCTGTCGGCGGTGCGCGCGAAGTCGATCGCCTCGTCGAGGTGGCCGAGCGCGGCGAGGACCCGGGCGATTCCCGCCGAGCCGACCGCCAGACCGGGCGGCAGTTCCTCGCGCAACGCCTGGGCATCGCGGCGCAACCGCTTCTCGACGGCATCCGGGACCGGTGCCCCCGCCCGGTGCAAGGCGTGCACTACGCCCGCGGTCCCGTACGCCACGCACACGGTGTTCGTCCGGAACGCCATGGGCGGCGGCGGGAAGACCCAGTCCGTCCTGGCGCTGTCGGCCATGTCGAGCAGCCCCGCCGCTATCTGCTCGGCGACCCGGCCGAGGCACGCCAGGGGGTCGGCGTCGAGTTCCGCGGGGGTGGGCAGAACGGCGGCTTCCCGCTCGGGCGACCGCTGGAAGGCGGTGGCCCGCGCCCACAGGTCGTCGGGTACCGGGGCCGCGGCCGTCAGATCGCGCCGCAGCAGCGCGAGGTTGGCGGACACGGGTTCGGGAACGGCGTACAGGGGCGCCAGCAGGGTGAGGGCCGTCGCCGCCATGCCGTACCGGTCGCCCACGAACGGGTCGGTGCCGTCGCCGGTCAGGTCGGAAGGCGCCGTGAATCCCGGGGTCCCCATCGCGGTGGGAGGGCCGCTCGTCGCCGACACGGCTTCGAAGTCGACGAACCTGGCGTCTCCCGCGGGGGTGACGATGACGTTCCCGGGGTTGATGTCCCCGAACCGGTACCCCAGGCGGTGCAATCGCTCGAGGGCCGTGTCCAGGGACCGGAGAATGCGCCGGCAGCCGGCGTAGTACCCGGCGAAGTCCCGGGCCGACCCGTCGGCCTTGAGGAGGGGGGCGGCGCGTCCCATCCACTGGGGCAGCGGCAGTCCCTCGACGTGCTCCATGACGAGGAAGTCGTGCTCCCACTCGGTGAAGTGGTCCAGCGGCTCAGGGCCCACTCCGGGGATCGCCTCGTGGACGGCGGCGAGCACCTCGTGTTCGTGGCGCAGCCGCTCCCGCGCGCTGGTGCCGTCCCAGGTGTAGCCGTTGTGGGCGCGCGCCTCCTTCACGAAGACGAGGCGTCCGGTGCGGGTGTCCCGTGCCTGGTACGCCCCTCCGGCATTGCTCGGTTGCAGCACCTTGACGATCTCGTAGTGGCGGATGAGGATCGGGCCCTCGTGCTCCGCCTGCTCCTCGGTGACGAAGGGGTCGACGATCCCGTCGGGGAGGACGAAGGCGGGCAGGCGGACGTCCACGACATCGCGCCCGAAGCCGTCGCGGACGAGAGGCTCCCGGGTCCCGTCGGGCAGCAGCCGGCTCCGGCCGCCGAACGCGCCGAATCGGTAGTGGACGGTCCGGGAGTCCCGGTAGCGGCGGTCGGAGAGGACGTAGGCGCCCTCCTCCCCTTCCAGGGCCTGCGAGAGGAGGTCGAGGAGCCGCCGCGCGGTGGCGCTGTCCGGGGGGTAGACGGTGCAGAACTTCCCCGACTGCGATCTGGCGCCGTGCTTGTGGTGGAGGAACAGGAAGAAGAACCGGGCGCTCGCGTGCTTGAACGGTGTGTTCTCGGCGAAGCAGGTGTCCGACACCACGTCGAGGACGTGCTGGGCACGGTCCAGCCGTGCCGACACATGGATCTTCCAGCCCCGCTCGGGCGGCCGGACCTGCGGATTGCGCCAGACCGTCCAGATGTCGTGCGCTGTGCCACGCCAGCCGGCCGGTACGCGTCCGGGGGCGAAGCGCGGGCCGGGATCGTCGATCGCCGCGAGCGGTGCGTAGTACTCCTTGTCGGCGAAGACCTCACCGAGGACGTCGAACAAGGGATCCTCCTCACATTGCCCGGCCGGCAGGCGGCCCGTCCGGACGCCTCGTGCTTGCGGCGGTTGTCAGGGAGCATGCCGAGGGGAGGTCAGGATCCGGTTGGCCGACGGTCCGATGTCGGTATGTGCGCTGCTGAGGGCGCCGACCACGGCGGCACGCGAACTCACCTGGAGTTTGCGGAAGATGCGGGTGAGGTGGGCCTCGACGGTCTTGACCGACACGAACAGGTTCGAGGCGATGTCGCGGTTGGAGAGGCCCCGGGCCACCAACTGGCAGATGCGCCGCTCTTGTTCGGACAGTGCGCCGTACGGTGTGGAGTGCCCGCCCTGCCGGGGCCGACGGGCGCCGATCTGACGTTGGGCGTTGACGGCGAGCCTGCTCAGATGTCCCGCCCCGTGGGCGTCGGCGATCCGCTTGGCGCATCCGACGGAGTCGATGGCGTCGTCCAGCCTGTCGGTGGCCGCCAGGGCCCGGCCGAGCAGGAGCCGGACGCGGCTCTCCGCCAGGACCAGGCCGCCTGCGGCGAAGGACTCGGCCGCGGCCGAGAAGAGTTCCGTGGCGGCGCGAGGGTCGTCGTGCCGGACGCAGGCCATGGCGAGCGCGGCGTAGCCGGACTGTCCGGGGAGCCCCACGGCCTGCGCGGCCTCGGCAGCGTGTGCCGCCCAGTCGCGGGCAGCCGCCGTGTCGCCGAGGGCCATCTCGGCCTGAGCCGCGGTGGAGTACCACATGGCCCGGAGCGCCTGGGTCGTCGTCGATCGGTTGGCACTGGTGATGGTCCGCAGCAGCTGGATGCAGTCGTCGGGCCGCCCCTGGTCGAGGCGGACGGACGCGAGTACCGCCGCGGACAGCTCCCACAGCCGTCCGCGGCGTCCGGCCGAGCGCAAGGCCCGCTCGGCGGCGTCGGCGGCGGCGGCTGCCGGGCCGTCCAGCAGCGCGGTGGCGCTGGCGCTCAACGTCAGGGCGCAGCCGATGAGATCCGGCCGGTCAAGCAGGTGGGCCATCTCCTCGGCGCTCGCCGCCGAGGCCATCGCGCCCGAGAGGTCTCCCGTCGCCTGCTCCGCGTAGGACTGGCCGAGCAGCAGGTACGGCATCATGTAGCTCTGCCCCGTGAGCCGGGCGCACCGAGTGGCGCGTGTCATGTGCCGGATGGCGGCGTGGTGGCGTTCGGCAAGGACCTCGGCCCAGCCCAGCTGGCCGACCTCGTCGAGAAAGGCGGCCAGTTCCCCGTCTTCCATGGCGTCGATGAAGGCGGCGGCTTCGGAGGCGTACATCAGCAGTGTCCCGGTCCGCCCGCTGTATGCGGCGCCCAGGGCACGGCAGGCCGCCACCGCGGTCAGGGTCTTGCGGTCGACGGGCGCGGGAGTGCGAGCCAGGAGGGCATCGAGGTGGCCGGCCGCCACGGCGAAGTCCCCTTGTGCCATGCCCACGGTGGCGAGTTGCAGCCGGAGCGGATTCGCCTGCGCGTCGGTCTCCGGCCAGCGGACCAGTTCGTCCTGGAGCGCGAGCTTCGCCGCCTTGGCGCTGCCGAGAATCCGCTCGATCACCGACCGGAGTTCCACGATCGGTACGCGCTGATGACGCCGGTCCGGCGGCACGAGGTCCAGAGCCTGCGCGAGGGCGTCGCGGCAGGCGGTGAGGTCCCCGGTCATCATGCAGGCGTTCGCCAGACCGAGCAGCATCCCGATCCGGCGCCGGACCGACTCCTCGGAGTCGTCCGCGCCGGACAGCCGCAGCGCCGCGCGCAGCCAGGCGGCCGCGGTCGCGGGCGTCGAGGGGATGGCTCGGGCCGCGGCCTCGGCGAGGACGCGGACGGCTTCGAGGTCGCCCGTCTGCGCCGAACGCGCTAGGTAGGGTGCGCGTTCCACCGGGCTCGCTCCACTCCTGCTCAGCGCCTCGTCGGCTCGTGCGTTCGCGGCGAGCCACCAGCCCGGCGGTGTGTCGCGGGACACGACTTCACGGAGCAACGGGTGCCGGAAATGAAGCAGTTGGCGTGGTTCGTGCTGCTCGGCGCCGGTCGACGTGCCGGACCGGATGAGGTCCATCCCGACGAGGACATCGAGCGCCTCCAGGGCCGGACCGGTGGCCAGGCCGGCGACCGGACCGAGCAACAGGGGGTCGAAGGGGTCGCCCAGCACTGCGGCGGCGCGCAGCGTGGCGAGTTCCTCCCCGGTCAGCAGAGCGACCTCGCGGGCCAGGGCTGCCCGCAGCGTGTGCGGCAGGCCGGTGAGCTCCTCGGTCGCATCGGCACCGTCGGTGGTGAGCTCGGTCAGAACCTCCAGGTAGAGCGGATTGCCCCCGCTGGCCTGGCACAGCCGGTCACGTCGGCGTGGCGTGGGTACGGAGCCGAGGAGACTGCGGCACTCCTGCTGGTCCAGCGGTGACAGCGGGAGTCGTTCGATGCGGTAGTCAGCAGGGGTGTGCTGGAAGGAGGCCAGCAGTTTCGCCGCCGCCTGTCGGGGCCGGTGTCCGCAGGCAAGGATCAGTGGCGTCCGGGGCGGCTGGCGAAGAAGGTGGTGCAGCAGCTCCAGGGATCCCTCGTCCGCCCAGTGCAGGTCATCGAGACAGAGCAGTACCCCGCGCTCCCCCCCGACGTCCGCCAGAAGCCGGCCGACGGCATGGTACAGCCGGTAGCGCTCCACCTCGGGGTACCGGTACCGCCCAGGATCACAACCGGCACCGCCGGGAACCACCAGGCCCAGCAACTCCGTCATGTCCTCGTCAAGCGGACGGTGTTCTGCCGCGGCCCGCCGGCCGAAGCACCGGCGAATGGGGTCCACGAACACCCCGAAGGAGCGTTGCGGTTCGAACTCCGAGGCCCGGCCGGACAGTACCGTGAGTCCTTCCACCTCGGCCAGGTCGGCCAGTTCGGACAGCAGCCTGGTCTTGCCGAGCCCCGGATCCCCGGTGATCTCGATGACGGTGGACACGCCGTCCCGGCAGGTGCTGACAGCAGACCGCAGGACGGCCATCTCCTGCTCCCGGCCGGCGAGTGGCCAGGCGTGCGTTCCCCGAGCAGCTCGCCACATGCCCGCTGTTCCGTCCTGCGGCCGGTTCTGCTCGATCATGGGTCTCCTCAGCTCTGGCTCCCGGGCGTGCGGTTCGCTGTGCGAAGCCGACGTCCCTCCGGGCAGAACTGATCTTCATCCACGCCGTGGCCGGTTGGCCTCCCAGTAATCACGTAGGCCCATACTGATCCTTCCGCACAAGGCACGGGCACCGGCACCGCTCGTCCCTCACCGGTCCGGTGTCTCCTCTGCCAGGAGGTGTTCCAGCCGGCGGACCAACCCGAGCGCCGTGGCACGCCGGTGCGGCGCGAGAGGGGTCGACCTGCCGTCCGCGCCGCCGCCCCGCGACGTGGTGAACCGCAGGGCGGTGGCCGCCTGCCGGGCGAAGAGCGACAGCAGGTCCAGCTCGGGAAGGCTGGAGCGGGCCTGCTCGGCCGGGTCGAGGACTTCCAGCACGCCGAGCACCCGCTCGCCGTGGATCAGCGGGACCGCCATCAGCGCGTCGGGTACGTAGTCGGTCGACTGCGCGAGGGAGCGGTCGAAGGACGGGTTGTCGGCGAGGTCGTCGACCACGATCGGCTCGCCGGAGACCGCCACCCAGCCGGCGATGCCGCGGCCGGCCGGGAAGCGCCGGCCGACCAGGAACTCCTCGCCGCGACCGGAGACGGCTCGGAAGACCAGTTCTCCCGCTTCCTCGTCGAGCAGAAAGACGGAGCTTGCCTGGGCGCCGAAGATCGCGCGGGCGACGTCGACGACGGACTGGAGGAGTTCGAGGGCCATCGGGTCGTCCGATGTGCTCGCGGGCTGCAGGCCGAGGGACACAGCTGCACCTTTCTCGTGTCTAGCTGACGTTGGCCGCGGAGGCGTAGAGGGCGCTCTTCACCTGGAAGGGCGTCATGCGGGGACCGAGGGACAAGAACCGGGCGCACATGCCGGTGATGAAGGGCGTCGCGTAGCTGTTGCCGGTGGAACGGATGGTCCTGCCGCCCAGCCAGGCCACTTCCACGTTCTGCCCGGGGGCGAAGAACTCCACGGGCGGGCGGGGGTTGTACAGGTGCAGGTCGGGGTCTTCCTCTTCGTGGCTGCCCACCGAGATCACCGATGCGAAACGCCAGGGGAAGCTCTCCACCGGGGTGTTGTGGGCCGACGCGACGATGACCGTGCGGTTGAAGTACGCCTCGTCGGCCACCGCGTGCAGTTCCTCCGCGAAGCGGGTCCTGGTCGTCGACAGACTCAGGTTGATCACGTCGAAGCCCTGCCGAACGGCCCAGCGCAGTCCTTCCAGCAGAATGTCCCCGGTACCGGAGAAGCGCTCGCCCAGCACGCGTACGCTGTACAGTTCGCAGTCCGGCGCGACCCTGCGGACGATGCTGGAGCAGGCCGTGCCGTGGCCGCAGGTGTCTCCGGTGTCGGTCTCCTCGACCCGGATGCCCTCGTCGTCCTTGACGACCACCCAGGAGCCGTCGACCCGGCCCACGGACGGATGGTCGCGCTCGACGCCGGAGTCGACCACGCAGACCCGTACCCCCTGGCCGGTGGCCCCGTCCAAGGCGCCCGGCAGTTGGATCCCGTCGGCCGCCACCGGGATGTCCACGGGGCGTTTGCCGAGCAGGCGCCAGGTGAGACCCTGGGGCGGCGCTGTCGTCATGGTTGCTCATTCCCGTTCGTGGAGGAGGCCCGCGGCCCAGCGCCCTCCGGGCAGATGTCCCTTGGCGGCGAACAGTGCTCGGGCTGCCGAGGCGGCGCTTCGCGCCTGGTCGTTCAGGCCGAGCAGCCGGAGGGTGTGCGCCTGGTCGAGGCGGGCGACGGCGTGTGCGACCGGGGAGTCGGTGCGTTCGGCGGACGAGACGGCGCGGGCGGCGAGCCGGAGGGCCTCGTCATGACGCCCCTGTGCGGCGGCGACCCGGCCCAGCAGGCCGCCGAACTCCACCGCTTCGCCGTGCGGGCGCTCGTTCCCCTGCCCGATCCGCCCGAGGACGTCCGCCGCCGCCTGCACGTCACCGCCGTCCATGTGCAGCCTCGCGGACTCCAGGCCGACGCTGTCCAGCAGGGCCACCGCGCCCAGCCGCCGCGCCGCCCCGGCCGCCGCGCCCAGCAGGGCGAGAGCCTGGTCCCGCCGGCCCGCCAGCCCCTCGACCATCGCGCTGAACAGCGGAAGCACGACCTCGGTCTCCGCGTACCCCAGCGCCTCGGCGAGCCGGGCGGCCTCCGCGAGGCAGTCCCGCGCGGTCGTCCACTGTTCCTGCAGGGCCAGCAGGACCGCCAGCGGACAGTTCAGGGTCAGTCGTACGGTCCGTCGTTCGCCGCCGTGCTCGCCGAGCAGCGTCCGGCACCGGGCCACGGCCTCGGGGACCGGTACCGGGCCGCGCCACAGGGAGATGCCGATCGCACCCAGGGCGGCGGCCCGTTCCGGCTCGCCGCCGGCGCGCACCGCATGGACCAGGGCCCGGGTGAGCCGGCGGTCCGCGTCGCCATGCCGGCTCAGGGACTGGCTGCGCTGGGCGATCCGCAGGCAGGCCCGGGCCTGGCCCAGTTCGTCCCGCGCCGCTTCGAAGACCGGCAGTACGGCTTCGGCGGCTGCCGCGGGCGACTCGCCCTCAGGGCCGATCGCGGCCAGGGAGAGCCTCGCGTGAGCGGCTTCCACCGGGTCGGCCGACGCTGCCAGCACCTCCTGGAGCAGCGCGCGGGCCTCGTCTGCGCGGCCCCGCGCGGAACGGGCCTCCCCGAGCCTGCGGACGGCTGCCGCACCGCTCGGTTGCCCGGACCGGTGCAGCGTCACGGCCCTCGTCAGCAGATCATCGGCCCAGGGGAGGTCGGACCGGTCCAGCGCCTGGGCGCCGGCCCGGCCGAGCGCTTCGGCGGCCCGGCCGCGCAGCGTCTCGGCGGCATCGTCCAGTCGCCCGAGCTCGCTCAGGTAGCCGTACGCCCGTTCCAGGTGACCTCCCACCGCCGCCTGGCCGGCGGCTCGTACGGTCGGCAGCTCCGCGGCCTTCTCGTGGCCTTCGGCCCGTGCCCGCTTGGACATGCACGTGTAGGTGACCTCCTGTACCAGTCCGCTGCTGAAGCGGAAGGACGCTTCGTGGCCGGGCTCCACGAGCCGCCGTCGGCTGAGCGTCAGCAGAGCCGCCGGCACACCGTCCGGCGTGCCCCCCAGCTCGGCCAGCTCACTCGCGGCGAACTCCCGCCCGATCACCGACGCGTGATCCAGCACCATGCGTTCGCGGGGCTCCAGGGCGTCGATCCGTGCCCCCAGCAGCGCCTGCACCGTGGGCGGCAGCTCGTCCTGCGACCCGGTCTCCGCGGCGGCCGCCAGCAGCTGTTCCAGGTGCAGGGGGTTGCCGCCGGCCCGCTCCAGAAGCCGGGTCGGCTCGGTGTCCCAGTGGGCGCTGACGTCCGCCAGCTCGGCGGCCAGGATCAGGGACTCGTCGTAGGACAGTCCCCGCAGCGGCAGCGTCCGGACCGAGGGCCCGGTCACGGTCGGGCGGGCCTCCAGCAGTTCGGGTCTGGCCACGCAGACGAGCAGGACGGCGGCCCGGCCCAGCTTCCGGACCAGCCGGTCCAGGACGTCGAGGAGCAAAGGCCCGGCCCAGTGGCAGTCGTCGATCACCAGTACCACCGGCTGCCTGGCGGACAGCGCGGTCAGGACCCGCACGAGAGCGGCGCAGGTGTCCTCCACCGACGGATTGGGGGTCCCGTCGAGCAGCAGGCCGGCGGAAAGCACCCGCAGGGCCTCGGTGACACCGCGGGGGACCCGGCTCATCGCCAGGAGCGAGGCCATCGCGTCGCCGAGCGGGCTCAGGCTGCCCTGGTCGCCGTATTGCCGGCACCGCCCGGTGCCACACGGGAACGCGCGGGAGAGGATCCACTCCCTGAGCATCCGGGTCTTGCCCTGCCCCGCCTCCCCGTGCACCAGGACGTGTTGGGCACCCCGGTGACCTGCGGCGTCCGCCAGAGCTCCGTCCAGCGCGGCCAGTTCGGGCAGCCGGCCGACGAACCGCACATCGAAGCGGCGCAGCAGTTCCGGATCGTCCGCGCCGAGCCCGAGGAGCCGGTACGCCTGGACGGGCTCGGCCCTGCCCTTGAGGGTCAGCGGTCCGACCGGCTCGGCGTGTACCGCCGCCCCGGCGGACCGCAGGGTGCCGGGGCCGATGAGGATGTCACCCGCCCCGGCATTCTGCTCCAGTCGTGCGGCGACGTTCACGGTCTCGCCCGAGACGAGTGCCTGGCGGGCCGAGGCGTCCGAACCGGACACCACCTGGCCGGTGTTGACGCCGATGCGGACATCGAGCCGTACGCCCAGGGTGGCGTCGAGTTCGGCGTTGAGCCCGTCCAGGGCGGCGAGCATGGCGAGGGCGGCGGCGAGCGCTCGGCGGGCGTCGTCCTCGTGCACGACGGGCACGCCGAAGACGGCCATGACGGCGTCCCCGATGAACTTCTCCACCGTGCCGCCGTGGAATTCGACCTGGCGGCGCATCACGTCGAAGTAGCGCAGCGTCACCGACCGCAGCGTCTCCGGGTCGAGGGTTCCGGACAGCGCGGTGGAGCCGACCAGGTCGCAGAAGAGTACGGTGACGACCTTGCGGGTCTCGGTCCGGTCCGCGGCGGTGGTGGACGGGGCGGCGCACGGCGATCCGCACGAGGGGCAGAAGCAGGCGCCGGGCGGCAGCGTGAACGCGCAGGTGGAGCAAGACATGGTCCAGGTCCCTCCCGGGTCGCGGCGTGGACTCAGAAGAGCGCGCCGCCGGCGATCTCGCTGTGTGCCTGCACTTCGGGCCCCACCTCGTCCAGCCGGCCCTTGATGTCCACCAGCAGGTCCAGTTCGTGCGGTGTGAGGGCCCTCAACACCTCCAGTTGCTCATCGGTGAGCGCGCCGACGGAGAATCCCGCCTCGTTCAAACGGCCGAGCGCTGTGCGGTCGTCGGTCATGACAGGCCTCCCGGGGCTGCTGCGAGATACGAGAACAGACGGGTGATCCCGTCGGTCGTGCGAAGAGCGCTGACGGCCACCGCGACCTGCTGGGCGGCGGTCAGCGGCAGGGTGTCGAGCAGGTCGTCCAGATCGGCGAGGTGCTCCGCGTCCAGTTCGGCGTGTTCACGCACCGTACGGAACGCGGCGGCGGGCAGACCGGTCCGCGCCGCGAGACGGTCGGCGAGCCAGGGCGCCGGGGCGTTGCCCTCCAGCACCCGGATGTAGCCGAGCAGGGCGACGGGGTGCTGATGCTCGATCCAGTAGTACTGCGCCCCGACCAGGTCGGCCACGACCGGCGACGGCAACCGGCCGAGGACCGCATCCGGGTCGGCTCCGGCCGCGGCGAGGTCTTCGAGCAACCACTCGTCGTGGCCGCGCTCGTCCTCGGCGTGCTTCTCCAGATACCGGCCGAGCGGCCTGGCGACGGGATCACGCGGGGTCAGCTCCGCACAGCGCCGGGCGGCCCGTTCCATCAGGGGTACGGAGGCCCGGATCAGCGCGTGCATCGCGTACAGGTACTCGACGTAGCGCGGGCGCAGCCCGGCGGGCTCGTGACGCCAGAGGGCGGCGGTCGCGGCGTGCAGCACGGGAGCGGCGAGGCCCAGCTTGACGCGCAGCGTGGCCGACGTGCTCGGGCGGGTCATCAGGGGCTCCGTGTGACGGTCGTGATGGTGGGGAGCGCCACCAGATCCGCGTAGGGCGGGCAGCCGTAGCGCCGCAGCAACTCGACCGGGCCGGCGTCGGCCTGTGTCCGGGCAGCTTCCCGGTCCAGCAGCTCGCCGACCAGCCCGGACGCGTCCCGTACGGCACCCGCGACCACGTCGGGGTGGGCGGGCAGGCTCCGGCATCCGACGCAGTAGCCGAACTCGTCGGCGCCGGGGGCGTGGCGGTGGTAGAGATGAGCCGGTCCGACGGCCCGGACCATCCGCAGCACCGGCGAGGACAATGAACGGCGGCGCACGGTCGCCCAGTCGTCCTCGGCGATATGCCCCAGTGACAGGTGCCCGGGGACGGGCCTGCGGTCCACCGCCTGCTGATTGCAGCAGGCCAGCACCGCGCCGTCGAAGGCCACCACCGGCCAGGCGGCCATCGCGCACGGCAGCGCGCGGTCCGCGGCCGGCCGCCGTGTGCCGGCGGCAGCCCAGGCGGCCGCCCTGCCCACCGGTCGCACCTCGTTGACCAGCATCGGCACCCGGTCGGCGAACTCCCGTCTGATGGCGGTGGTCACGTCGGCGAGGTAGGGGTCCCGCGGACCCGTGCCGACGAGATGGAAGCTGACGGCGATGCCCGCCTCCAGCACCTGCCGGACCGCACGGAAGACGTCCCGACGCGGTATCTCCCGCTCGTGGAAGGCGTCCAGGCTCGCCGAGAAGTGGTCGACGGCGGTGACCGCCCGCATGACCGGCGGTGGAACGCGGCCGCCCCGGGCGAAGAACATCCCGCTGAGCAGCACGCTGCGCGAGCCGACCGCCCTGACCAGGGTGGCGAGTTCGTACGCCAGGTCGGGCAGCAGCAGGGGTTCACCACCCGTCAGCATGACGACCTCGGGCCGGTCGTCGGCGGTGAACGAGCGGGCGAACCTCAGCAGTTGCTCCGCGTCGGGCTCTTCGCCCCGTGCGGTGGACGACGTCGAACAGTGGGCGCAACCGAGCGGGCAGCGCCGGGTGAGGGTGAGCAGCAGCCCCGCGCAGGGGACAGGACGCAGGCCCATGAACTCGGTCAGTTCCATGAGCCCCCCTCTGTCGGTCTTTCCGCGCGCCGTATGTTCGTGGCCGTCATCCACCACGTTCCCCGAGGTGGGATCAGGGCCGGGATAGGGGCGCCCAACGAGCGGTATATCCGCTGGTCGCGAGGCCGCGATTCAGGGGACACGGCCGTTACCCGGATCCGGCTCACCGGCCGTTGCGCGGCGGCGCGAGCTCGTGCAGGATCCGCCGGGCCAGCGCATCGTTCTGCCGGAAGAACGGCGCGTCACTGTGCGGCATCGACAGGGCCCCCAGGGCCCCGCCGGTGGCGAAGGCCCCGAGGGCGAACCGGCGCGGGTCGCTGCGGCCGGCCCGGTCCTCGACGGCGAAGCTGAGCTCGTCCACAGCCAGCCGCACCGCGGCCGCGGACCGCACCGCGCGCCCGCGTCCGGCCAGCACCAGACCCGTCAGCAGCGCGGAGCCGTCCGCCAGGATGTCGTCGTGCGGCAGCCGGGCCTCGACCAGGTGACGCGCGGTGGCCACCCCGGGCAGGCAGGTGGAGCGGGCGACGAACAGTCCTGACGGCTCATCGGCGGTGAGCGTGAGGTTGGCACCGAGGTAGCGGACCACGCCGGCCGCGGACAGCGCCCGCAACTGTTCGAAACGGTAAGGCGGCAGGCCGGAGCCGAGCAGTCCCGCCAGGCGTGTAACCGGCCCGAGCACCGCGGCCGCGGCATGGTCCAGCAGGCCCTCCCCGGTGGTGAGCACGCCCAGCAGCCCGGGGACGAGTGCGACGAGGGCGCCGAGGGCCGCGGCCTGGCCGCTGTACCGCCCTTCGGTGGCCCGGCGTACGCCACGCCGCAGGTGGGCGTCCATCCAGGCACAGAGAGCCGGTTCGTCCGCGAACGCCCGGTTCGCCAACGGGGAGCGCTCCGGCGGCAGGTCCATCCGGTCCTCGGGATCGGGCACCGCCCGGGCGACCAGGCGCGCCATCCGCGGGTCGTACCAGTCGAGTCC
Organism: Streptomyces sp. NPDC001056; assembly: GCF_053598955.1. Taxonomy (NCBI): domain Bacteria; kingdom Bacillati; phylum Actinomycetota; class Actinomycetes; order Kitasatosporales; family Streptomycetaceae; genus Streptomyces; species Streptomyces sp. NPDC001056. Next base: position 316,393 of record NZ_JBSFLI010000003.1, on the reverse strand, counting down.
GGCGAACTCGCGGGAGAACTGGCCCCACGGCAGGCAGGTACGGGCCGGGTTCGCGAGGAACAGCTCGCGATAGTAGGCCCAGCCCAGTTCCTTGCACACGATGCCCAGCAACACGTCCGCGCCGCCCGGCGCGTCGGCGCTCACCAGTTCCTTGAGCCGTTCGGCGGTGGCGAACCGTGGTGGTTCGACGCGGGTGCCCGCGAAGGACTGCGCGGGCTTCGGACTCGCGGGCAGCCCGCGGCGCGAGCCGACCCGCAGCACCGGCTCGCGTCCGGACGGCCGGTAACGCAGGGTGCCGTCGGTATCACGCGCGAACACCCCGCCGCGTCCCTCGGTCACCAGGACCATCAGGTCGGCGAACGCCTGGCCGATGCCTGAAACGATCACTTCGCCGCCCGCGGGCAGCAGGTCGAGGTCGACGTCCGCGGTATAGCTGGGCGGGAGGTATCCACCGCCGTTGCGGTCCGCCAGCGCCGCGAACGCCTGTTGCCGCTCGTCGAGTCCGCCGCGCTGGTTGCCGAGGGCCAGCACGACGAGGTCCGCCCGGATCGCGCTCCCGGTCGAGAGGGTGACGACCTGTCCGCCGTCCGGCCGGTCGGTGAGCCCGACGGCCCGCGCCTCGTGCACCACCAGTCGGACGTTCGGCGGCAGCTCGGCCGCCGCTCGTCGGAAGCACCAGCGCAGGTACGCACCGGCAAGCCGCCTGCTGGCGAACGATGCCGGCCCGAGGGCACCCGCCTCGGCGGCCAGCCCGGGATCGTCCGCGATGGCTCGGCCGTGCTCCCGGGCCCACGCGTGCAGCGTCGGGCCCGGGTTCGGGCGGCCGGCACAGTCGACGCTGTCGTCGGTGAACATGGTGATGTCCTCGGCACGCGAGTTCATCCACAGCAGGGGTGACTGCCCGGCCCGCCACACGCGCCCCGACCCGGCCGGGAACGGGTCGACGACGTGGACGGCCAGGCTCGCGGTGTCCGGCAGGAGTTCGGCCGCGTTGACCGCGATCCGCTCCAGGAGGCCGGTCCCCCTCGGGCCGGCCCCGATCAGGACGAGGACCGGCGCCCGGTCCACTCCCGCGGTCTGCGACATGCGCTGCTCCATCCGGTCGTCGGTCATACGCCGCCCGGCCGGCCGATCCCGCAGGAGCGCTGCCCCGGGGCGGCCGCCGCGCCGGACGGCGGGAAGCGCGCTGCGTCATGGGGGCGGAGGCTTCGAGCAGGGCTTGTCCGGTCACCTCATCGGCCGGCCTCGGCGTACGCCCTGCCCGAGTTCATCGAGCGGTGCGCGCGGGAGCGGGCGACGGCCCAGGTGTCGCACCGTCCGCGGGAGCGCGACGCCGGGCCGCCCGGACGGCGGGCCACAGGCTGGGCGCGAGTGCCCCGAGCGCGAGTGCGCCCAGTGCCCACAGAGCCCGGTGGACGCCGATCCCGTCCCCGAGCGCACCGCCGCCGAGCGCGCCCAGCAGCCCCGCCGCGGCCGCCAGCACCTGGAGCGCGGCCATCGCGCGGCCCAGGGTGTCCTCGGGCACGCAGGCGGCGAACACCGCCGAGAGCGCGACGTTGGCGATGGCCCCGAAGAAGATCGGCAGGCCGATGCCCAGGGCGGCGCAGGTGGCCGCCAGAGGCAGCGGACCCGCGGACAGCGGTAGCAGCAGGCCGCACAGCAAGGCCGCGGCGAACGTGGTGATCACCACCAGCCGGGGATCCCGGCGCGGGCCCAGGACCCTCCCGGCCACGAGCGACCCGAGCAGGCCCGTGAGTCCGGAGAGCGCGAAGACCAGCCCGTAGGCCCCGGTCGGCAGGTGGATGTCGCGCAGCAGGAAGGGCCCCGTCAGCGCGCCCATTCCCGCCATGACAGCCGCCGGCACCGTGATGAAGACCAGCAGGATCCGCAGGAACGGGTCGCGGCCGAGGAACCGCAGTCCCGCCGCCGCGCCGCGCAGCGCGTCGGCCACCGAGGAACCGGCCTCGCGGGGAACCAGGTCGGGCGACCGCATGCTCAGCAGCGCCAGAGCGCTCAGGAGGTAGCTCGCGGCGTCCATCGCCAGGGCGGCCGCGCCACCCAGCACGACGATGGCCGGGCCCGCCAGGATCCGACCGATGAGCGCCGCACCGTACTGCCCGGCCTGGAGCCGGGCGCGCGCCGGGCCGACACCGTCCGCGCCGACCAGTTGGCGCAGGTGGACGAAGTAGACCGCGGAATCCAGTGTCCCCACCGCGCCCAGCACCATGCCGAGGACGACCAACCAGCCGATGTCCGCGACCCCGCTCGCGAGCCCCCAGGCCACCAGGGCGACGGTCAGCGCGGAGATCCCGTCCAGGGCTATCAGGGTCCGGCGCGGGCGGGCGATCCGGTCGGCCAGCGCGCCGGCGGGGAACCCGCAGACGAGCATGGGCAGCGCGGCCGCCGCGCTGACCAGGCCGACCTGTCCCGCCGAGGCGCGCAGCGACACGACGGCGACGACGGGAACGGCGATCGCGGTGAAGACGGAACCGAAGGCGGAGGTGGTCTGGCCCCACCAGTAGAGCGTGACGTCACGTCGCACGGCGGTCCCCTTCATGCGCGTACGCCGGCGGCCTGTCGCGCGAGAGCGTCGACGGTGAAGAGCGGATCGGGACGGGGGTCGAGCAGTTGGTCCAGGAAGAGCAGCACACCGGCCGATCCGCTGTACAGGTCGGCGCTGTACCGGAGCAGTTGGTCGCCCAGGAAGCGCACGCCGGTGCTGTGGGGTACCGCGAACTTGAACAGCCCGCGGGCGACCCGCAGCGCGGCGTGACGGCTGCTCGCGTCGCCCGTGACCTCGGCGTGGTCCGCGAGGGCGAAGCCCATACCGGCCAGGCCCGGGTAGAGGCCCGGCTGCGCGGTGAAGGTGGTGCGCAGCGGTGCGAGCAGGCGCGGCAGCGCTTCGGCCAGCCGCTCGTCGTCCACCACGCGCAGATAGCGGGAGACGGCGTGAGCGAGCCCGGCCGACCCGCAGAACAGATAGGGCATGCTGCGGCGGTCGGTCTCGGAGACGGGGAAGGTGAGACTCGGACAGTTTGGGTCGGTCGCCCGGTCCAGTTCGGCGTGCAGCAGCCGCACCCCGCGGGCGAGGTGGCCCGGGTCGCCGGTGACGCCCGCGAGCTGCTCAAGCATCAGGGCGATCCCGCATCTGCCGTGCAGCAGCCCGGTGGAGTCGTCGGGACCGAGTCCCGGAACGAGCAGTTCATCCGCCGGAAGCCCGGCGGCGAGTGCGAGCGCCCGATCGACATGGCCCTCGTCGCGGGTGTGACCGTACAGCGCCAGGTGTGTGAGCGCCACACCGGCGGCTCCGCCGAAGAGGGTGGCGTTCTCGGCGGTCAGCGGGTGGCGGTCGGCCGCCGAGAGCAGTTCGAGGGCTTCCTCCGGCATCCCGCAGTCGGCCAGCACCCAGGCGATGCCTGACAGCCCCACGTAGAGGCCGGGCGGCAGATCGCCGGCGGTGTCGAGTGCGTCGCGGCGCAGCCGGTCCAGCACCCGCTCGGGCAGCGGACGGCCCGCTCTGCGCAACGCGTGGACGACACCGGCCGTGCCGTACGCCACGCACAGCGTGTTGGTCAGGTACCCCTCGGCGATCGTCGGGAACACACGTGCCGGGTCGTCCACGTCCGCCATGGCGAGCAGCGCGTCCGCGGCCTTGTCCCGCAGCGCGGCGAGGTGCGGCGCCGGATCGTCGGCGACCTGCTCCGGAGTCGGGAGCCGCGGACTGCTGCCGGGCGCATGGAACTTCGTCGCCCGGGCCCACAAGGACGGTGCGACCGGCGCCCGTTCCCCCAGGTCGTAGTGCAGGTGTGCCAGGGAGTCGGGATTGCGCTGCGCCATCTGGTTGAACGGCGCCAGCAACATCAGGGCCAGGGCCGCCAGTCCGTACTCGTCGTACACGCCGGTGTCGTCGCCGATCAGCTCGTCCGGCGGTGTGAACCCGGGGGTGCCGGTCCTGGCGAACTCGGCGCCCAGGAGCTGGGCGCCCTCGAAGTCGACGAGGCGGACGCTGTCGTCCGCGCGGACGAGTACGTTCCCGGGGGAGACGTCCACGAAGAGGTAACCGCGGTCGTGCAGCCGGGCCACCGCCCGCTCGACTCCGGAGATGACCGTCTCGCAGCGCCGGTAGTAGTCGGCGATGTCCTGTGCCGAGCCCTCGGCCCCGATGAGCGGGGTGGAGGCCGCCATCCAGGCCCGCAGGTCGCTGCCTTCGATGAACTCCGTGACCAGGAACTCGTGCTCCCAGCCGCGCAGGTAGGCGATCGGCTCGGGTGCGAGACCGGGTGCGGTCCGGTGCAGCACCCGCAGGGTCCGCCACTCCGCACGCAGCTGCTCCTGCGCGGTGGCTCCGGAATCGCCGAGCCCGGTGTGCGCCCTGGCCTCCTTGACGAAGACCGGACGGCCCGTCGCGGTGTGATGCCCGCGGTAGGCGCCGCCGCCGTTGCTGTGGCGCACGACGGAGTCGATGGCGAAGTCGCCCAGCGTCACCGGTCCCGAGCCCGCCGCGGCCTTCCCGCCGGGGGCGGCCGACGGGACGAAGGGGTCGGTGACGCCGTCCGGCAGCTGGAAGGAGACGCCGCGCCGGTCCTCGACCAGCAGGCCGTTCCCGTCGCGTACCAGCGCCGTGGCCCTGCCGTCGGCCCGTACCCTGGAGCGGTAGGCGAAGGCGCCGTAGCGGTAGTGCACCGTGCGCGAGTCCTTGAACCGCCGGTCGGTGAGCACGTAGGGACCGTCCTCGTCCGTCAGCGCTTCGCGCAGCCGCTCCATCAGCCGACGGGCTGCCTGGACGTCCACCGGGTAGGCCGCGATGAACTTGCCGCTCTGCGACCGGGCCCCGTGCTTGTGGTGGAGCCACCGGTAGAACAGCTGGGCCGACAGGTGCTTGAAGGTGACCCCCTCGTCGAAAAGGACCTCCGCCGCGAGGTCGAGCACCTGGGCCAGGCGATCGGGACGGGCCGAGACATGGACCTTCCAGCCGTCCTCCGTCCCGTCGAGCCCGCCCCGTTCCCACTGCGTCCAGATCCCGGACCGGCGCCTGCGCCACCCCCCGGGGACCCAGCTCGGCCGGAACTCCGTGCCGGGCGCGCTGCTGCGCTCCAACGGCGCGTAGAAATCGCGGTCGGCAAGGGCGAATGCGATCGGATCCTTCATGGGCCCCTCCGGGACGGGACGTTGACCAGAACTGGGGAAACCGGGTGGCTGCGCGGCACGCGGACGGAGGGGTGCGAGACCGCGGTGACAGCGGCCGCGCACCCCGCCGGAGACGGGCGTCAGCAGACGATGCTGGCGGTGCTCTTCCCGGACTCCACCAGCCCGTCGGACTCGGGGGACGACAGCTCCTGGAGCGGCAGGATCGACTCGGCGTGCGCCTCGACCTCGGTCTCGTCGGCGGTGGGCTCGGTGTTCTCGGCCATGGAGATCTCCTTCGGGTAACGGCGTCAGCGGATTTCGCGGACACCCCCGAAGCTAGGAAGATCCGATTCAGAGACGGTCTACCAACGGTTTGGATCCGGCATTCCGGATCACCGTGCGTCCCGACATCCGGGCTTCATACCGAAAAAGTAGGGTGCCCCAGGGTAGGCGGACGCCGACGGACGGGGGCACGGGATGTCGATACGCGACGAAGACACCACGACGCTGGCCGGCAGGTCCGCGGCACTGGAGCGGCTCGGCCCGTTGATCGACGGCCTGGGGGAAGACGGTGTGCCCAGGGTGGTCGACGTCGTCGGGGAAGCGGGTATCGGGAAGAGCCGGCTGCTGGGGTGGATGTGCGCTCGGGCCCGCGGCCGGGGGTTGACGGTGTTGCGCGGCAGGGCCACGGAGTTCGAGCGGAACACTCCGTTCCAGACTTTCACGGACGCGTTCGCCGACGCCGACCTCGCGAGGCTCGGCAAGGATCTGGTGGCGGAGGCGGCGCCGGTGCTGCACGGCGTCCGCGGTGCGCGGGGCCAGGCGGAGGACGGGAGCACGCTCAGTCGCTTCGGCCTGTACCGCGCCGTTACGGGAGTGTTGGAGAGACTCGGGAAGCAGCGCGGACTGGTCGTGACACTGGACGATCTCCACTGGGCCGATCCCGCGTCCTTGGAGTTCGTCGACCATCTGGTCCGGCACCCGGTGCGCGGCAGGGTGCTGCTCGTGCTGGCGCGTCGCGAGCGGCAGACTCCGAACTCGCTCACCGCGGCTCTCACACGCGGAGTCGACAGCGGCACCGTGTTGCCCGTGGCGCTGGGGCCGCTGGGCGAACAGGAGTCGGTCAGTCTGCTGGCCCCCGACCTGCCCCCGGGCCGCGCGAGGGAGTTGTACGCCGCCAGCGAGGGCAATCCGCTGTACTTCCTGGCCCTCCTGCACGCGTACCGGAACGGCGCGTCATCGCCCGGCGTCCCCGCCCGCAGCCCGGGTGACAACACCGTCGGGGTGCCGAGCGGACTGGGTTCCTTGCTGCTGGACGAACTGACCGCGCTGACCGCGTCGCAGCGCCTGGTCGTCGAGGCGGTGTCCGTGCTCGGCGACCACGCGACGCCCGCCATGCTGAGCCTGATGACCAGAGATTCGGTACCCGCCGGACTCGACGACTGCACAAGCGAACTGACCAGGCGCGATCTGTTGCGTATGGGGTCGGACGGTCGGTGGACGCTGCGGCATCCGCTGCTGCGGGCGCTGGTCTACGAGAACACCGCCGCCCAACGGCGTACCGAGATCCACCGCCGCGCGGCGGCCGAACTGGCCAGGAGAGGTGCCTCCGCCGCCGAGCGGGCCCATCACGTCGAGCGGTCGATGGCCGACTGGGACCCTGGGTCGGCGGCTGTGCTGAGCGAAGCAGCCGCCCAGTTCGCCTCCACGGCGCCGGCGACGGCCGCCCACCTGCTCGACGTCGTCCTGCGGCTCCTGCCGGAGGCGCCCGCATACGCGCGACAGCGCACCGAGTTGATGCTGTCCCGGGCCAGAGCGCTCGGGGTCAGCGGCAGACTGCGCGAGAGCCGCGATCTGCTGCACACGGTGATCAGTACGGCGGGAGACGAGCACCCGGCGCTGCGCGCGGACGCCATTTCCCTGTGCGCCATGATGGAACGGCACCTCGGACACTCCCCGGAGGCAACCGCCCTGCTGCGCCGGGAACTGTCCCGCGCCCCCGGCCCGCCTCCCGGCCAGGCGGTCTCCCTCGGGCTCGCGCTGGGTATGTCGGCCCTGTTGAACGTCTCCTATCCCGACGTGCGGGCGGACATCCAGCGAACCCTCGCCATCGCCCGTTCCCACGGCGACCTCACCGGTGAGGCGGGGGTCCTGGCGCTGGCGTCGCTGGGAGAGGCGTACGAGGGCAGGACCGAGGACGCCGAGCGGTTCGCCGATGCCGCCGCCGCGCTCGCGAACAGTCTGACCGACCCCAGCCTGACGGACCTGTGCGAGTCCCTGGTGTGGCTGGCCTGGTCCGAGGCGCTGCTGGAGCGTTACGCCGACGCGGAACGGCATGCGAACCGGGGGCTGGACATCGCCCGCCGCAGCGGTCAACTGCACGTACTGCCACACCTGCTGATGAGCCGCGCCTACGCGCTTCTGAACACCTGTCGGCTGCCGTCCGCCCTGGAGTCGGCCGAGGAGGCGGAGTCCATCGCACGGACCATCGGCAGTGGGGAACTCCTGGCCTTCACGCTGTCCGTCAAGACCCTGATCCTGCTTCTGGCAAGCCCCCTGGGCGACGCCCGAGCCCTGGCGACCGCCGAGGAAGCGGTGGCGACGGTCGGCGAGAGCGGCACGTGGTGGGCGTCACTGGCGTGGTGCATGCTCGCCCAGGTGACCTCGGTGGCCGGCGACCCGCACCGCACCCAGGAGGCCATCCTCAAAGCCGGAGGCGGCCCCGAACTGGGGCGGCTGCAGCCTTCGCTGCGCCCCGCCCAACTGGAGACACTGGTCAACGCCGCCATCGCCACCGGCCACCTCGGCCAGGCCGAACGCTGGGCCGCACGAGCCGTCGAGGACGCGGCCCGCGTAGGACTTCGGGGCCAGCGTGCGGCCGCGCTGCGCGCCGGGGCCGCGCTCGCCGAGCAGCGCGGCGACACCCGTGAAGCCCTGCGCCTCTTCGACGAGGCGGCACAGGGGTACGGGCACTGCGGCGCGACCTTGTGGGAGGCGTACTCATTGCTGCGCGCCGCTCCCCTGGCGAAGGCTGCCCGGCACGGTCCGCGCGCGGTGGCCATGTGGCGCCGTGCCAACCGGATCGCCGTCGCCGGCGGCGCACGCCTGCTGTCGGACCTGGCCGAGCTCATACGTCCCCAGGTCGAAGGCTCGTTGCAGGTCCCCGAGGTGCTGGCCCAGCTGACGGCGCGCGAACTTGAGATCGCCGCGCTGGTGACCGAGGGACTGAGCAACCAGGACATCGCCACGAAGCTCTACGTCAGCCGCCGGACGATCGAAACCCACCTGTCGGCGATCTACCGCAAGACCTCGATACCCTCACGCTCAGCCCTGGCCAGCCTCATGACACGAGCCACCCTCGGTGAGCCTTCCTGAAACGGTGAGCGGGGACCCGCCGGTACGACAGCGCGAGGCCGGCGCACCACCGCGCCGCACCGATTTCCGCCGGACGCATGTATACGTAGTACGTGTCGGCGAACAGGCCGACGAGGCGGCGACCAGCACCACTCTCGGCGTCGCCTGAAATCCGGTTCCGGATTCTGGCTCTCTGACGTCAAAGCAGCGTGGGACAAGGAGCCCTGGGGCGGCTGCGGCAGGATCCAGCGGAGACGCGGCCCGCCGCTACGCCGCCGCCCCCACTCGACGGGGTGGGTAGGCGGGCGGACGAGCGCCTGCTCATCGGCGCCGGAGGCCGGGGTGGCAACAGACCCGGCGTCGCCGGAGGCCGGGCACTTCTCCCCCACCTGGCCACAGCCGGCGCCACCGAGGCGGAGTCGAGTTCTCCGGTGCGGGTGATCACTTCCTCGTCGTCGGGGGGCACCGACGCGACGCTGCGACCACCTAGGTGATCACCCTCGGGAAGCAATCGGGTCGGGCCGTGGACCTGAACCAGGACAGGACGCGGGGGTCGGGCTTCGCCGGCGTCGTGAACTCGGCAACGACGTCGGTGTCGAACAGGTAGATCACTCGGCGTCCGTCTGCTCGTCGCAGGAGCGGGCGCCGAACTCCAACCCCTCGAAAGGCCGGGGGAGCGGGAACTCCTGGAAGCCGTCCCGGATGTCATGGATGGTCCTGGTTCCCGCCTGCCCGCGCCCAGCTTCGGGACGAGAGCGGGGCATCCGTCAGCCACTCCCGCGCAGCGGGAACCTCGGTCAGGAAGCGAGGACGGAGATGCCGTCGCCGAGCAGTTTCAGCCCCAGAACGAAGAACAGGACGGCCATCACGGCGACATTGTGCTGAGCTGCCCAGTCTTTCCAGTTTCCGAGCGTGGTCTTGGCCCGCTGTCCGCCGAGCAGGAAAACTCCCAGCGGTGCCAACAGGCCAAGGGTGGCGATCAGCACGAAGATTGCCAGCGAGGCGATCTGCTGCGCGACCGGCAGCCCCGCTGAGCCGATAGAGGCGCCCGCGGCGATGGTCAGCGGGGCGTTCTTGGCGTTGAGCGCGGCCAGGGCCAGCCCGAGTGCGAAGATCTTGATCGGGGCGAGGCGGTCGATCGCACCCATCCACTTCGGCAGTCGGGCTTGGGACGGGTCCTGTGGGCGCCGATGCCATTGCCGGGCGCCGAAGAGCACGAGGAACAGGCCCAGAGCGAGTTTGAGGGCTCCGACCCAGGTGGCCGGCTGATGGTGGGCCGAGGCATCGGAGGGGGAAGCGATCCCCAGCATCATCGCGCCCAGAGCCGAGAGTCCCAGGATCCAGCCGGCCGTGAAAAGGACCCCGTTGAGACGTCCCCGAGGCGTGGCGAGTATCAGGATGATCGCGATGATCGGGAGCGGGCTGACCGCGACGGCGGCCGCGAAACCCAGCACGTCACCGAGGACTTTGCCCATGGTTGCCTCCATGTGGGGTCAAGGTGGCGGTCCTGTTGAGCAGGGTTCGGCGGGAGCGAGGGCCACGACCGCGTGGGCGGCGCAACGGTTGCTCTGCGATCGGCCGCGCCGCTGTCTTCACGACCGCACGGGCGCGACACGAGGACGGCGACGTACGCGGCACGTCCGAGTTCCATCGTCCTGCGCCTGACCGGATCTGTCCTCGGGAGCCGCTCAGGAGGCGATGACCCCGGCATCGGCAGCCGTTCCTCACGTCCCCGGAACCGGTCGGCAAGTCGGCCCCGAGGCTGGTTTTCCTGCTCGACACCGAGGAACAGATGCGGCACGGAACGTCATCGGCCAGGGTGGCCATCCCCGGTGCTCAAGCGCCCAGGGGCCGGGATGCGACACAGCGCACCTGCCCCGAGGATTGTCGTGTGAGGGCGATGGCGCCCCATACCCGGACGCTTGGCGACCCTCGCACCGACGCGTGGCGGGAGAATCTCACGATGACTGCGACGACAGGTGCGGCCCCATCAGCTCACCCCGAACGTCCGGGAAGGTCGGACGGGGTCTGCAGCGAGTTCACCGTCTTCACCAAGATCAAGCCGGGCGAGGCCGGTGCGTTGCGCGAGGATCTCGCCGCGATGGCCGACGCGGCGGCTGACGAGAAGGTCCATGCGGCGGTGCGTCAGATCGGCACCCTGCATGACGCACGGCACGTGATCTTCGACAACGACACCCGGTTCATGTTCGCCAGCGTCTTCGACGGCTCCTGGGACACCTACATCGACGACTTCGCCAAGACCGTGGTGGGGGCCCGTTTCGACAAGGTCTTCTCGCACAGCGAAGGTTTCCCCGGCGTCGGCGATCCAGGGGTGAAGGACTGGTTCGTCGCCCACCAAGCGCCCGCGAACGTGTTCGTCAGCGCCTATCCCGATCTGACCGTTCAGCAGATCTACAAGGACCAGCGCGTGGACGAGGCGTTCCAGGAGGTGCTGGACACTCCCGAGTTCCGGGCGGCGCTTGAGAACCCGGGCAATGCGGAGTTGGTGGCCACGCCTGCCTTCCAGAAGCTGCTGGAGGAAGCCTCGGCCTAGAACCCGGATACAGGACCCCCGCAGGGCCGACCCGACCTCGGTCGGCCGCGTCGGCGGACGTGCACCAGTCACTGCAGGGGTACCCACCGCAGAGCCCGATGGGGAGGCACAAGCAATCATGAGCACCGCGGACAGCGGCAGCGAGGCCGACGTGAGCGTGGAGATCGACGACGTCCAGAGCGGAGCCCTGCGTCCGCGCCCCGTGCCCTATGCGGGAAAGTACGTCTTCCTGCGCGTCGACGACCGCCACGCCGGGCGCGCCCTGCTGCGGCGGCTGCTCCCGCTGACCTCGGGTGGCCTGCCCGATACGGACCGCGGCCAGGACACGTGGGTCGCTGTGGCGTTCACCTATCAGGGGCTGAGGGCCCTGGGGGTGCCCCAGGAATCGCTCGACAGCTTTCCGCGGGCGTTTCGTGAGGGCATGGCCGCTCGGGCGGAACTGATCGGCGACCTGGGCGAGAGCGCACCGGCCCACTGGGAGGCGCCGTTCGGAACCGGTGATGTCCACATCGCGCTGAGCGCCCTCTCCTCCGACACGGCGCAGCTCGACCAGGAACTGGAGCGGACCCGCGTCGCCTACGAGGACACGCCCGGCGTCCAGGTGATCTGGCAGCAGGACGTCCGCCAGCTCCCGACCGGGCGCACCACCTTCGGTTTCCGCGACGGCATCAGCCATCCGAACATCGAGGGCGTCGGGCTGCCCGGCTCCAACCCGCGGGAAGCCCCCCTCAAGGCCGGCGAGTTCATCCTCGGCTACCCGGACGAAACCGGGAACCTGCCCCCCATGCCCAGCCCCGATGTGCTGGGACGCAACGGGACCTACGTGGCCGTGCGCAAGGTCCACACCAGGGTGGCGGCCTGGCGCAGCTACCTGCGCGCCCACAGCTCCAGCGCCGAGGAGGAGGCGCTCCTGGCGGCGAAGATGGTCGGACGCTGGCCCAGCGGGGCACCGCTGACGCTGTCGCCGGAGCACGATGATCCGGAGCTGGCGGCCGATCCGCACCGCGTCAACAACTTCCTGTACCGGGAGAACGACGACCGGGGGTTCCGGTGTCCAGCCGGTGCGCACATCCGGCGCACCAACCCCCGCGACTCCACCATCATCGGCGACGCACGGATGCACCGCCTCATCCGCCGCGGCACCACCTACGGGCCGCCGTTGCCCGAGGGGGTGCTGGAGGACGACGGCGCCGACCGCGGCCTGATCGGAGCATTCATCGGAGCCAACCTGGAGCGACAGTTCGAATTCATCAAGGCCGAGTGGGTCAACGACGGCAACTTCATCGGCTACCCCGGCGAGAAGGACGCGGTGGCCGGACATCACGACGGAACCGGCAGCGTCACCATCCCGGAGAAGCCGGTTCGGCGCCGTCTGCGGAACCTGCCCAGCTTCGTGGTCACCCGCGGCGGCGAGTACTGCTTCCTCCCGGGGATGCGTGCCCTGCGCTGGCTCGCGGAGCTGGAGGACTGAGGGCAGTTCCTGCCTCCTGAGACCCCGACCACGGTCTTCGAGGAGAGGTCGAAGTCATGGCAACACAGTTCGTCCCCTACACGCCGGACGTCGAGAACGACGACCCGGACTTCGACCGCAACGTGCAGACGGTGATCGAGAAGACCGAGAGCTACATCGCCGAGTCGGTCAGCGCCGGTGGCACCGGACAGGCCCTCCGCGACGCCCACGCCAAGGGCTACGGCCTGGTCCGGGGGGAGGTGGAGATCCTGGACGGGCTGCCCCCCGAGTACGCCCAGGGAATCTACGCGACCCCGGGGGCCCACGACGCGCTCATCCGTTTCTCCAACGGCTCGCCGCACGCCGGAGCCGATGCGCGACTGGGCGCCGCCACCGGACTGGCGCTGAAGCTCTTCGGCATCCCCGGCCCGACCCTGCTGGAAGACGAACCGGACACGGGCACCTTCGACTACGCCAACATCAACGGTCCGGTCTTCTTCTGCAACACCGTCGAGCACTACCTGTTCATCCAGGACCTGTTCCTGAACGCGCCGGCCTACTTCTCCCAGGGCCGAGCCGGCGCACATCGTTTCTTCACCGAGTTCGTGACGGGAAAGGGAACGCTTGACCAGGACGACTGGGCGTGGGACGAGTTCCTGGCGTTCCTGCGGCTGTCGAAGATCCCGCCGGCAAACGTGCTGCTGTCGAGCTACTGGACGATGGGCGCCGTCCGGCACGGGGACTACATCGCGAAGGTGCGCATCACCCCCGACCCGTCCTTTGCCGCCGCCGTCGTCCGGCGCACCATCGACCCGACGTCCGCGCCGGAGGTCTTTCGCCCGGCCCTGGAAGCCGAACTGCGGGAACGGCCCTACGCGTTCGACATCCAGGTCCAGCTCTGCGCCGACCTGGAGCGCATGCCGGTGGAGGACACCACCGTGGAGTGGCCCGAACAGCTCTCGCCCTCCGTCACCGTGGCCAGGCTGCGGCTGCCGCGGCAGGACATCTCCGGCCTGGAGAACCTGGAGAAGATGGACGCGCTGTCCTTCACGCCCTGGCGGGTCACCGCCGAGCACGCACCCCTGGGCAACATCATGCGGGCCCGCAAGGAGGTCTACCGGCGATCCTCCATCGCGCGCCACAAGCTCAACCAGCAGCCGCGCAGGGAGCCGCGCAGCGCCGACGAGGTACTTCCCGGTCTTGGTCGTCAACCACTCTGAGGGGCCGCCCTGTGACCTCTGTGCCTCCCGTCGACCAATCCCCCGTCGGTGAGGAGCTGTTTGGCCCAGATGGTCTTGCCGCCGGCCGTGCCTCGTCGGAGGCGAGGTCGAGCTGTGCGAGGGTGCGTACGGCGGAGCAGATCTGCCCCCTGCAGGCGGCGGCCTCGACACCCATGGCGGGTACGTCGCCGACGGCGAGGGCCACGCGGGCTCCGGAGAGCGGGAGTACCGCGACGCGGGCGCCCGAGGACCCCGCTCGTCGGCCGGATCAGCCGGTCCTCAGGGACGGGATCCGCCTTCGCCGACTGACCCGCTGGCAGGCCGAGGACATGCGCGAGGACATCGCGGACCTGGCTGCGGAGTCCGTCGCGGGCACCGCCGGCGAGGCGTACCACGACCGCGGAGACTTCCTGCACCGCTTGGCGGTCACCGCCCACCGCCCCGGCTTCGCCCTGCTGGTCGCCGAGACGACGGTGCTGGCCGGTTGCGCCTTCGGTCTTCCGGTGGGCTCTGACGGCTCCGCCCGCCGGGGGTTCGACGGGACGCTCCAGGAGATCATCCAGCGGCTCGCCTCCGCGCACGGTTCGTCGTCCTCACTCAGGTCGTGGCCCATCCGCACGCTCAGCACCGCGACATCGCTCGCAGCCTGCAACAGCGTCTGCTCACAGACCCGCACTCCTCCCTCGGGGTCACCCTGCTGCATCCTGCCGACCAGGCAGGACAAGCCGCCTTCTCGTTCTGGGGCCGGCAGAACATGGGTGAGGTCGTCGGACTGCCCGGCCCCGTCGCCCCCAGCGTGTTGACCCTGTCTGTCGAGGGGCAGCCCTTGGCACGCCGATGATCTGGCAGAGGAGCGATGAGCCGGGGGTCGTACCGGCCGGGGCGGTCACGCCACCCCTCGTCCGCCGTACGGACCTGTCCCGACGCGATGGCGGTCTGCCTCTCCACGCGATGGCTGCACGCCACGCCGCTTGCCACGGCCGGGAGTAACCTGACAGGTACCGAGAACTCTCGGGCGCACGACCACGGCGGCGCCGTTCCCGGCGAGTGACAGACACGGGCAGCCGAAAGCCGCCCGGAATGGGATTCGCATGATGAACGCCATCACGAAGCCCGCCGAAGGCACGGCGCCAGGCGACGGACACTCCTACCGGATGCCATTGCCCCGGCTGCGCCTCACGCCGGACGTCAGCCATGGCCCGCTGGACGGCGCATGGTGGCCGCGCTGCGACGCACTGGAACTGGAGCTGCCCGCGCTGGTCGGCTCCTTGGATCCGAGCATCGGCACGGTCACCCGCGTGACCGTGGGGACCGCCGCCTGGCCCGATGCCCCGCAGGAGGTGATGGCGCCCGGCCATGTGATCGAGGTGGTTTTGACCGACCTCGCCGTCGAAGCGCATGCCATCACCGTGGACTGCGGCACCGTGGGGCGCTGGGAACTGCTGGTGATCCCCCCGGACGAGCCGGCCGGAGCGGCCACCCGGCTGCTGACCGCTGCCGCCGACCCCGGGAACACACTGCCGGCTCCGCGCCTACTGGCACTCGCCGAGAGCGGCCTCGGCGGACAGGACACATGGGAGTCGGAAGGAGGGTTCGGACTCAGGTGAGAGGCTTGATCCGGACGGGCCCGGGTGACGGGGCCGGCCCCAGGGGCATCCGCGACCCCTCGTTGGAGCGATGACAGTGCCAGACCCTGCGCCGTCCCAGCCCGCCGCTCCGATCGACTCGGACCATGACGGGTGAGGGGATGACGGCCGGACAGCGCGCGGACCGCTCCGAGAGCTTCGGGGAAGCTCTGCTGGGAGAGATCCTCGATCGCGCGCATGAACTGCCGCCCCATCTCATCGGGCCCTTGGTCGCCGACGTGGTGGAGCGGCTAGGGGGCCGCCGACCGCAGGTGCTGCTACAGGACTACGGCCAGCTGCTGCTCGTACCCCTGCCCGGCGACGGCCTCACGAACGGCGAACCGCGGGTGATCGACGAGTCCGAGGCGGGTCGCTGCTTCCTCGACGCTCATCCCGTCGAGGTGCCCGAGGACGACGGCGTGCGAATCTTCCTGCCGCTGCTGGACGGCGGCGACCAGGTCGGGGTCATGGCAGTGACGCTGGACAGCATCGACAACGACGACCGCCGCATACTGCACAGGATCGCCGGCCTCGTGGCCGACCTGCTCGTGACCAAGCACGGCTACTCCGACCTCTTCTTCGGTGTCCGACGCAGGGAACCGATAAGCGTCGCCGCCGAGATCCAGTGGGCTCTGCTGCCACCGCTGGCGATGATCATGCCTCGGGTCGCCGTGGCCGGGATCCTGGAACCCGCCTATGACGTGGCGGGTGACAGCTTCGACTACGCCCTCAACGGAGACGTCCTCCACGTGGCCATGATCGACGCGATGGGGCACGGACTGGACGCGGCCACGATGGCGACCGTGGCCATCGGCGCCTACCGCCACGCCCGCCGCGCCAGCACCGGGCTGCCGGAGATCTACGCCTTCATGGACCGCGCTGTGGCGGACCAGTTCGGCCCCGAGCACTTCGTCACCGCGCAGATGCTGCAGCTGGACACCACGACGGGACATCTCCAGTGGGTCAACGCCGGGCACCCGTCACCGATGCTCGTCCGTGATCACCGCGTCACACTGCGGCTGACCGGTCCGACGACCCTCCCTGTCGGCTTCGGGGGTCCGGAGCCGCTGACGAGCGAGATGAAGCTGGAGCCGGGGGACCGCCTCCTGTGCTTCACCGACGGGCTGATCGAGGAGCACGATGCCGGGGAGGAGGAGTTCGGGGAGGAGCGGATGATCGACTGGGTGAACCAGCTGGAGAGAACCGGCCGCGGAATCCGGGCGGTGGCACGCTCCCTGTCCCACACGCTCAAGCGCGCGCGGGGCGGACACACCACGGATGACGCGACGCTGCTCCTGGTGGAGTGGCGTGGCTGATCTCAGTCCGGCGGCACCTGCGCGCTCGCGGTGTCGACGAGTATCTGAGTCGCCCGGGTGACGTTGTCGGCCCGGACGGCCTGGGCCATCACGGCGTGGGCGGCCTCGGGTGCTGTGTCCGGCGGAACCACCGGCAGCGAGAAGATGTCCTGGTCACCTCGGGTGATCAGCACGGTGTCGTCGCCCAGCGGAAACGAGTCGATGTGTACCACCTTGTCGTCGACGACGAGCCGCGTCGGGAGCCCCCTTCCCCGGCCGGGCGGACGCCGGGAAACAGGCCGCGCATCGGAGCCGGTCATGAGGATCACCCGTCTTCGGGAATCGGTGCGATCACGGGACTCGCCTCGCCCTTTACACGCTACCGTCGCCTGGCTGTTGGCGGGAATGCCCATGGCTGCGACCTTCTACCAGCTTGCCTTCGCTGCCGTGACGCGTTGGTGGGGCGAACAGCGTGTAAGGGCGCCGGAGAAGGCGGCGGTTGTCGCGGTCGTCGACCAGCCGGCGCCGGCGGCGATCTGCGATCCCCTGGCTGGTGATCTGCGTGGCACAGAGGGCGGGCAAGGCGGCGCTAGGCCGTGACCGGTCCCCCGTACCGATCGCGGCCTCGCCGGCCTGGGCGTTGTCCATCGGCGGGCCAGCAGCCGCCTGAAGAGGCGAGGGCGCCGATATCTCCGGCAGGATCGGCTCGACGCGTCCGGTGGCCGCGCGGTCGCCGGCGAGGGCGGCGGCGGTGGAGCGGACCTGCGCACCGGGACATGCACCGGGAGCTGGACGAGCAGAGCACGGAAATCTAGTCCTGCTGGTACAGAAATGCAGACCGCGACACCACACTAATCCCCGGAAGCCCGGGAAAAAGCATGAGGCTTCCGGTCGACTGTGTTAACGTCATAGCAGTTGCAGTTTTGGTTACCAGAGAATTTTTCTTTGCAGAGCTTTCCGGATCTCTCCGGAGGGGTGATCATCGCGGCGACTCGGCTTCGTAAAGTGCGGAGTCCGGCAATGCCCCCCAAGGGAGATTCAATATGGCATCTGGCACCGTGAAGTGGTTCAACGCGGAAAAGGGCTTCGGCTTCATCGAGCAGGACGGTGGCGGCGCTGACGTGTTCGCCCACTACTCGAACATCATCAGCAACGGTGGCTTCCGCGAGCTTCAGGAAGGCCAGAAGGTTAGCTTCGACGTCACGCAGGGCCAGAAGGGCCCGCAGGCGGAGAACATCGTTCCCGCCTGACACTGACGCGATCGCCGCGAGCCCGTGGTTCGCGCATCATGAGGCTGGGGCCCGCACCCTTGGGTGCGGGCCCCAGCCGGTTCCCTCACGTTCCGGTTTTCCCGGACCGCCGACCGCGCCCCGCGCCACGAGGCGCGAGGCGCGAGGCGCGAGGCGCGAGGCGCGAGGCGCGAGGCGCGACACTTCGCATTTTTCTTCGGCTCAGTCTTGTGAATCCTCGTGCGGTCGTCACCGTTGGACGGAATTCCTCGATATGCCGCATCGAGGAAGGTTCCTCAATGAACCGCACCCGTCGCGCCGATGGCACATCGGGTGGCTTCCGCGGGAGGTCCACGCGTTCGGCAGGCTCCGCTCCCGGCAGCCGCTTCCGTGTGCAGGGGACGGGGACGGGCCACCAGGACCCCCGTCCCGGACGAAAGAGCGGCCAGGGCGGACGCTCCACCCCGCGCCGACAGGAATTCGCCCTGCCGGTCACCCTCACCGCACCGCTGGCCGCCGTCGAGACGTTCGCCGAGCTGGACATGCCCGCACGGCTGCCGGCCGTGCTCGGCGCGGAGGGCGTGGCCGTGCCCTTCCCGATCCAGGCGGCCACCCTGCCGAACGCGCTGGCGGGCCGGGACGTGCTGGGCCGGGGCCGTACCGGTTCGGGCAAGACACTCGCCTTCGGCCTGCCTCTGCTGGCCCGTCTGGACGGGCAGCGCGCCCAGCCCCGGCAGCCGCTCGCGCTCGTCCTCGTGCCGACCCGGGAACTGGCCCAGCAGGTCACCGACGCGCTCACCCCCTACGCCCGCGCCCTGCGGCTGCGCCTCGCCACCGTGGTGGGCGGCATGTCGATCGGCCGGCAGGCGAGCGCGCTGCGCGGTGGCGCCGAGGTCGTCGTCGCAACGCCCGGCCGTCTCAAGGATCTTCTTGAGCGGGGGGCCTGCCGACTGGACCAGGTCGCCGTCACCGTCCTGGACGAGGCCGACCAGATGGCCGACATGGGTTTCATGCCGCAGGTGACCGAACTGCTCGACCAAGTCCCCGCTCGTGGCCAGCGCTTGCTGTTCTCGGCCACCCTGGACCGCAACATCGACCTCTTGGTGCGCCGCTACCTGCACGACCCCGTCGTGCACTCGGTCGACCCTTCCGTGGGGGCCGTCACCACCATGGAGCACCATCTGCTGCACGTGCATGACGGCGACAAGGACACCACGACGACCGAGATCGCCGCGCGCGACGGACGCGTGATCATGTTCCTGGACACCAAGCACGCGGTCGACCGGCTGACCAGGCACCTGCTGTCCGTGGGGGTGCGTGCCTCGGCCCTGCACGGCGGCAAGTCGCAGTCACAGCGCAACCGGACCCTCGCCCAGTTCAAGGACGGCCACGTCACGGCCCTGGTGGCCACCAACGTCGCCGCCCGCGGGCTCCACGTCGCGGGCCTCGACCTCGTCGTGAACGTCGACCCTCCCGGCGACCACAAGGACTACCTGCACCGCGGCGGCCGTACCGCTCGCGCCGGTGAGTCCGGCACCGTGGTCACCCTCGTCCTGCCGCACCAGCGGCGCGCGATGGACCGTCTCACGGCCGATGCCGACATCACTCCGCGTACCGTCCGGATCCGCCCGGGCGAAGCCGAACTGCACCGCATCACCGGCGCCCGAACGCCGTCCGGCGTACCCGTCACCGCACCGGCCGGCGAACGAGCCGAACGGAGCAAGCGCGCGGGGGCCGCCACTCGCGGTCGCAGGGGAGGAAGCTCCGTCCGTGGCGGGACTGGGCAGGCCGCCGCCCGGACCCGTCGCTCCGCCCCGAGGATCGGCTCCTAGCCCCAGGCCCAGACATGCGATCCCGGCCGTCGGGGCGAGCTTCCCCCGGCGCCGCCGGCCACCCCGACGAAGAGGAGAAGCCCTTGACGCCGATTCCGACCCGCTCACGACAGGCAGAAGACTCCGACGGCACCGGTTTGACCGCCCGCGACGCCATGCACGCACCTGGTCCTCAGGTGGACGACCACATGACCGTCGACGTGGCCCTGTCCGTACTCATCGGCGCCCGCGTCCCGCACCTCCTCCTACAGGACGAGGACGGGCGCTGCACGGGACTGGTCACCCGGGCCCAGCTCGCCGCGCACCGCGGCGGTTCCTGGTACGCCGAACGAACGCGGTTGCGGGACATCCCGCTCGACCGCGGACCGTTCACCTCGGCCATGGCCGTACTCGGCCAGGCGGAGGCCGCCATGCGGGCCCGCACGCTGGATGCCTCCCCGGTGACCGACGAGCACGGCTACGCCCTCGGCGTTCTCGCCCTGCCCTGCTGACCGCCGCCGCGCGGTCGACCCCTCCGGCGTTCCTCCCCGACCTGTGGAGTCATCCATGCGCTGTGTCATCGCCCGTTTCCCGTTCGACCTGATCAAGACTGAGGTCGAGCAGTCGATGAGTGGCATCACGCCCGATCCGGTCACGGGCATCGCCGTGACCATCGGCCGCCGTGCCTACCCTGTGATGCAGGTCGGTGGCGTGATCACCAAGCTGGACCGCCGCGACTTCACGGCGGGTGAGGTGCGCCGGGCACTGACCCGGCTCGGCTTCACCTGCCACGACGCGCCCCCGGTCCCGGCCCCGGAAACGCGCGCCGATGAGGGCCTGCTGGGCTGGTGACATCCTCGTCTCGGCCACGCCCCGTCCCTCCGTCTCCGGACCGGCCTCGTGAGGGGAGATGCCGACGCCTCGGTCCCCTCGTCGGCTTCGTCCCGTTCCGGACCGTTTGAGCTTCGGACGGCACCGGCGGCCGCTGCCCCGGACGCACCCTGGCTGCCCCGAGAGCGTCTCGCGCGGCGCGACGACGGCGGTGCCGCTCCCGGCGAACGACTTGAGTTGCCGAGGCTCCTCGGCTCGCTGGACCCCGACCTCGGCATCGTCGCCCCTGTCACCGTCGACCGTCGCCTGGCCGACGTCCCGCAGAAGGCCACGCTGCCCGGCCGCGTGATCGAAGTCGTCCCGTCCGCCGTGGATGCCGAAGTCCATGCCGTCGCCCTGGACCGGGACCCCGCGGGACACCGAGAAATGCTGGTCATTCGCCCTGGTGAGTCGAGGGCGGCAGCAACCTGGTTCTGGCCACAGCGGCTGATCCCGCGAACAGCCTGACGGCCGCGCACATGCCGGCACTCGCCGAGGCCGGTTTCGAGGGTGACCGCAGGTCATGCACGGCTGGCAGGCAATGCCGACGTGACTGTTTCCCCGCCACGACACGAGCCCCGCGGGGCCTCCGTACGCGTGGCCTCCATGTCGGCCCTGCGCCACCACCCCGCCTGGATCGGCCGGACCGTCCGGCCCGGTCAGCGTGCGCCCGCCGAGCCGGAAAGCAACTCCGGGCATCACTCTTTCGCGTGCATTGAAGGCCGAACTCCACTCACAGTCCGCGGAGAAAACCTGTCATGACGGCGGTAGACATTGGCGCATCACGGAGTTACTGTCTTGTCGTACCCAGGAAGTCGAAGTGGGCACGGCAGACACGAACTGCCGTGCAAGCAGGACGAGAAGGACGCGGTCCACAGCGACCGTGAGCAGCACCCGCGGTACCCAAGCAGTACGACCGAGTAACCGAAGGTGAGGAGCAGAACGCCATCAGGATCGCCCGGGCAGGAGGAGTCCGCCCGGGTACCGCAGGCCCCGGATTGGAAGGTGGTCCCCGGTCACGCATCCGCGATCCCCGCAGCCCCGCCCGCCCAGGCGGATCCTGTGGACACAGAAGGCCGGCGCAGTTGCCGGTAGATGGTGTTGAAAGCTCGGGGCCCGGGTGCCAGTACGGCACCCGGGCCCCCCGACGCGTTCCCGAAAGAAGAGGTCTATGCCCCCTGCCAGTCACCGTCCCGTCGACAACCTTGACGACGACGACTACCCCGCCTACACCATGGGCCGGGCCGCCGAGATGCTCTCGACCACCCCCGCCTTCCTCCGCGCCCTCGGCGAACATCGCCTGATCACCCCCTTGCGCTCCGAAGGCGGTCACCGCCGCTACTCCCGCTACCAGCTGCGCATCGCCGCCCGCGCCCGCGAACTCGTCGATCAGGGCACCCCGATCGAGGCCGCCTGCCGCATCGTCATCCTCGAAGACCAGCTCGAAGAAGCCCAGCGCATCAACGAGCGACTACGCGCCCAGGACAGCGAGCCGCAGCCCAAGACCTCGGCCTGATCAGGGCGTCGGCGCGACATCGACGCTCACTGGTGCTCTTCCCGGTCGGCGCGGGGCACGTGGACGGCCAGGACGGCGGTGTCGTCGTCCACCCCGGTGCCGAACGTGTCGAGGAGGTCGCGGACGGCTGCGATGGCGCCCTGGGCGGTGGTGGGGGCCAGGGCCCGGACGAAGTCGAGGAGGGCTTCATCGCCGTAGCGTTCACCGCGGACGGCGGTGCGGGCCTCGGTGAGGCCGTCGGTGTGCAGGAGGAGGGTGTCGCCGGGATCGAGGCGGAAGGTCACGGTGGCGATGTAGGCGTCGGGCAGCACGCCGATGAGCTGACCGCCAGGGGTGGGCAGGTGGTCGGCGGTGCCGTCCGCACGGAGCAGCAGGGCCGGGGGGTGGCCGCCGCTGGCAAGGGTGATACGGAAGCCGCCCTGCTCGCCGTCGGGGCTGAGCCGGCCGAAGATGACGGTGCAGAACCGGGGGTCGGTGCCGTCGTGCTCGTGGTTGAGGACGGTGTTGAGGTTGCTGAGAACCACGGCCGGGTCGGGGTCGTAGACGGCGGCGGCGCGCAGGGTGTAGCGGGCCAGGGAGGTGACAGCCGCCGCCTCGGCGCCCTTGCCGCACACGTCTCCGAGGAAGAGTCCCCAGGTCCCGGCTGCGAGGGGGAAGAGGTCGTAGAAGTCGCCTCCGACCTCGTCGACCGAGGCGATGTGGTAGTGCGCGGCCACGTCCAGGCCGGGCACGCTCTCCAGTGCCGGTGGCAGCAGCGTTTTCTGCAGGGTGGCGGCCAGCTGCTGGAGGCGTTCGCGCTCGCGCTCGGCCTCCCGGCGGGTGCGCAGCAGCTCCTGCTCGTAGGCGCGGCGGTCACGGGCGTCGAAGACGGTGGTGCGGATCAGCAGTGGCTGCCCGTCGCCGCCGGTCTTGACGGTGGAGGTCACCAGGACCGGCAGGCGGCTGCCGTCGGCCGCTCTCAGCTCCAGCGCGATGCCGCTGATCTCGCCCTGCATGCGCAGGAGCGGCGCGAAATGCGTCTCGTGATAAAGCCGCCCGCCGACGGTGAGGAGGTCGGAGAACTTCCTTCGGCCGACCAGGTCCGTGCGCTTGTAGCCCAGCCAGTTCAGCAGGGTGGTGTTGACCTTGGCGATCTGCCCGTCCAGCAGGGTGGACAGGTATCCGCACGGGGCGTTCTCGTACAGGTCCTCAATGCTGTCTTCCAGCAGAGCGGAGAAAGCCTGGTCGTCGTCCGGGGGCTCTTCGGGGTCCGGGTCGGAGTCCGGGTCGCCGTCGGTCCGGCACATCATCGCAGTGTCCTCGCGAACGCGGCGATCGCCTGGGCGGTCTCCTCGGGGGCGCTGAGCTGGGGGCAGTGCCCGGTGGCGTTCAGGGTGACGAGCCGGCTGCCCCTGATCTGGGCGTGGACGAAGGCGCCGACCTCTGGTGGGGCGATGGCGTCACTGGAGCACTGGGCGACGAGGGTGGGCACCGTCACCCGCGCGAGGTCGGTGCGGTTGTCGGACAGGAACGTCACGCGGGCGAAGACCCGGGCGATCTCCGGGTCGGTGGCGCAGAAGCTGTTGGTCAGCTCCCGCGCCAGTTCCGGGCGCTCGGGGTTGCCCATGATGACCGGCGCCATCGCCCCCGACCAGCCCAGATAGTTCGCGTCCAAGGACTGCAGCAGTTCCTCGATGTCCTCGGCACTGAATCCGCCGCGGTACCCGGCCGCGGGATCGTCGACGAAGCAGGGGGAGGGGGCGAGCAGCACCAGCCCGGCGAAGTACTCGGGGTGTCGCGCTGCGGCCAGCACGCCCATCATCGCGCTGACCGAGTGGCCCACGAACGTCACCGGGCCGAGGTCCAGCTCCCGGCAGATCTCCAGCACGTCGTCCACGTAACCGTCCATGGTGGAGTAGCGGTCCTCGCTCCACGCCGACAGGTCCGAGCGGCCTGCTCCCACATGATCGAAGAGCACCACGGTGAACTCGCGCTCCAGCGCCGGTACCACCAGACGCCACATGTTCTGGTCGCATCCGAACCCGTGCGCCAGCATCATCACAGGCCCACCCGGCCGCCCGGACACCCGCACCTGGTTCCTGCTGCGCACGTCCATAGACTCATCCTCGCAGACCCAGGATGCCGGGAACCGGCGAGCGACACGTGAGGACGCCCCCTCCCGCGATACGGGGCGGCGGCGAAGGGTGCGGTCTGCCGCGTGTCAGCCAGCGGCAGGCAGCCTGCGCCCAGCCCGGCAGCACGGCGCGTGCTCCCGCTGCGCAGCGCGAGTAAAGCGGTGCTTTCGCCCCTCGTTCATATCGAGGGGCGGGAAGTCCGGAGCTTCGCCTCAAGCTGCACCCAGGACAGGTCCGGGCCCTCAAGCTCGACGACAGCACTCCAGACGGGGGGCAACTCGGTGAACTCCCCGAACGGCTGCCGGTGCATACGGACCACCCGGGCCGGGGCCATGACGGCTCCCGGTGGGCTGTCCACCGGGAGCACCGAATCGCCGAGGAAGACCCCCCGCTCCAGACTGACGCTGCGGGCGTGGCAGACCACCCGGTACGCCGAGGGACGCTCGTAGACGATCAACACGTGCAGCAGTCCCACGGGCTCAGTGCCTGTCATGGTGCGGATGCCTCCGTCAAGTGGTTTTCCTCCAGCCGGCCGGTCATGGTCCGGGGCCTTTGAGATCTGCTTCCGACCGTGAGGATGCCGGTCAGTTGGTCCACCACGCGTTTCTACGTCGCGCCGGCCAAGGGCAACGGCGAATATTCCCGCCCCGACGGCACGGCAGCGGGCGGGGCGTTCCTCGTCACCGGGGAACGCCCCGCCCGCGGACGCCGTCAGAAGCGGGGGATCTGACAGCTGGCCCAGACCCGGACCTGGGCGTCGGTGGTGCCGGGGTTGCTGAACAGCACCTCCGACGGCTGCTGGAACGGGGAGTAGAGGTTGGTGCCGGTCTCGTGGACGCCCGAGGCCGGGTCGACGGCGGCTCCGCCGATGGCGGCCATTCCCTCCGGGAACGGGCAGACGAAGTTCACCTGCACCGGGTAGTTGTCCGCCCCCGCGGGGACGGTGGCGAAGAAGTCGTGGACCTCGTAGTAGGGGAAGGAGCCAGGTCCGGGAGGACCGGGCTCACCCTGCGGGCCCTGCACGCCCTGCGGCCCCTCAGGACCGGGCACGCCCTGCGGACCCTCAGGGCCGGCGGGTCCCGGTTCGCCCTGGGCCCCGGCAGGTCCCGGTTCGCCCTGGGCTCCGGCGGGGCCGGGCTCGCCCTGGGGGCCGGCAGGTCCGCTCGCCCCGGTCTGGCCCGCGGGGCCCTCCGGTCCCGGTACGCCGGGCACGCCCTGCGGACCCACGGGGCCGATCGGTCCTTCCGGTCCCACCGGTCCCGCCGGCCCGGTCGCTCCCGCCGGTCCTTCCGGTCCCGCCGGTCCGGGCGGTCCCGCCGGGCCGGTGGGGCCGGTGGGGCCCGTCGCGCCGCCTCCGCCGCCCCCGTAACCGCCCCCGTAGCCGCCTCCGTAGCCGGCGTCACCACCCCTGGCGCCCGCGGCCGCCGCCGGCCGGTGTCCCGTGTCGGCGGATGCGGCGTGGGCGGTGGTGAGGGTGGTGAGGCCGGCGAGCAGGCCCGGTAGTGCTACGGACATGGCCAGGACGCAGCGTCCACGCCTGGGAGTTCGCCCGGATTGCCTTGTCATACGTGCTCCTCTCACGGCGGCCAGGATGCCCGAACAGAGGATCAAAAAGGGCTCAAAAGGGCATAACGCAGCATAATGTTCGGCACTCGGGTGACCAGGAGCTCCCGGCGCCCGCCCCGAGTACGCTCCGCGCATGGCCGACAGGGTGCACATCCCGGAGTATCCGGAGGACTTCGAGCTGATCGCGGGCGAGGAGTTCGCGCGGGAGCCCGCCTTCTGGCTCGCACACCTGTTGTTGACCGTGGGGGACCCGGGTGACGACCCGGAGCGGTACGGGGTGGACGCGGCGGCCTATGAGGAGATGGTGGCGCGCCTCGGAGACCCGGACGAGGCATGGCCCGTGCTGCGCGTGCCCTTCGGCGGCGGACATACCGCGTACGCCGTGTACGCCAACGTCGAGGACGGGAGCAACGTCGAGTTCTTCGTGCGCCATCCCGCGTGGGGCCGGCTCGGGCACCTCGGCCGGTGCGGGGTCGACGAGGCCGGTCCGGGACTGTCCTGGGCGGAACTCGTCGTACTCGCGCAGGCGGGGCGGGAGGGCGACGAAGGGCTGGTGGATCGGGCGCAGCGGCTGTTGCTGCTGGTTCCGATGCTCGGCGACGCGCGGACGCCCCGTGCGGCGCGGGGCGTCGTGGAGGAGGCGCTGGACCGTTGCGGCGTACGCGCGGAGGCGGCCGGGGAGTTGGTCACCGTACTGCTCGACGGGGAGGAGTCCCGGTGGAGTGTGGGCGCCGGCGGTCCCGTCCCCGTGTGCTCGTCGTCCTTCAGTCCCCGCCGGGTGCCGCTCGCCCTCGGCATCACCCCGCCCCAGGCCCGCGCGCTCGCGGACGCCCTCGGCGGACGGGGGTGACGCCCCCGGCGAGTGTCCGCCGGGGGCGTGTCCGGGGGCGGTCAGCTTCGGGTGAAGACGGTCACCGCCCGGGGGTCGCAGGAGGTGCCCGTGGCGGAGGTGGCGCCGGACGCGTCCAGGACCTTGGTCCATGTGCCGGACGGCAGAGTGACGTTGTAGGCGCCGGCGGTCGGGTTGGCGACGACGACCGTGTCGTAGGTGGTCGGGGCGCCGGGGTCGGAGCTGATCCGGGCGATCACCGTGGAGCCGTCGACCTGGGTGGTCATCTGGTTGTGGATCGCGGACCAGGTCGTCAGTCGCAGGGAGGCGGTGGCTCTGCGCAGGGCGATGGCGTCGCGGTAGTAGGCGAAGATGCTCGCGTTGGTGATCTTGTCGCCCCAGTGGATCGCGTTGACGCTGTCGGGGGCGTTGTAGGAGTTCTTGGCGGTGTCGTAGTCGCCGTTGACCACCTTGGAGCGGAGGAACTCGTCGCCCTCGGCGATGACCGGGACGCCCTGTGAGGTCAGGACGGTGCCGACGGCGAGGCGGTCGATGCGGCCGGCCGTGCCGGTGGCGCCGCCGGTCCCGCCGGAGTAGGTGATCTTGTCGTAGAGGTCGAGGTTGTCGTGGATCGAGACGTAGTTCATGGTCTGGTCGGGGCGGTCGGCGAACGCCGGGGTCCAGAGGTCGGAGAGGGTTCCGGTGCTGTCGGCGTCGGTCGGTGAACCGGTCATGCCGAAGGCGACGGCGGACGGGTTGCCCGAACCGCCCATGAAACCCATGACGTTGTCGTTGGTGCCGCCCCGGATGGCGTCGCGGTACACGCCGTTGAAGGCGCCGAAGTGCACCGGGGCGAGCGCGGGCAGGGTGCCGTAGCGGACCTTCTGCGCCTCGTTCGGGTCGCCGGCGCCGCCGTTCCACGGTTCGCCGTAGAACATCAGGTCGCGGTCGGGGTAGGTGGTCTGAAGGTAGTTCGCCCAGTTGTAGGCGTCCTTGTAGTAGTGGACGCCCGCGAGGTCGAAGCGGAAGCCGTCGACGTCGTAGTCGCGGACCCAGTGTTCGAGCGAGTCCTGGATCATCCGGCTGACCATCGGGTTGCCGTCGTCGATCGAGTCGCCCGTGCCGGACAGGTCGGTCCCCGTGTAGTACTTGCCGGTGATGTTGCCGAACACGCTCTTCGTGTAGGTGTGGTTGTAGACCACGTCCATGATCACGCGAATCCCGTTCCTGTGGAACGCGTCGACCATGTCCTTGTACTCGCGGATCCGGTCCTCGGGAGCGGTGAACTGGGAGTACTGCTCCTCCGGGGTGTTGTAGTCGACGGGGTCGTAACCCCAGTTCGGCACGGTGCTGCCGAAGTCGAACGACGGCATCAGCTGTACGGCGGTGACGCCGAGTTCCTTGAGATGGTCGATGCCGGTCTTCACACCGTTGTACGTCGTCCCCGTCTGCACCAGGCCGAGGAACTTGCCGCGCCTGGCCGCGTCGACGCCGGAGCTGGGGTCGATGGTGAAGTCGTGGGCGCTGAGTTCGTAGACGACCGCGTCCTCGCGGTTGACCAGGGCCGGGCGGGGGGCCCAGCCGCCGGACGACGGGGCCACGGCGGCGGTGTCCACGACGACGCCCTGCGTGGTGCCGGGCTTGACCATCTGCGCGTACGGGTCGGGTACGGCGACGCCGTTGACGGAGAACTGGTAGGGCTGGTCCTTCAAGTCCCCTGATACGACGGCCTGGTAGACGTCGGTGTAGCCGCCGAGGGTGGTCGCCGTCATGGGATGACTGGTGCCGCCGACGGTGACGGAGACGTTCGAGCTGTCCGGGGACCAGATGCGGAAGGTCGTGGCGGACGAGGTGTACAGCGCGCCCAGGGTGTCGAGCGGGGCGGTGGCCCCCTGGTTGCTCACCACGGTCATCAGATGGGTGGCCGCGTTGTACGAGAACGTCGTGCGCGCGCCGTCGGCCGGGACGGTGAACGGGATGTCGGCACCGCCGGCGACGCCGCCCGCGCCGTAGTTGGTGCCCCAGGTCTGGCCGAGGGTGACCTTGGTGTTCCAGTCGCCGGCCGGGATGGCGGTGGTGGAGTAGGTGTAGACGCCGGTTCCGTCGGGGTCCGTCATCGTGGTGGCCGTACAGCCGGCGGACCAGTTCGCGGCGCAGCCGAGGCCCGACTGGTAGTCGCCGGCGGCGGTGACGACCGGCATCGCCGAGTTGTCGGTGACGACGTGGGTGTCGGGGTCGTAGACGAAGCCGACCCGCTCGCCGCCGGAGGGGACGGTCAGGGAGATGTTCGCGCCGCCCGGGACGCCGCCGGAGCCGTAGTTCTCGGTCCAGCTGCCGTTGACGGCGATCTTGTAGGTGTAGCTGCCCGCGGGGAGGCTCAGCGACGCCTTCCAGCGGCCGTCGGCCTGCCGGGTCAGCTGTGCCTGCGCGCAGTCGGGCTGCCAGTCGGCGGAACAGCCGATCGCGCTGTCGAAGGTGCCGGGCAGGCTGACCGCGGTCGGCGCGGCGGCGAGCGCCGGGGAGGCGGACAGGGTGACGCCGCCGCCCAGGAGGGCGACGGAGGCGACGAGGATCGCGGCGCGGCGGAGGGCGGTACGGGAGCCGGCACGCGGGGATGCAAGGGATACGGATGAGGTGCGTACGGACGGGGTGCGTACGGATGGAGCGCTCCGGAATCCGGTATGCGGAGACCGTATGCGCCAAAAGAGTCTGCGGCTCATGGGACGGCTGCCTCCAGGGCAGGTCATGACCGGGGGCACGGTTGCCCCGGGCGACGACGATCGCGCCGGGCCGACGGTGCGTCAAGGTGTCGTGCAAATTCTTTCTGGAACTTGCGGGAAGTTCATTCAAAGCCGTTACGGGAACCCCCGCCGCGCGGTCAGCAGCAGAGGGTCTGTGCCGTTGCCTTGTGGAAATCACCGTTTGCGAGGGCCTTGACCGGGATCGTGAAGTAGAGCGTGCCGGCGTCCCCCCAGCCCCATCCGAGGTCCGCGTCCGCGGCGAGCTGGAGGAGATGGACCGCGGGGCCGGCGTCGTCGCGGGGCGAGACCCTGAGGGTGTACGAGGTGTCCGGCCAGCCGAAGGCGCAGTGGCTGCCGCCGGTGTTGCCGTCGAGATCGCCGAACGCGTCGAGGATGAGCGACGCCGCTCCCCAGTGCACGTTCCGGTCGAACTCCACGTCCTCGTCCTCGACGTCCCAGCAGTCGGGGAGCATGGTCACCTCGGCGGCGTGGACGGGCGTCGCCGGGTAGCTCCTCGCCGGTCCGGGTGCCGTGGCCTCGATCGCCGCCGCAGGGTCCGCGGGGATGACGCGGCACGCCCCGGGACCGGCCGGGTCCAGTCGGCGGAGGTCGTCGTACGCAAGCTCCGGGTCGAGATGGAAGAAGTTGAGCAGGCCGGGGCGCACGGGCAGTTCGCCGGCCGGCCAGGGGGCGAGGGCGTCGGTGTCCAGCACGGCGTGCAGGGACAGCGGGACCCCGCCGTGTTCGGGCCAGGGGGTTCCCGGTTCGAGGAGGGCGGGCCCGCCGAGCCGGCATCGCCCGGTGGGCCCGGCACCGGTGGTCCGGTGGTCGTCCGTCACGCGGACGAGCCGGAAGCCCCGGCGCGCCATGGCCGCGAACTGCCGGCCGGCCTTCTCGCCGAGGCGGTCCACGCAGACGCGGCGCACGTCGACAGGGTTCCCGAACTGCATGCCGGGATCTTGTCAGACCTCTCAGTACCGCTCCGCCTTGGCCACCTCTGGCTTCAGGACGGGCTGTGGGGGCTGGTGGCTGATGGCGTAGGGGTGGACGGTCTGGCCGGGGCGGACGTTCTCCGCGCCCACGTACCGGGTCTCCACGACCTTGCCGTCGGGGTCGCGGAAGTCGACCTGGACGGCGAAGTCGGCCGTGCGGTCCGAGGAGTTGTGGATGTTGACGTGGGCGGCCTGGAGGTCGCCCACCTCGGCGCGGGGGATGCCGGTGAGGGAGACGTCGGAGGCGGCGTTGCCGCGGCCCGGTACGTTCGCCAGCCGCTTGTGGGCCTCCTGGTTCGCCCGTTCGGCCTGGGCCGCGACCGAGGCCTCGAACTCGTTGGCCCGCGCCGACGCGGAGGAGGCCGCGGCGGAGGCCGACGCGCGGGCCGAGGCGACGGCGGAGGAGGCGGCCGAGGCGAGGGGGGAGGGTGGGGTGCCCGTGAAGGACTCCGTGGCGGGGGGCGTGGGGCGGGGGGTGGGGGTCGCGCCGCCGCCGTTGCCGCCGCCGCCGCAGGCCGCGAGGGTCAGGGTGCCCACGGTGGCCAGCACCGCGGCGGCGACCACGCCCGCGCTCCGGAACCGCAGCCGTCGTACGCCCCTCGACACACCGCTACCCATGGCATCCGTTCCCTTCCGCCCAACGGCGATGTCCGGTTGGTCGGTGATCGCCCGGTCACGTTCATGCTGCCCCACGGGGGGCGCTCACGCGACCGGGACGTGGCGGGTGGACGGCCCTGACGTGCGGGGGTGGGCCCCGGGGCCGACCCCGTCCGCCGCCCCTGTATTTGCACCCCGGCCACCCCCGCGTTGGAATCGAATGTGAGGCTTTTCGGGAGCAGGGCGGTGTCCGGGGGGCGGCCCGCGCCGGGTTCCGGGGCGGGCCGGAAGGGGCTTCGGAGGGACGCGCTGGGGATGTTCTCCTCGGTCGCCATCGCGCTGGCGTCGACCGGGCCGGCGTACAGCCTGGCCGCCACGCTGGGGATCATCGTGGTGGGGGTCGGGCTGCAGGCGCCGATCGTGACCATGATGGCGTTCGTCCCGATGCTGCTGATCGCGTACGCCTTCCGGGAGCTGAACGCGAGCAACGCGGACTGCGGTACGACCTTCGCCTGGGCCACCCGGGCCTTCGGGCCGCGCACGGGGTGGATGGGCGGCTGGGGGCTGATCGTCGCCGACATCATCGTCATGGCGAACCTCGCCACCATCGCCGGCGTCTACGGGTTCCGGCTCCTCGGACTGAACGGGCTCAGCGAGAGCAGGGTGTGGGTCACCGTCGCCGGGGTCGTCTGGATCGGGGTGCTCACCACGATCTGCTACATCGGTATCACGGTCTCCGCCGCCGTACAGCGCTGGCTGCTGTGCCTGGAGGTCGCCGTCCTGCTGCTGTTCGCCGTCGCCGCGCTGATCCACGTCTACACCGACCCGCCCCCGACCGCGATCCATGTCTCCGCGTCCTGGTTCAACCCCTTCGAGGTGTCCTCCGTCAGGTCCCTGGCCTCGGGCCTCCTCGCGGGCGTGTTCATCTACTGGGGCTGGGACACCGCCGTGTCCGTCAACGAGGAGACCGTCGACAGCACCCGCGTCCCCGGTCGGGCCGCGGTCCTCTCCCCCGTGCTGCTGCTGGTCCTGTACGGGCTCGTGGCGACCTCGGCGCAGGCGTTCGCGGGCGTCGGCACCACGGGCATCGGGCTCGGCAACGCGGAGCACGCCGACGACGTGTTCTCCGGGCTCGGCGCGGCGGTCTTCGGCAGTGACGGCGCGGGGCTCCTGCTGTCCCGGCTGCTGATCCTGATGGTGCTGACCTCCGCGCTCGCCGCCGCGCAGACCACCATCCTGCCGCTGGCCAGGACCGTCTTCTCGATGGCGGTCCACAAGGCGGTGCCCGCGCGGTTCGCCCGGGTGCACCGCCGGTTCCTCACCCCGACCTGGGCCACGATCGGGATGGGCGCCGCGTCCATCGCCCTGCTGCTCCTGCTGACGTCGTTCAGCCGCAACGTGCTCGCCGACTCGGTCGACTCCGTGGGCCTCGCGATCGCCTTCCAGTACGGCGTGACCGGCTTCGCCTGCCTCTGGTACTACCGCAAGGTCCTCACCCGCAGCCCCCGCGACCTGATCTGCAAGGGCCTGATGCCGGGGCTCGGCGGACTGCTCATGGCCCTGCTGTTCGTGTACGCCGCCGTCGTCTACGCCGATCCGGGATACGGCGCCAGCACCCTCACCCTCCCGCTGATCGGGCGGGTGGGCGGGGTGACGGTCCTGGGGCTCGGCGCGCTCGCGATCGGGCTCCTGCTGCTGCCGGTCGTCACCCGCGGCCACGGCACCGCCCTCAGGCTCCAGCGCAGCCTGCTGCCGGGCCGCCTGCTGCCGCAGACCGCGTGCGAGACGGCGAGCCGCTATCTGCCGGCCGACAGCGGGTCCGGGGTGGGCGGCGACTGGTACGACGTGATCCCGCTGTCCGGCACCCGGGTGGGCCTGGTCGTCGGGGACGTGCTCGGGCACGGGCTGCCCGCCGCGGCCACCATGGGCCGCCTGCGCACCGGCCTGCGCGTCCTCGCCCGCCTGGATCTCGCCCCGGACGAGGTCCTCACCCGCCTCGACGACCTCGCCGAGCAGACCGCCCAGGAGCGCGCGGCCGCCCGGGGTGCCGCCCATGTCCCGGGCCACACCCCGCCCCCCGCCGACGAGGCGATGGTGACCTGCCTGTACGCGGTGTACGACCCCGTCTCCGGGCTGTGCAGCATGGCCCGGGCGGGCGGACCGCCGCCGCTGCTCGTGGCCGGGGACACGGGCATCGCCCGGAGCCTCGACGTGCCGCCGGGGCCGCCGCTGGGCGTCGGCGGCCTGCCCTACCAGAGCACCGAGCTGCGGCTCGCCCCGGGCAGCGTCCTCGCTCTGTTCACCGCCGGGCTCCTCCAGGCCACCGACCACCAGCGGGACCCGGGGCTGGACCGGCTCGCCGACATCCTCTCCGGCCGTCAGGGGTCCCTGACCGAGCTGTGCGAGCAGACGGTGCACGCGATGCTGCCCGGCGCCGTGGACGAGGACGCGACGCTGCTGCTGGCCCGCACCCGGCTGCTCGACCGCACCCGCCTCGCCCAGTGGGAACCCGCCGCCGACCCCGCCGCGGTCGCCGCCCTGCGCAGCAGCGTCAGCAAGCAGCTGGACGACTGGGGGCTGGACGAGCTGGCCTTCACCACCGAGGTCATCGTCAGCGAACTCGTCACCAACGCCATCCGCTACGTCGGCGGCCCCATCCAGGTCCGCCTGATCCGTGACCGCACCCTGACCTGCGAGGTCTCCGACACCGGGCACACCACACCCAATCTGCGGCACGCGGCGAGCGACGACGAGGGCGGCCGGGGGCTGTACATCATCGCCCAGATGACCCACCGCTGGGGGACCCGCTACACGCCCACCGGCAAGGTCATCTGGGCTGAGCAGACCCTTCCACCGCCGTCGGTGTAGCGGCGCTCACCGGGCGGGGGGCCCGACGGCCCGCGGCGGCCAGTACGAGGGTCACGGCCACCGAGCCCGCCGCCATCGCCGTCATCCCCGTCTCCGGGGTGGTGAGCTGGGCCACCGCGCCCGCCACCGCCGCGCTCACGCCCTGCATGGTCAGCATCCCGGACGAGTGCAGCCCCAGGGCCTGACCGGCGAGTTCGCCGGGGGTCAGCTCCATCAGCCGCTCCTGCTGGACCAGGCTCGCGCCGAAGCCGACGGAGGCGAGCGTCACGCACACCACGGCCACCGGCAGTGGCGGATGCGCGCTGAACAGCAGGTAGGGCGCGGCCAGGAGGAGCAGCAGGGGCGTCGCCAGGTTCCGGCGCACCCGGGGCGGCAGCAGCCGGCCCACCGTGACATCCCCGGCGAACATCCCGAGCGCCCCGCAGGCGAAGAGGGTGCCGGCCGCGTGGGCGTCGTACGACACGTACAGGGACTCGCAGCCGACGACCATGCCGTTGGGAATCCACAGGCCCAGGTAGGTGAGGCGGCGCGAACGCTCGGACCACAGCAGGGCGTTGGTGCGCCAGGTGGCCGCGGCGGAGGGGCGGCCCGCGGTCCGGGGCGGGCGGGCGGTCAGGCCGAGGCGCAGGGCGAGTGCCGCCGTCAGGTACAGGGCGGCCGACAGCAGCAGGCAGACGCGGGGCGACAGCGCGGCCAGCAGGGCGCCGCCGGTGGCGAAGCCGGCGATCTGCATCAGCCCGCTCATCATGTTGAACAGCGAACGCCCCGGCAGGTAGCCGTCCTTGCTGAGGATCTCGTTCAGCAGGCCCCAGCGGACCCCGCCGCCGAGCGAGGCCACCAGGCCCAGTACGAGGAGGACCGCGAAGACCGCGCCGACCGGCAGACCGGGCACCGCCTGGAGCGCCGTGCCGGCCGCGAAGGCCAGCGCGATCGCCGACAGGGCCGTACGCGGCGGCAGCCGGTCGGCGCCCGACAACAGGACGGTGGCGCCGAGGACCTGGGCGAGGGAGGGGCCGAAGATGCTCACCGCCGACAGCAGCGGGGAGCCGGTGGCCCGGTAGACGAGCGTGCCGAGGGCGAGCCCGCCGACGGTCCCGGCCGCCGTCTGCGCGGCCGCGCCGAGGAAGAGGGGGGTGAACTCCGGGGTACGGAACAGGGATCGATAGCTGGTCACACCGGGCAGTCTCGAAGGGCCCGCGCCGGGGCGTTACTGTTTCGCGGCAGCGCGAAAGGTCGTACGGCCGGGGACAGGGGCAGCGGTGGGCTGGTGGGAACTCAACGCGGACACGCTCGCGCGCAGCCGGTTCGTGATCTCGCCGCTCGCGGAGACGTTCGCGCGGCTGAAGCTGCTGCACGCGGGCGAGCCGGCGCATCCCGGCGAGCGGGAGTGGCTGCGGGTCCATCTGCCCGGCTACCGCGCCCTGCTGGCCGCGGACCCGGTCACGGACCGGCTGGTGCGGGCGGGCCTCGGGCGGGACTGGATCGCCGACTTCCTCACCCCCACGCCTCGGGACGGTGAGGACTTCGCCGAGGAGGTCGTCCGGGTGCGCTCGGTCGCGCCGGACCTCGCCCGCGCCCATCTGCGCACCTCCCTCGCCGGCCCGCTGCCCGCCGTACTGGACCGCGACGACCTGCCCGAGCGGGCGGCCGCGCTCCTGGAGTGGGTGTGGCGGGATGCCGTACGGCCGTACTGGGCGCGGCAGCGGCGGGTGCTGGAGGCGGACGTGGTGGCCCGGACCGCGCAGGCCGGCCGGGGCGGCTGGGTGAGCGTGCTGGACTCGCTGCGGCCCGGCCGCACCCGGTGGCTCGGCCAGAACCGGCTCCAGATCAACCGCCACGAGTACCCGCCCCGCGAGATCTCCGGCGCCGAGATGCTCTTCGTGCCGGTCACCCCGCAGCGGCACGGCTGGGTCTCCTGGGACGACGGGGAGCGGTACGCCGTGGTCTACCCCTGCGCGGGCGCCCTCGCCGACAGGGCCGACCACCCGGTACCGGCCGCCCTCGGCGCCCTGCTCGGCCCGGCCCGCGCGGGGGTGCTGGTCCTCCTCGGCTCCCCCATGACCACGAGTCAGCTGACGGCGGTGACGGGGCAGGGGCTGGGGTCGGTGGGGCGGCATCTGAAGGTGCTGAGGGAGGCGGGTCTGGTGGAGCGGCGGAGGGCGGGGCGGTCGGTGTTGTACGGCCGGACACCGGCCGGGGATGTGGTGGTGGAGGCGGCGACGGCGACACCCCGCCGCATACCATCGCGCCCATGACCACTGTGCTGAACACCGAGATCGACGCCCTCACCGGCGGCGCCGCGAACCTGCCGCAGTACGCCGGCAAGGCCGTCCTCATCGTGAACGTGGCCTCCAAGTGCGGCCTGACCCCCCAGTACACGGGCCTGGAGAAGCTCCAGGAGCGGTACGCCGAGCGCGGCTTCACCGTGCTGGGCGTGCCGTGCAACCAGTTCCTCGGGCAGGAGCCGGGCAGCGCCGAGGAGATCGCCGAGTTCTGCTCGGCGACGTACGGCGTGACCTTCCCGCTGACCGAGAAGGTGGAGGTGAACGGCGAGGGCCGGCACCCCCTGTACGAGCGGCTGGTGGGCTTCGCGGACGCGGAGGGCCACAGCGGCGACATCCGCTGGAACTTCGAGAAGTTCCTGATCGGCCGGGACGGCACCGTCGTCGCCCGGTTCTCGCCGCAGACCGAGCCGGAGTCCGCGGAGGTCGTGGCCGCGATCGAGGCCCAGCTCGGCTGACCCGGCTTGACCCTGCCCCTGGGGCAGGGCGGAGCGTCCCTGTCGCCGGGCGGGAGGGAACCGTCCGGCGACGGAGGACGACATCGGTGCACGAGGACCTGCTCACCATCGGGGCGTTCGCCGCGCGGGCCCGGCTGTCCGCCAAGGCCCTGCGGCTG
The DNA here is from genome assembly GCF_053598955.1 of Streptomyces sp. NPDC001056. Classification (NCBI taxonomy): domain Bacteria; kingdom Bacillati; phylum Actinomycetota; class Actinomycetes; order Kitasatosporales; family Streptomycetaceae; genus Streptomyces; species Streptomyces sp. NPDC001056. Next base: position 279,737 of record NZ_JBSFLI010000003.1, on the reverse strand, counting down.
TACGACCGCCTCGGCCTGCTCGCGCCCGCGTACGTCGACGCGTCGAGCGGCTACCGCTACTACCGGGCCGGCCAGGTCGAACGCGCCCGGCTGGTGGCCCTGTTGCGGCAGCTGGACATGCCGCTGTCCCGGATCGCCGAGGTGGTCGGGGCCGGGGGTGCCGAGGCGGCCGGGCTGCTCGCCGCCTACTGGGCGGACGTGGAGGCCCGGGTGGCCGGGCAGCGGACTCTCGCCGAGTACCTCCGTGGACGGCTGTCCGGGAGGAGCGACGAGATGTACGGGAAGTTCGCGGTCGAGACGGTGGACGTGCCGGCGCAGGTGGTGATCACCGAGTCGCGGCACACGCTGGCGGACGAGCTGCCGACCTGGATCGGCGCCTCGCTGGGCCGGCTTGAGGCGGCCGCGCGGGAGTGCGGGGGCGTCGCCGGGGCGCCGTTCGTCGTCTATCACGCCGAGGTGTCGATGGAGAGCGACGGGCCCGCGGAGGCCTGTGTGCCGGTGGCGGACGAGGCGGCGGCACGGGCCTGGGTGGAGCGGCACGGGCGGACCCGGGAGATCCGGGTGCGGGTGGAGCCCGCGGCCCGGCTCGCGTACACCCGGATCACCAAGGCGCAGGTGGCGCATCCGCAGATCCTCGCCGCGTTCGAGGCGGTGGAGGAGTGGGTGGCCCGGGAGGGGCTGGAGACGGCCGCGTCCTGCCGGGAGGTCTACTTCGCGGACTGGGCGGCGGCGGGGGCCGGGGACCCGGTGTGCGACGTGGCGTTCCCGGTGCGCTGAACCGGGGCACGACCGAGCCCTCTCGGCAAGGACGGCGACTGTCGAGAGGGCTCTTGGGTGGTGCGTGTGCAGTTGTGTTCGTCGGGACGAGGGTCAGGGACGAGCCCCTTACGCCTTGACCGAGGCCACGAAGGCGTTCCACGCGGCGGCGGGGAAGGCCAGGACCGGGCCCTCGGCGACCTTGGAGTCACGGACCGCCAGCTCGGCGGCGGCGGGCGACTTGACCTCCACGCAGGCGCCGTTGCCCGCGGAGTAGGAGGACTTCAGCCACGTCTCCGAAGCGCCCTGAATCAGTGCCATGTCCACTCCTGTGTGCGAGTTGCGGTAGTGCGGTTCGCGCCAACCCGATGTCCGATTGGCGTGATCGACGCTACCGGGCAACTGCCGCCATCGGAGGGGGCGTTCACTCGACCGGATGGCATATTCCAGGCGTGCCTTCCACGGGAGCACACCCACCGTGTAGGATCACGCGCCCTCCGTGTCCGGCCTCACTCCGCGTACTGTTTCGCCACCCTGTCGATGAGTTGCCGCGAGGCATCCACGTTGAGGGACTGCGCCCGCAGATGCTCGTACATCACGGCGTACTTCTGCACGTCCTGGGCCTTCTCCAGGTACAGGTCGCTGGTGACGCCCTCCAGGTAGACCACGCTGGAGTCGGCCGCGTCGGCGAACTCCAGGATCGCGTACTGGCCGTTGAGCCCCGGGTGCGCGCCCACCTCGAACGGCAGGATCTGCACGGTGACATGGGGCAGCTCGGACAGGGCGAGGAGGTGCTCCAGCTGTTCGCGCATCACGAGCCTGCTGCCGACGACCCGGTGCAGCGCGGCCTCGTCCAGGACGACCCACAGGCGCAGCGGGTTCTTCTCGTCGGTGATCCGCTCCTGGCGGCGCATGCGCACGCCCACCCGCTTCTCGATCTCCGCGGCCGACGTCTCGGGCAACGCGCCGTGCACCAGCGCCTCGGCGTACGCCGGGGTCTGCAACAGGCCGGTGACGATCTGGGGTTCGTAGACCCGCAGCGATTCGGCGTCGGTCTCCAGGCCGATGTACACGCTGTACGGGATGTCCCCGAAGGTGTGCCACCACCCCTGCTGCCTGGAGTCCCGGGCCATCTCCATCAGGGAGTCCACGACCCGCTGGTCCTCGACCTCGTAGACACCGCACAGATCGCGCACATCGCGCTGGCTGATGCTGCGGCGGCCGTTCTCCAGACGGCTGATCTTCGACTGGGACACGAGCAGGCGCTCGGCGACCTCTTCGGCCGTCATGTTCTTCTGCTCGCGGAGTTTTCGAAGCTCCTGGCCCAGCCGGCGCCGCCTTACGGTGGGATTGACATTGGACGCCACGGGACGCGCACCTCCGGCTGCTGCCTGTACTGACACTTTCCGTATCTGCTGCTGAGCAGATTGCCACCAAGGCGCTCGGCAGCGCTGGGAAACGCTGGATATGCGGCACGCGTACGCGTCTGTCCGCGCGCCGGTTCGCCGAGGCCCCTTGGTCCGCTGGGCGTCGGGACACGGCCGAGCGGGGTGGCGGGACCCGGAGGTCCCACCACCCCGCTCGGGCCTGCGGCTCCCGAACCGGGCCTGTGGGGACGTGCGGTGCGGCGCGGTGGCGGATCAGTGGGCCACGGCGCGGGCCATGGACCCGTGGCGCGGCTGCATCGGTACCCCGCGCGCGGGTTCGGCCGCGGGCCGGGTTCCTGGGCCGGTCGGCCGGCCGGTGGCGGCCGGACCGCGGCGCGGCTGTACGGCCGCGCCGTTCTGCACGTCCATCACAGCGTGCGCGACGAGCCCGCCCATCGGATCGTGCCGGATCAGATCCCGCAGCCGGGAACGGGACGATCGGCCCTCGTTGCCCGGATACAGGTGCTTGCCGAGCCCGACGGCGTGCGCCAGGGCGGCGAGCGCCGCGGTCCGCGGGTCCGGCGGTACGCCGGTGCGGATCGCGGAGTCCAGCCGGCCCCGGATCTCCCGGCTGATGGCCGTGTCCGTCGCCTGGTAACGCGTCGTCGGCAGCACCCCGCACATCTGGCCCGGCACCGCGGCGACCATGCCGCACCGCTCCAGATGCGAGAGGTACGTCTGGCGCAGCCCCAGCCGGGGCCCGCCGATCCAGTGGACGGCGCGTACCGGAGCGCCGCGCCTTCGCAGCAACTCCAACGCGCAGTCCAGAGTTGGATCTCCTGTCGGCCGTGGCACCACCACGGCGATACGATCCCCGTCTGGGGCTATCCGTCCGGCCAGCGCCAGCTCCACTAGCTGTGCACCGGCCAGACCGAGGTCGAGCGACTGCGGCTGCGCAGTGGTACCCGTGGCCGGGTCCAATGCCAGCAGCAGAAGCTCCTCCGGAAGTGTTCTGCGGCTCCTGCCCATCCATGCCTCCCCGCGTGGATGAATGACAGGGTGACCCCTCTCACATTGGTCTGTCGAGGGCACGTGACCGGTTCGTGAGGGAACCGGTAGGTATGTCGTTCTCGTCTACCGCAGGGGCCAAGCCCTCACACAGGACACTGGTACATGGTTCGGACAGGGCGCGCGCGTTGGCGCGCGGCGCATGAGGAGGCATCGGTGGCGGGCGAGTCCCCCGACAGGTCGAAGCAGCGTGAGTCGTCGGCAGAAGCGACGTCGGGGAGCGCGGATTCGGTTCCCGAGGCCCGCGATCCCCGCCTCGCGGTGGCCCGGGATTCGGGCGGCTCCGCGAGCGCCGGGCAAAAGGATTCCTCGAACGGGGGCGGGGACACCGCGACGAAGGTCCTCCGGACGCCTGCGGTCGAGGAGGACACGGCTCTTCGCCACGCGGTCTCGGCGTGGGTGCGGGACGCCGACGAGCCGACGGACGCCGCCGAGACGCCCGCCGAGGGTTCCGAGACGCCCGCCAAGGGTTCCGAGAAGCACGCCGAGGGTTCCGAGGCCGGGCCGGCGTCCGCGGGGACGGACGGCGGGGCCGCGGAGGACGACGCGGACGCGAAGGACGGCGGGGCCGCGAAGGACGACGCGGACGCGGAGGGCGCGGTGGAGGCCGAAGCGACGAGCGGCACGGACGCGGGCGGGAAGACCGGCTCGGCGGCGGTCGCGGACGAGGAAGCGGAGCCGGAGGCGGCTGCTGCGGCTGCTGCGGCTGCTGCCGATGACGCCGCCGTGGCCTCCGGCTCCGCGGCCGAGTCCGCGGCGGACGCGAAGGCGCCCGCCGGTGACGACGCCAACGCCCCGGAGGCGGAAGCCGGTTCCGGGCCGCGGAAGCGCCCGGCGCCGACGGACGGCACGGCGGAGGAGACCGCGACGGCCGCGACGACCGAGGCGGCCGAGGCGGAGACCCCGGCGGGCGACGCCGGCGCGAAGGGCGGCATCGACGCCGAGGCCGCCGACGGCGAAGCGGAAGCCGAAGGCGCCGCGAACGACGAGGCGAACGACGACGCCCCGGACGCCGACGGCGGGAAGGACCCGCAGGGGCCGCCCGCGGGCGGCGACGAGGGCCGTACCGGCGGTGCGGGCGGGAAGACGGCCGAGGACGAGGCCGAGGCCGCCACGGACAAGGCCGCGAACGCCGACGGCGACGGCGAGGCCAAGGCCGCCGCCGACGGCGTCGACCAGCCGACCACCGTCTTCAAGGCCGTACGTCCCAAGGCCCCCGACGTCGACCAGCCGACCACCATGCTCAAGGTCGGCCCCGCGGCGGGGAAGCGCGAGGCGTCGGACCCCGAGCGCACCAGCAAGTTCGTCGCGCTCAAGGACGACATGCGGCAGAAGCCGAAGCCGAAGGCGGCGCCGGCCGACGAGACCGCCGCCGTCCCCCGGCTCGGCCCCGAGCGCACCACCCAGCAGCCCCTGCCGCCCAAGCCCCCGCTCGACCTCCTGGCGGAGCTGACGAACACTCCGCCGCCCCCGGAGACCCCGGTCCGCACCTTCCTGCGGCGGGTCAAGATCTGGACCCCGCTGGTCATCCTCCTGGTGATCGTCTTCGCGGTCGTACAGACTCTGCGCCCTCTTCCGTCCCCCGCCCTCGCGCTCACCGCGAAGGACACCTACACCTTCGGCGGGGGCCGGGTGAACCTGCCGTGGCCGGACGAGGGCCAGGGCTGGATGGACGGCGACGGCATCGGCACGATGGGGAACTTCGGCAAGCAGACCCCCGTCGCCATCGGCTCGGTCGCCAAGACGATGACCGCGTACATCATCCTGCGCGACCACCCGCTCAAGCCGGGCCAGGAGGGTCCGAAGATCAAGGTGGACGCCACGGCGGAGAAGGAGGGCGGCTACAGCAAGAGCGGGGAGTCCACCCTCGACACCGTGCACGCCGGTGACTCCCTCACCGAGAAGCAGGCCCTGTCGGCCGTCATGATCCCCTCCGCCAACAACATCGCCCGGCTGCTGGCCCGCTGGGACGCGGGCTCGGAGGCGGCGTTCGTGAAGAAGATGAACGCCACCGCCAAGCAGCTGGGGATGACCGGTACGACGTACACCGACCCCTCGGGTCTGAAGGAGACCACCGTCTCCACCGCCCAGGACCAGGTGAAGCTCGGCCGCGCGGTCGTCAAGGTGCCCGCCCTGGTCGCCATCACCAGCGCCGCCAGCTGGACCGACCCGACCGGCCACAACTGGCCGAACTACAACTCGCTGCCCTACTGGATCGGCGCGATCGGCATCAAGACCGGCACCACCACCGCGGCCGGCGGCAACCTGCTCTTCGCCGCCCGCAAGAAGGTCGGCGGCCAGACCGTCACCGTCGTCGGCGCGATCCTCGGCCAGCACAAGGGCCCGTCGATCCTCGACACGGCCAACAACGTCAGCAAGACCGCGCTGCTGGGCGCCGAGCAGGCGCTGACCTCGGCGAAGATCCTGAAGAAGGGCGACGTGGTCGGCTACGTGGACGACCAGCTCGGCGGCCACACCCCGATCGTGGTGACGCGGGACGTCACCGCGGTCGGCTGGTCGGGCCTGAAGGTCGAGCTGTCCTTCACCTCCGGCACCGTCCCGCACACCGCGAAGGCCGGCACCGAGGTCGGCACGCTCACGGTGGGCGACGGCACGACGGCCGGCGTGAAGGTCCCGGTGGCGCTCCAGCGGGACCTGGCCGAGCCGGGCTTCGGCGCGAAGCTCACCCGCCTCGGCTGAGCCCACGCCACCGCCCGCGCCCACCGCCACCCCCGCTCCGCCCCGCACCACCCCGCCCGCCCGCGCACCCCGTCACGGCGCCCCCCACCCGGGAGCCCCGCGGCGGGGTGCGTGCTAGCGTCACGAATCGGGGCAGGTCGCCGGTTCCCGGGACACGGCCGCGAACTGGACGAGAAGCGGCCGGGTACACCGGAGAAAACGGCCGAGAACAGAAGACGGGACACGGGGAGTGCCTTCAGGTGGCCACTGCGGAGCCGACACGCGCCGACGACGCCGGACCGGGTCCGGGAAACGGCCCACGAATACGCCTGTCCACGCCTGACGCGGACACCGGCGCGGAGGGTCGTACCCGCGCGGAGGACCGTACCGGGGCGGAGGGCCGTACCCCCGCGGATGGCCATACCACCGCGGAGGGCCGTACCACCGCGGAGGGCCGTACCCCCGCGGAGGGCCGTACCCCCGCGGAGGGCCGTACCCCCGCGGAGGGCCGTACCCCCGCGCCCGCAGCGAGTACCACCCCTCACGCGCCCGGCAGACTCACGCGCCTCCTCACCCCCCTCGACCCCCTCCGCGCCCGCATGCTGCGCCACCCCGTCCTGTGGGTCACCGCGCTCGCGGGCGTGCTGCACGTCATCTGGTTCTTCACGTTCGCGAACAGCGGCGGCGATCTCGCGGCCCAGGACGCGTGGGCGGAGTTCGTCGGCCGGCACCCCGACTCGGCGTACAACCTCGCCTGGTACGGGGGCATGCACCCGGTGTCGTACAGCGTGGTGTCGCCGTATCTGATGGCGGTCCTCGGTGTGCGTACGACGATGATGGTCGCCGGCACCGTCTCCGCGGGCCTGCTGACGCTGGTCCTGATCCGCAGCCGGGCGGTGCAGAACCCCCTGTGGGCCTCGCTCGCCGGGGTCTTCGCGCTGCTGTGCAACGCGATGTCGGGCCGGGTGACCTTCGGGCTCGGCACGATGATCGCGCTCGGCGCGGTGGCGGCGGTGTTCTGCTGGCCGTACCGGTGGCGGCACAAACGCTGGGCGAAGGCGGCGGTGGCGGCGCCGCTCGCGGGCCTGTCCACCATGGCCTCGCCGGTCTCCGGGCTGTTCGTGGGCCTGGTCGCGGTCGCGCTGTTCCTGCAGAAGCGACGGCCGGGCGCGTGGGCGCTGGGGCTGGCGCCGGCGGCGGTGGTGGCCGCGTCGTACTTCCTCTTCCCCTTCTCCGGCACCCAGCCGATGACGATCGGCTCGGTGAGCCTGCCGCTGCTGTACGGCCTGCTGTGCCTGTTCCTGGTCCCGAAGGAGTGGATCACGGTCCGGCTGACGGCGGGCGTCTACAGCGTCATGGTCGTGGCCGTGTGGGTGGTCAGCTCGCAGATCGGTTCGAACATCTCGCGCCTGCCGATGCTGTTCGCGGGTGCGACGCTGATCGCGGCGCTGCCGTTCACGGTGCCGAGGTCGCGGAAGTGGTACGCGACGGTGGTGGCGTTCCTGGGGTTCGTCGGCTGGATCGGCTACAAGTCGGTGGACGACATCGTCCACACGACCCCGACCGCGTCCTGGGCGCACGAGCTGGCGCCGCTGGTCAACCAGTTGCAGAAGGTCGGCGCGGAGCGGGGGCGCGTCGAGGTGGTACCGGCGCGTTCGCACCGCGAGGCCTCCGCGCTCGCGCCGTACGTCAACCTGGCGCGCGGCTGGAACCGCCAGGCCGACATGGAGCGCAACCCGCTCTTCTACGACGACACGCTCAACTCGGCGAACTACCACGAGTGGCTCCAGCGGTGGGCCGTGCACTTCGTGGTGCTGCCCAGGGACAACCCGGACGGCGACGGCGGCGAGCGCGAGCGTCAGCTGCTGCGGCGCGGGATGCCGTACCTGACGCAGATCTGGGGCGACGCCAACTGGCAGCTGTTCCGGGTGACCGACCCGACCCCGCTGGCCGAGCCGAACGCGGTGGTGGACCGCGCCGAACAGGGCGAGATGACGCTGGACGTCCGCAAGGCCGGCCGCATCCTCATCCGCATCCCCTACTCCCCCTGGCTCAGCGTGGTCGACCCGCACGGCAAGAGCCTGAAGGCCCCGCAGGTGATCCCCTCGCCTCCGGGCACGGAGAAGAAGTACCTCAACCTCAACGGCTGCCTCATGCAGACCCCGGAGGACGCGAACGGCGACAAGTGGACGATGCTGATCGCTCCGCACGCCGGCACGTACCGGCTGGCGGCCCCGTACCAGCTGCCACGGGGCACGCCGTGCCCCGACGCCCTGAAGTGAATCCCGACCCCGGTCCTATCGCGGATACCGCGCCAGCCACCCCGGGGCCGACCCCGCCGGGCCGTGCAGTGCGGGGCCCTGGGTCATCTCCATGGCGAAGTCGTCGGCGAGTTCGAGGATGGTGGGGCGGCCCTCCAGCTCGGCGAGCCAGGCCGGGGGGAGGGCGGTCTCGCCGTGGAGGGCGCCGAGGAGGGCGCCGGTGAGGGTTCCGGCGGCGGCGGAGGGGCCGCTCTGGTTGACGGCGAGGCACAGGCCGTGCCGTACGTCCTCGCCGACCAGGGCGCAGTAGACGGCGGCCGCGAGCAGGCCGTCGGCCATGCCGTCGCCGGTCAGTTCCTCCACCCGCGCGGGGCTCGGCATGCCCTGCCGTACCGCGCCGAGCGCGTGCTGGAGGGCGCCGGAGACCGGCTGGTGGCCGGGGCGGACGGCGAGCAGGGCGAGGGCCTGCTGCACGGCGCCGTCCAGACTCTCGCCGCGCGCGAGGCCGTGCACGATCACGGCGAACGCGCCCGCCGACAGATACCCGACGGGGTGCCCGTGGGTCTGCGCCGCGCACTCCACCGCGAGCTGCACGACGAGTTGCGGCTCCCAGCCGACCAGCAGTCCGAAGGGCGCCGAGCGCGCGACGGCCTCCGGCCCCTGCTCGGCCGGGTTCTTGGGCTTCTCCAGCGTGCCCATGTTCTCGTCGCCGAAGCCGATGAGCAGCGGCCGGGTCGGCGCGCGGCGGGCGTACAGCCACTCCTCGCGCGCCAGCCAGCCGTCCTCCTCGCGGCGCTCGTCCGGCCCCCAGTCCCGCTGGGTGGCGGCCCAGCGCAGGTACGCCCGGTGCAGATCGGTCGGCGGGTGCCACGCGCCGGTGTCGCGCCGCACCTGGGCGCGGATCAGCCCGTCCACGCTGAACAGGGTCAGCTGGGTGTGGTGGGTGATGGCGCCGCGCCGTCCGTGCCCGGCGGCGAGGTCGAGCAGCCCCTCGGGCCCGTGCGCCGCGCGGATCTCCGCCAGCGTGAGCGCGTCCGCGGGCCCGCCGAGCGCATCGCCCACGGCGGCCCCCAGCAGAGCGCCGCGCACCCTGCTGCGAAAGTCCTGCTGCTCGGCACGGCCCCAGACGGCACCGGTCGTCGTAGCCACCCAGACCCTCCTCAGGCACCGTCCGCCCGTACGACGGTCCGCACTCTATCGACCGCGAGCATCCTGCTCGGTGCGTCAGGGAGACCCTCACGGGTCATTCACGTCCGTCGATGACCGCTTCGGCACCGTCCGGAACCCGAGCCGGCCCGAATCCGAGCGGATCCGCGCTGGCTAGACTGCGGCACCTTGATCTTGCTGGGGGAAAACGTGGTATCAACCGCCACCGTGGCCCGGTTCGTGACCGCTGTCCTGGTCATGGCCTCGGCCGTGGCCTGCGCGAGCAACACCCGACCCGTCCACGCACACAAGGCCGAGCCGCTCCGGCCGATGTCCGCGGCAGAACTGCGCACGCATCTGCTGCCCGCCGTCCTGCCGAGAGGCTGGACTTCCGAGGCCGATCCGGTCGATCCGGAAGCGGGCAGTCCCGCGGAAGGCATGCCCGACTGTGGCGTCATGGACGGCGGAGACATGGCGGACGCGGGCGCCAAGGCCGCGGTGGCGTCCGCGACGACCTCGTTCAGCGGGGGACACAGCTCCGGCGGCGGCATCCTGGCGGGCGGCGAGACCTTGTACTCGTTCTCCGGAAACGGTGCCGCCCAAGCCATGCACCGCATACGCCGGTTGGCGGTCGAGTGCGCGAAGGTCGTCACGCCTGGCACACCTGCACTCGAAATACCCGACGCCACGAATCGGTTCACCGCCGTCCCCGGGCCCCACCTCGGTGATGACAGCATCCGGATACGGGCCAGCACGTTCTTCAACGACCGCCCCAAGGACGTCCGGTACGACGACGCGCTGGTCGTACGCGAAGGCAGCACCCTCATTCTCCTGCGGTGCATCCCATCGACCCGGACCGAGGTGGACACGATCCTGTCGTTCATGCCCGAAGCCGACGCCCAGGTGCGTTCCCAGCACCCCGCACCGGTGGGCGGAGCCCTCGGTTCCGAGCCGACTTAGCCGTACCAGGTGATGTTGCAAATGTAGACACACTCATGACGCGGTACGGCGAGAAAGCTGATGAAGCCGCGTCCGCCGAGGACATCGAATTCACGCAGACCGCCCTCTCGGTCGATAGGCCGCCCCACCTTGACGGCATCGCGGCCGAGCGCCGCCAGTTCGACCGCGAGGCGCTCGACTTCCGCAACCACGCCGGGTGGCAGTCCGCCCGTGATGTATTCCGCGCTCGGGTTGTAGTCCCAAGCCCAGTCCGTCACAGTCCGGCCTCCGCCTCGGCTGCTTCGCGGATCGCCTGGATCTCGGTGATGGCGAGCGTCGGATCCTGCTCCCCGGCGTCCACGATGGCTTCAAGCTCTCGCAGGCGGGCCGCCCGATGAGGGTGCCGCTCGATGGCGACGAACACGGCCCACGAGTGCACGAAGGCGCGCAGCGGAGCAAGGCTCTGCGTCTGTTGGGCATTGGTCGTGGCTTCGAAGAGGTGCTGGGTGAGCGCGGGAACCCGGCTCGGGGCGATACGCGTCACCGCCGCCCGCAGCGCGTCCGGGGTCAGCTCGGGCATGGGGATCAGCGGTCCGTACGGGCCGTCGGTCTGGGCGCTCACGGTGACCTCCGGTGCGGATGGGGCGGTCCTCGTACGGTACCGGTGGAACCGGCGGTGCGACGGTGACGCGGCGCTCGTCGCCGGGCCCGCTCCCATCCTCATGCCGCCTCGGCGGACGAGCGGCAGTCGCGGCAGCGGCCCTGTTGTGGCGAGCGGAAGGCTCGGTCGCAGCCGTCGCAGTTCTGGAGGGGGACCTGGCGGGGGGTGGGGGCCTGCGGGGGTGGGACCGGGAGGGCTGGTGGGAGCTGGGTGGCGAGGCGGTGGGAGAGGAGGGCCGCCGGGTGCTTGATCGGGTCCTGCGGGAGGCCGGACGTCAACGCCTGGGTGACCACCGTCGGCGGCACGCCTCGCTCCAGCCACTCGGTGACGGCCGGGACGAGACGGTGCACGTCCCGTTCCGTCAGCAGGAGCCGTGGGTCGCTGGCCCGCAGGCCGGCCAGGAGGTCGGCCGCCGGGGTACGCCGGGGCGGTGCCGGAGGCGGCACGGGCGCGGGCGTGGCCGCCGGCCTGTCCTCGGGTTCGGCGAGTGGCGGAGCCGCCGCCCGCACCGCGCTGCGGGGCTTGTTGTACGAGATCGCCCGGGTCCTCACTTGCCCCGATTGAAGACGCTCCCTGGGACGCGCGAGATACCCGTGTTCTTCCAACTCCCGCAAGGCCGCCGCGATCCGGATCTCGCCCTCGCGGAACTTCGCGGCCAGCGCCTTGATGCCGATCGGGGTGCCCTCGGGCAGCGACTGGATGTGCGTGGCCAGGCCGATCGCCGTCAGCGACAGCTCCGGGTGCTGGGCCAAGTGATTGCCGACCACGGTGAAATTGTCGTAATGCGGCTCGTTCACATGGGTGACGCCGGAGGAATGCCCGGACTTGGGACGCGAGGGCGCGTTACGCTGCTTGTCAGTCACAGGGAAGGGGCTTTCTTCCTCGGTGATCAGGCCCTCGCACTGGGATGGCAGTCCCGGCGAGGGCCGACACATGTCTGCGGGTTGTCATCGCTGACGCTGCACCACAAATGCCCCGCCACGCCAGTTTCGCCGGGCATATTCACTCCGCAGAGTGAGCGACGGGGGCGGCGGGGGTGGGTTTGGTTCTTTCCCCGGTTCTTTGGTCTTTGGCGTCGCGCGCCACCAGGACGTGGACCACCGCGACCCGGCACGACCAGCGCTCCCTGGTCGGCTCACCAATGCCGGCGCCCGGCCTCTCGATCACCGGGTCGTGGAGACGCGGGACCCGGTCACCCCTGGCGTGGAACCGACCTTGACCCAGGTCTGCGGTGACTGGTCCTCTTGACTTCCGACGTGCGCCGGGATTCGGGGGGCTCATGAGGATCAGGCGAGGTGCAGCGCTCGCCGCGGTCGCCGTCATCGGTGTGGTCACGACGACGCTGGCCGGTCTCGTGACGAACCTCGTGTCGGCACAGTCGCGTTGGCCGACCTGGCTGCGTTGGTTACAGGTTCACCCGTGGCTGTCGTTCGTCATCCTGGGGACCGTCACCGCGGGGCTGACAGCCGTGGGTACAGCGAGGAGATGGTCTCGGCCGTGGAACGGGGGCGGAGAGCTCCCAAGCCGGACTTCCTGAACGCGACCGACGAGGTGGTGGGCGCGGGCGGGAAGGTCTCCGCGATGCAGGAGGACGTGGAGAAGGCTCGCTACCCGAAGAGTGTCCGGGACTTGAAGAAGCTGGAGGATGAGTCCCTGGAGATGGGCGCCTACACCGTCCTTCACGTCCATGGCCTGCTCCAGACCTACGGTTACGCGCAGGCGCTGTACGAGATGCGAAAGCCCGCGCTCTCGGAGGAGGAGATCGAGCAGCACGTCGCCGCCCGCATGGCGCGCAAGGCGGTCTTCGAACGCACTCCTCGGGTGCAGCTCACCTTCGTGCAGGAAGAGGCATCTCTGCGGCGCCCGGTCGGCGGCGCCTCGGTGCTGCGGGAGCAGCTCGAACACCTGCTGGAGGTCGGCAGGTTGAGGCAGGTGGAGATCCAGGTGATGCCGACGGCCCGGGAGGACCACGCCGGGGTGAACGGCTCGTTCCGTGTGCTGAAGCAGCGGGACGGCAAGACACTCGGGTACACGGCCTCCGAGTTGCACGGCCGGGTGCTCAGCGACCCCGGAGAAGTCCTGACGCTGGAGATGCGTTATGGAATGATCCGGGCACAGGCCCTATCCCCCCGGGAATCCCTGGCGTTCATCGAGAAAGTCCTTGGAGAGGTGACATGACCGGTTCTGCCCTGACCTGGTTCAAGAGCAGCTACAGCGGCAACACCGAGCCCGACTGCGTCGAAGTCGCCCTCACCCCCGCCGTCGTCCACGTCCGTGACTCCAAGGACAAGGACCGCGCCCGTCTCACCGTCGGCGACGCCACGTGGGCGGAGTTCGTGGAGTTCGCCGCTCACTGCGCATAACGCCCGTCCCTCCCCGAGGCCGGGCTGCATTCTGGCGCAATGGGCACGCGCCAACCTGGCTTCGGCCGGGGAGAATCCAGCCATGACCACCACCGATCCCGCGCGTCACTCCAGTCACAGGCTGGCCGCCGGTGTGCTCACCGGGATACTCGCGCTGTACATCGCCCTCGTCGCGTTCGGCAACATCACGGACTTCGGGACGAACCAGCAGTTCGTGCGGCATGTGCTGGCGATGGACAGCACCTTCAAGGACCACGATCTGATGTGGCGGGCGATCACCAGCACCGCGTTGCAGGACACCGCGTACGTCCTGATCATCGTGTGGGAGACGGTGGCCGCGCTGGTCCTGGTCTGGGGGACGTATCTGTGGGCGGCACGGCGGGACGACGCGTTCGCGCGGCGTGTTTCGACCTATGGGCTGCTGATGCTGCTGCTGCTCTTCGGCGCCGGGTTCATCGCGATCGGCGGTGAGTGGTTCGCGATGTGGCAGGCGAAGGCGTGGAACGGGGAGGATTCCGCCACCCGCGTCTTCCTGCTCAGCTCGGTGGCGTTGATCGTCAACCACCTGCCGGGAAGCAGGAGTTCGGCCGCGCCTACTACTTGACCACCGTCACGTTCGTGCCCTGATCCCCGAAGGCCCACAGGGCGGCGCCGTCCTGCTTGTGCATGCGGATGCCGCCCAGCTTCTTGCCCTGCGCCGGGGGCGGCGAGGCGCCGTCCAGGGCGTTGGAGAAGGCTATGTTCACGCCTTCCACCTTCGTGAAGTACATGATGTGTTCGATCTGCACGCCGTCCGAGCCCTTGAGGGACTGGGTGCGCAGCGTGATCGAGTAGCGGCCGGGCGCCGGACTCACCGTGCCCGGCCACACCTCGAACGTCCGGATCTGCTTGCCGGTCGCGTCGACCAGCCACAGCCGCTTCGCCCCGAGCGAGTAGACGATCCGGCGGCCGTCGCCCGAGTCCGCCGGCAGCGCGGGCGGGCCCGCCGGCGGCTTCGGCTTGGCGGAGGCGTGGGTGCCCGCCGACGCGGATGCGCTCGGTTTCACGCTCGCGGCCGTGGGATGCGGCCCGTGGTCCGCCTGCACGGCGAGGGCGACGACGGCCACGGTCGCCCCCACGGTCAGACCGGTGACCCAGGCCCAGGAGGGCAGTCGGGCAGCCACGGGTACGCATCTCCTCCGTTATGGGTCCCCCACTCGGACCGGGGGTCGGATCATCGTACTCAGTCGCCCCTTCGCCGCGTACCGCGAGATCAGTCGAGCACCGGCAGCAGGTCGGGCAGGTGGCCGTCGGAGGCCCGCGCCGCGCCCTGCCGCTCCTCGGAGACCTCGCCGTAGAGCGTCGTCCGCGGTTTCGCCGGGCGGCCGGCCGCCTCCGCGACGGCGATCAGGTCGCGGATGGACTTGTACGAGCCGTACGACGAGCCCGCCATCCGGGAGATGGTCTCCTCCATCAGCGTGCCGCCGAGGTCGTTCGCGCCCGAGCGGAGCATTTCCGCGGCGCCCTCGGTGCCGAGTTTGACCCAGCTCGTCTGGATGTTGGGAATCCAGGGGTGGAGGAGGAGGCGGGCCATGGCGGTCACCGCGCGGTTGTCGCGGGTGGTCGGGCCGGGGCGGGAGATGCCGGCGAGGTAGACCGGGGCGTTGGTGTGGATGAAGGGGAGGGTGACGAACTCGGTGAAGCCGCCGGTCTCCCGCTGGATGCCGGCCAGGGTGCGCAGGTGGCCCAGCCAGTGGCGGGGCTGGTCGACATGGCCGTACATCATGGTCGAGGAGGAGCGGATGCCCAGTTCGTGGGCGGTCCTGACGACCTCGATCCAGGTGGCCGTCGGCAGCTTGCCCTTGGTGAGGATCCAGCGGACCTCGTCGTCGAGGATCTCCGCCGCCGTGCCGGGGATGGTGTCCAGGCCCGCCTCCTTCGCCGCCGTCAGCCACTCGCGGACGGACATGCCGGTGCGGCTGGCGCCGTTCACGACCTCCATCGGGGAGAAGGCGTGCACGTGCATGCCGGGGACGCGCTCCTTGACCGCCTTCGCGATGTCGAAGTAGGCCGTGCCGGGCAGGTCGGGGTGGATGCCGCCCTGCATGCACACCTCGACCGCGCCGACGTCCCACGCCTGCTGGGCGCGGTCGGCCACCTGGGTGAGGGAGAGGGTGTAGGCGTCGGCGTCGGTGCGGCGCTGGGCGAAGGCGCAGAAGCGGCAGCCGGTGTAGCAGACGTTGGTGAAGTTGATGTTGCGGGTGACGATGTACGTCACGTCGTCGCCGACGACCGACTTGCGTACGTCGTCGGCCACTTGGCACAGCGCGTCCAGCGCCGGGCCGTCCGCGTGGAGGAGGGCGAGGGCCTCGGCGTCGGTCAGGCGCGTCGGGTCGTCGGCGGCCGTGCGCAGGGCCTGGCGTACGTCGGTGTCGATGCGCTGCGGGGCCATGCCGGGGGCGGCCGCCTCGCGCAGGGCGTCCCAGTCGCCGTACACCTCGTCGTAGTCGGCGCGGCGGTCGGCCGTACGGCCCTCCGTGTCGATGGTGCGGTGCAGGTCCGTACGGCCGGTGGGCGTGAAGGTGTCCTCCGGTTCCTGCCAGGGCAGGCCCTTCGGCAAGGCGTCGGGGCGGGCCAGTCCCGTCTCCGGGTCGGCGAGGGCGGCCACGTGCGGGCGCAGGCGGGGGTCCAGCCACGGTTCGCCGCGGCGGACGAACTCCGGGTAGACGCAGAGGCGTTCGCGCAGTGCGAAGCCGGCGGCGCGGGAGCGCTCGGCCAGTTCCTCGATCTGCGGCCAGGGGCGTTCGGGGTTGACGTGGTCGATGGTCAGGGGCGACACCCCGCCCCAGTCGTCGATGCCCGCGCCGATCAGCCGTTCATATTCGCTGTCCACGAGGTTCGGCGGGGCCTGGAGGCAGGCGGCGGGGCCCATGATGTGCCGGGCGACGGCGATGGTGGCGACCAGTTCGTCCAGTTCGGCGTCCGGCATGCCGCGCATCGCCGTGTCCGGCTTGGCGCGGAAGTTCTGGATGATCAGTTCCTGGACACCGTGGTAGGCGCGGGAGACCTTGCGCAGCGCGAAGAGGGACTCGGCACGCTCCTCGTAGGTCTCGCCGATGCCGATCAGCAGGCCGGAGGTGAAGGGGACGGAGGAACGGCCGGCGTCCTCCAGCACCCGCAGCCGTACGGCCGGTTCCTTGTCCGGGGAGCCGTGGTGCGGGCCGCCCGGCTCGGACCACAGGCGGGTGGCCGTGGTCTCCAGCATCATGCCCATGCTCGGCGCGACCGGCTTCAGACGCTGGAGGTCGGTCCAGCTCATGACGCCCGGGTTGAGGTGGGGCAGCAGGCCGGTCTCCTCCAGGATGCGGACGGAGATGGCACGGACGTAGGCGATCGTGTCGTCGTAGCCGTGCGCGTCCAGCCACTCGCGCGCCTCCGGCCAGCGGTCCTCGGGCTTGTCGCCGAGGGTGATCAGGGCTTCCTTGCAGCCGAGCGCGGCGCCCTTGCGGGCGATGTCGAGGACCTCGTCCGGGGACATGAACATGCCGTGGCCGGCGCGGCGGAGTTTGCCGGGGACGGTGACGAAGGTGCAGTAGTGGCACTTGTCCCGGCACAGCCGGGTGAGGGGGATGAAGACGCTCTTGGAGTAGGTGATGACGCCGGGACGGCCGGCCTGTTCGAGTCCCGCGTCGCGCACGCGGGCGGCGGAGGCGGCGAGGCCGGTGAGGTCCTCGCCGCGGGCCTGGAGCAGCACCGCGGCCTCGGCGACGTCGAGGGCGACGCCGTCACGGGCGCGTTTGAGGGCGCGACGCATGGAGTTCTCGGTGGGGCGGCCGGGTCCGGGGGTCGCGGGAGTCGTCATGTGTCCACGATACGTAGGGGGTGATCAGGGGGGCGGTGGTCCGGGTCGGGTGCGGATCGCCGCAGGACGCTGGGCGCGGGGGGGGGGGCGTGGCTTGTTCACGCCCCCGCGGCGGAGCGGCGTCATGTCTCGTCCCACGCCCCGGCGCTCGCACGGGGAGCCCCTCACCCGTACCGACCAGTCGGCGCCACACCTCCGACGTGAAGGGGTCGCGACACTTCGTGTTCCCTCAATCCCCTTTTCTTCCAACGAAGTTCATGTGTGCTGCGCACAATGGCGCCATGTGTGACGACACGCACGATCACGCCCCCGGAATCGGCAGGCGCGCGCTGTTCGTGACGGGCGCGGCCGCCGCCCTTACGTGGGGAACCGTGAGCTTCGCGGCGGCGGACGGCCAGAACCAGGAGACCCGGACGGTGCGCGGAACCCTGCCGCCGGGTGCCCCCGACTTCGTATACGTACCGGTCGAAGTCCCCCCGGGAGTGAGCGAGTTCAAGGTCTCCTACACCTACGACAGACCCCCGGTCCCGGCCGGCGCCCAGGGCAACGCGCTCGACATCGGCCTCTTCGACCAGCACGGCACCGAACTGGGCGGCAGGGGCTTCCGGGGCTGGTCGGGCGGCGCCCGCACGGAGTTCTTCGTGCGGGCCGACGACGCGACCCCGGGCTACGTGCCGGGACCGGTGCGCGCGGGCACCTGGCACATCGCGCTGGGTCCCTACACGGTGGCGCCACAGGGGCTGTCGTACGAGCTGACGATCACCCTGACCTATGGCGAACCCGGCGCGACGCCCCGCCCGGTGTACCCGCCCTCGCGGGCCAAGGGCCGGGGCCGGGCCTGGTACCGGGGCGACTGCCATCTGCACTCCTGGTACTCCGACGGCCGCCGCACCCCCGCCGAGATCGCGTCCCTCGCGCGCGCGGCGGGCCTGGACTTCATCAACTCCTCGGACCACAACACCCACTCCTCGCACCCCCACTGGGCGGACGCGGCCGGCGACGACCTGCTGATCATGCTCGGCGAGGAGATCACCACCCGCAACGGCCACGTGGTCGCGCTCGGCACCGAGCCCGGCACCTTCGTGGACTGGCGCTACCGGGCCCGCGACAACCGCTGGGCCCGGTTCGCCGACGACATCCGCCGGGCCGGGGGTCTGGTCGTGCCCGCCCACCCGCACGCCACCTGCGTCGGCTGCGGCTGGAAGTTCGGCTTCGCCGAGGCGGACGCCGTGGAGGTGTGGAACGGCCCCTACACGCCCGACGACGAGGTCACGCTGGCCGAGTGGGACAACCTCCTGGTCGCCTCGGTCCGCCGGGGCCGCCCCTGGCTCCCCGCCATGGGCAACAGCGACGCCCACCGCGACCCCGACGCGGTCGGCCTGCCGCAGACCGTCGTGCTCGCCGACGACCTGACCCGGGAGGCGGTCCAGGCGGGCATCCGCGCGGGCCGCTCGTACGTCGCCGAGTCCCGGAACGTCTCGCTGACCTTCACGGCGACGGGCGGGCGGGGGCGGCAGGCGGGCATCGGGGAGCGGCTGGAGGTCCCCGCCGACGCCCCGGTGACCGTTCGCCTGGAGGTCTCCGGCGCCCCGCGCTGCTCCCTGCGCCTGGTCACCGACCAGGGCACCCTGCTCACCAGCGACCCGCTCCCGGTGTCGGGCACGGGCGCGGTCGAGTGGCGTACGACGCCCTCGTACGCGGCGTACGTCCGCGCCGAGGTCCGCCACGAGACGGCGGCGGGGCCGGTGCCGGGGGCGCTGGCGGCGTTCACCAACCCGATCTTCCTGGGCGAGGGCGGCGGCGCGCGGGCCGGTGTGTCCCGGTGAACCGGTCGAGGGTGACCGCGTCGGCGACGGGTCCGCCGCCGAACAGGACCGTGCGGAAGGCGCACCCGCGTGGCGGCCTCGTCCGGTGCCCCCGCCCGCCCGGCACGCCGGCCCCGGCCGGGTAGCCGTCCGAACGCCCGTCCCGGTCCCCCGTTGCGCAGACCTTGAGCGCAAGGGAGGCTGGCACGCGGTGCGCGGCGGCCGGTCCGGGCACCGCACGCCCCGCACGGGGCCACCGCACCGTCACCGCGGGAACGCGGCCGGGGGACAACCGGAAGCCGGCCAGGAGACAGGAGCGAGAGAGATGCCGAGCCGCGCGGACCGCAAGCACCGCATCGTGACCAGCTTTCAGCGCCGGCTCAACCCGGTGATCCGGCGGCTGCCCCTCCAGACCGTGCTGGAGACCACCGGCCGGGTCTCCGGGGCGCCGCGGCGGACGCCGGTGGGCGGGCGGCGGGTCGGGGGGTCGTTCTGGCTGGTGTCGGAGTTCGGGCACAGGTCGCAGTACGTGCGCAACATCGAGGCAGACCCCAGGGTGCGGGTGCGGATCATGGGGCGGTGGCATCACGGCACCGCCCATCTGCTGCCGGACGACGATCCGCGGGCCCGGCTGCGGGGGCTCCCCCGGCTCAACAGCACGGCGGTGCGGGCCTTCGGGACGGATCTGCTGACCGTCCGGGTGGACCTGACGGACTGATCACCCCGGCCAGACGATGGCCTGCACCTCGCTGTACGCGTGCAGGGCGTGGACCCCCGCGTCACGGCCGACTCCGCTCTTCTTGAAGCCGCCGAAGGGCGCCTCCATGTTGCGGGCGACGGTGTTGACGCCGCCGGCGCGCAGACGGCGGGCGACGCGGGAGGCGCGGGCGACGTCGGCGGACCAGACGTGGTCGATGAGGCCGTAGTCGGAGTCGTTGGCGAGGGCGACACCCTCGTCCTCGTCGTCGAAGGGGATCACGGAGACCACCGGGCCGAAGATCTCCTCGCGCGCCGCGAGTCGCCCGACAGGCGGTCGTAGACCGGCCGTTTAGCCAGGACCCGTGTCGGCGCCGTGCAGATCTGGCCGCTGCAGAAGGAGAAGATGGTACCGATCCCGGCGCCGGCGGAGGCTAGGTCGGCGTCGGCGTCGGCGTCGGCGTCGGCGGAGACCAGCGCCGCGCCCTGGGGCGGGCTTGACCACGACCGTGTTGCCCGCAGAACCGGGGGAAGCTGGGGAAGCAGAGGGCGGACGGGACGTGGTTGACGTCCATGTCGGCGAGGCGGGCGGGGACGTGGTACGACCCCGGGCGCATCTGCTCGTAGGTGATGACCTCCAGCCTCACCTCGTCCCGGTCGACCCCGACGGCGGTGTCGAGACGCCGGCCGGCTCCACGGTGTGGTCGTCCACGGAGATGATCAGCGGAAACGTGCTCGCGTGGGTGTCCATGGCGCCCACGGTAGCGCCGATCTGACGGACCGTCGGCTATCAGGGGAGGTCTCGTGTGTGCGAAGAGGGTGTGTGGGGTTTGTGGACTGCCGCCCGGCGGTCTGTGATCGGCGTCTCGCACGGCTGACGCAACCACCCGGAACAAGGCAAACTGACGGGGTTGTCTGTGATGCCTAGGGGGCGAACGCATGGACGGTCGGCCGCGAGTGCCTGAGCAGCGGCGTCCTGGCTCCGCGAAGGGTGCGGGGGCGGAAGCGCTGCGGTTCGGCGTGCTCGGTCCGGTGCGGGCCTGGCGCGGCGAGGAGACCCTGAACACGGGCTCCCCCCAGCAGCGGGCCCTGCTGGCCGCCCTGCTGCTGCGCGAGGGCCGTACGGCCACGGCGGCGGAGCTGATCGACGCGCTGTGGGGGCCCGAGCCGCCGTCGCAGGCGCTGGCGGCCGTCCGCACGTACGCGTCCCGGCTGCGGAAGGTCCTCGCCCCCGGCGTGCTGGTGAGCGAGTCCGGCGGGTACGCGGTGCGCGGGCTCGGCGAGGGCGCGCTGGATCTCGTACGGGCGCAGGACCTGGGCGCGGAGGCCGAGAAGGCGCGGGGCACCGGCGACCTGGCCCGGGCCCGCGCACTGCTCGACGAGGCGCTGGCCCTGTGGGACGGCGAGTCCCTGGCCGGTGTCCCCGGGCCCTACGCGGAGACCCAGCGCGTCCGTCTGGAGGAGTGGCGGCTCGGCCTGCTGGAGTCCCGCCTGGACATGGACCTGGAGCAGGGCTGCCACGCGGAGGCGGTGTCCGAGCTGACGGCGCTCACCGCCGCGCATCCCCTGCGGGAGCGGCTGCGCGAGCTGCTGATGCTGGCGCTGTACCGCAGCGGGCGGCAGGCGGAGGCGCTGGCCGTGTACGCCGACACGCGCCGCCTGCTCGCCGAGGAGCTGGGCGTGGACCCGCGCCCGGGTCTGCGCGAGCTCCAGCAGCGCATCCTGCGGGCCGACCCGGCCCTCGCGGAGCCGTCGGCGCCGGTCGCGGAGCCGCCCGCGGCGCCGGTGCGGCCGGCCCAGCTGCCCGCGTCGGTACCGGACTTCACCGGCCGTGCCGCCTTCGTGAACGAGCTCAGCGCGGTGCTGGCGTGCGCCACGGAGTCGGAGGGCAGCGTGATGGCGGTCTCCGCGCTGGCCGGGATCGGGGGCGTCGGCAAGACGACCCTCGCGGTGCACGTGGCCCACCGGGCGCGGTCCTCCTTCCCGGACGGCCAGCTGTACGTCGACCTCCAGGGCGCGGGCCCGCGCCCGGCCGAGCCGGAGACGGTCCTCGGTTCCTTCCTGCGCGCCCTCGGCACGGCGGACTCGGCGATCCCGGACTCCCTGGAGGAGCGGGCGGCGCTGTACCGCTCGGTGCTGGACGGCCGCCGGGTCCTCGTCCTCCTCGACAACGCGAAGGACGCGGCGCAGGTACGGCCGCTGCTGCCCGGCACGGAGGGGTGCGCGGCACTGGTCACGTCCCGGGTGCGGATGGTGGGGCTGGCGGGCGCGCACCTGGTCGACCTGGACGTGATGTCCCCGGACGAGGCGCTGGCCCTGTTCACCCGGATCGTCGGCGCGGAGCGGGTGACGCCGGAGCGGGACGCCGCGCTCGACGTCGTCGCCGCCTGCGGCTTCCTGCCCCTCGCCATCCGCATCGCCGCGTCCCGCCTCGCGGCGCGACGCACCTGGACGGTCTCGGTCCTCGCCGCGAAGCTCGCCGACGAACGCCGCCGGCTGGACGAGCTCCAGGCCGGCGACCTGGCGGTCAAGGCCACCTTCGAACTCGGCTACGGCCAGCTCGACCCCACCCAGGCCCGCGCCTTCCGCCTCCTCGGCCTCGCCGACGGCCCGGACATCTCCCTGGCCGCCGCGGCCGCGGTCCTGGACCTGCCGCCGGAGTCCACGGAGGACCTCCTGGAGTCCCTGGTCGACACCTCCCTGCTGGAATCCGCCGCCCCCGGCCGCTACCGCTTCCACGACCTGGTCCGCCTCTACGCCCGCGCGTGCGCGGAACGGGACGAACAGCCGCCGAGCGAGAGGGGGGCGGCGATGTCGCGGTTGCTGGACTTCTATCTGGCGACGGCGGCACAGGTGTACGCGATGGAGCGGCCCGGGGACCGGGTGGTGGACCATCTGCGGCCGACCGTGTACCCCGGACTGCGCTTCCAGGACCGGCATCAGGCACAGGACTGGCTGTACGCCGAGGCGGTGTCACTGCTGGCGTGCGTGCGCCAGTTCGCGGGGGCGGGCACGCTGCCACGCGCCATCGACCTGCTGTGGGCCGCCGTCGACCTGACCGAGTCCGGCGCCAACTCCCGGGAGTACGACGCCGCCGCGCTTGCCCTGCGCGACGCGGCCCGGTCCAGCGGGGACGGCCCCGCGCAGGTGCGGGCGTCGGTCGTTCTGGCCAACGCTCACCAGTTGTCCGGCCGGTTCGCCGAGGCCGACGAGTCGGCTCAGGAGTCGCTGCGCCTCGGCGCCTCCTGCAGCGACCCGCTGGCGCGCTGCTGGGCGGCCAACATCCGTGGCGCGATGGCCTTTTACCAGCGCCGGTACGACGACGCCGAGGAGCATCTCAAGCAGGCGCTCACGGACTTCCGGGACTGCGGGGACCGCGCCGGCGAGGCAAGTGTCCTGTGCAACCTCTCCCGCATCCACGTGGTGACCGGCCGACCGCAGAGCGCGGTGAAACTGGCCCAACAGGGCGTCGACATGTACGAGACCCTGGGGCATGCCGTGAAGAGCGCCAACGGCCGCTACGCGCTGGGTATGGCGCTCACCCAGAACGGCCGCCATCTGGAGGCTGCCGAGCGGCTGCGGGAGGCGCTGCGGGTCTTCCGGGAGAGCCGCCAGCGGCTGTGGGAGGGCATGACGCTGTTCCGGCTGGCCGAGGTCGACCTCACGGCCGAGCGGCCCGCCCAGGCGTCGGCGAACGCGGAGGCCGCGCTGACCGTGCTGCGGGGGATCGGCGGGGAGTGGCGGCGCGGCAACGTGCTCACCGTGCTCGGCCGGGCACTTGACGGCATAGGGCAGTCGGGGCGTGCGCAGGTGTGCTGGCAGGAGGCCCTGTCCATCTACGAGTCGCTCGGTTCGCCGGAGGCCGACTCGGTGCGGACGCTGCTGGAGGGGACGAGGGTGGCCTGAGGGCAAGTCCTGCCCGTCGCCGCGCGGTTCGGGGCGTTCATCGTTCGTTTATCGCGACACGGCAGTCTTTTGTTTGTCGATCCGTCGCGTCGGGGGGCAGACGGACCGCCGGTGAGGTCGCCCGAACCACCGATCTAAGGTGGGGCGATCAGTGAGCTCGTCCGGCCGTTCATCGGGGGAACGGCCGGACGGGCCACGCAAGTCGAGTCCAGCACCACTGGGGAGGAAGCACCATGAGCGACGCCAAGAAGAACGAGAAGACGGTCGCCCCGGCCAACGTCCACATCACGGACACCACGGACACCGCGACCATGTCGCCGGCCGGCAACGTGCACATCACCGACGCCAAGGACACCGCCACCATGTCGCCGGCCGGCAACGTGCACATCACCGACGCCGAGGACAACGGCACCTTCAGCCCGGACAACGTGCACATCACCTCCGAGCCCGCCTGACCGCCCACGACGGGGATCGGCCAGGAGGGGGACACAGGGGGATCGGCCGCGGCGGCGCGGAGGGGGAGCCGTCGCGGCCGAGGTGTGTCTGGAGAAGATCCAGGTCAATCCGTGGCGGGAATCTTACGACTGCTCGAACATTCGCCCGAGGTGAAGATGGCGTCGCCCGCGTTCGGAGATCATCCTCCCCTGGCAGGAGTCGAAGTGAGCCGCACCAAGCAGATCCTCGTCACGATCAAGGTCGGCTGAGTCAGTCAGCAGGATGAGGGCCGGGCGGGTGCCCGGCCCTTGGCGTATTACCGGGGACCGGCACGCACCTCAGCCACGCCACCGCGTCCAGCACGGCCGCGCCGTTATTCCACGGCCGTGGCCTCCGGAGCGATCTTGCAGTGGTCGGGCAGGTCGGGGGAGTAGCCCGAGTCGTATTCCACCTTGGCCTTCACCGTGCCCTTGGCCGGGACGGTGACGTTCTCGTAGTTGAAGTCGATCTCCGTGTCGTCGCGGTCACGGAAGGAGACGTCGACGGTGAAGGTGACCTTGCGGTTGTTCGGGTTCGTCAACTCGACTGTCGCGTAGGGCTTCTTCGCGCTCGCGCAGCTGATCAGCCTCAGCTTGCCGTCCTTGAGCGCGCTGCCGCCGCCGGAGGACGCGGAGGGCGTGGTGCCGTGCGTGGGCCGGCGGTACGTGCCGCCCGTGGTGCTCGTGCCGCCCGTGGTGCCCGTGCCGCCGCTGCCGTAGTAGTCGCCGTCGGTTTCGTCGGTGTCGTCGTACGACCCGCCGCCCGACGACGAGGACGACGAGGACGACGAGGACGAGGTGTCGTGGTCCTGGCGGGAGTTGCTGCACCCGCCTCCCCCACCGCCTCCGTGGCTGTGGCCGTAGCTGTGGCCGTGGCTGCTGTGCCCCCCTCGGGAGAAGCCGGTGAGGCTGAGGACCACGAAGGAAAGTACGGCCGTGAACCTGAGCGCGCGCGTCCGTGTAGGCATGGGCATGCCGATAACCCTATCCAGCGGCGCTCACCGCGTGGCGGGCTTCCGGTACACCGGGTAGCGTCCGTCGGCCCTGGGACGGCCGCCGTCCGGAGCCCTCTCCGTGAACCGGTACGACGGCCGTCACGCCCACGCGCGTCAGGCCGTTCGGGCCGTCCCCGTGCCCTTCTCCGCGTCCAGCGCGTACACGCAGCGGTCCTTGCTGCACGCGTACACCACCCCGTCCCTGACCACCGGGGAGCCGGTGATCTCGCCGCCGGTGGCCAACTTCCAGCGCAGCCGGCCGTCGTCGGCCTTGAGCGTGTAGAGCAGGTGGTCGGTGGAGCCGAAGTGGATACGGCCCTCCGCGACCGCCGGGGCGCCGACCACGTCTCCGCCCGCCTGGAAGCGCCACTTGGGGGTGCCGGTGACCGCGTCCAGGGTGTACAGGCCCTTGCCGCTGCCGACATGGACGTGTCCGGCGGCCACCAGCACCGGCTCGGTGGAGGAACGGGCCTCCGTGGCGATGCGCCAGCGGTCGCGGCCGTCGGTGGCGTCGAGGGCGTAGACCGTGCCGAGGTAGTCGGCGAGGTAGACGCCGCCGCCGGTGACGGCGGGGCCCGGCGCGAAGGCGGGCGGGCCGAGGAAGACCGCCGGGGCCTCGAAGTGCCAGCGCACCATGCCGCTGACCGCTTCGACGGCGAGGACTCGGCTGCCGGCGCAGACGTACACGTAGCCGTCGGAGGCCGGGGCGAGGCGCACCGGGACGCCGCCGCAGGAGGCCGCGTCGCCGATGGGGTACGCCCAGCGTTCCTCGCCGGTACGGGCGTCCAGGGCGCGCAGCCGTGCGTCCTGCCAGACGTAGACCGTGCCGTCGTGGACGAGCGGGCCCGCCTCCGGGGTCTCGAAGTCGGTCTGGCAGCCGGTGATCTCCCAGAGCCGCTGCCCGTTCGACGCCTCCCAGGCCTGGACGCCGCCGCCGCGGGTACCGGTGACGACGGTGCCGCGGTCGGCCTTGAGCGAGTACACCCAGGCGTCCGTGGACAGCCGCCACAGATCGGTGCCCTCGCGGGCGTCCAGGGCGAACAGGGTCGGGCCGTCGGAGGCGTGCACGCGGCCGTCCGCGACCGCCATGGACCAGGCCACGTCGCGCGTCTTGAAGCGGCGGCGGCCGGTGCCCACGTCCAGGGCGTGCACCTCGAAGGAGGTGACGTAGACGAGGTCGCCGTCGACGGAGGGGGTGCCCCAGACGTCGTTCGACATGCGGAAGCGCCAGGGCCGCCAGCCGCTCGCCTGCTCCGGGGGGCCGGGCGGAGGGGTGGGTACGGCGGGGTCGGCACCGGCCACACCGGGGCGCGGGCGGGACCAGTTGGCGACCAGTCCGGCCTCCGGCGGGGGCGCCTTCACCGCGGCGGCGCGGGCGTCGGCGACGCGGGGGCCGGGGCCGATCGGGACCGGGGCGCCGGCGAGCCGGACGGGGCCGGTGTCCGGGGCGGAGGCGGGGGCCGCGAAGGAGGCCGACGGCACCGGCGGGTCGTACGCCGGGGGCGGCGGGACGGCCGGGCCGGCGGTGGGACGGGGGCCGGGGCCGGTCGCCACCGGGGCGGGCCTGGCGGCGGTGCGGCCGCCGCGGCGGGCCTCGATCAGGGCGACGGCCTTCTCGGGCAGCCAGGCGGAGGCGGTGCCGCTGTCGTCCGAGCCGGAGCCGAAGAGATGGGGCGCGAGCTGGGCCTGGAGGTCGGCGGGGCTGGGTCGGCCGGGCGCCTCCATCTGCATGCAGACCTCGATCAGCGGGCGCAGCTCGTCCGGCAGGCCGGAGAGGTCGGGGCCCTCGCGCAGCAGCATGAAGACGGTCTCGACCGGGTTGGCGCCGTGGAAGGGCGGGTGTCCGGTGGCCGCGAAGACCAGCATGGAGCCGAGCGAGAAGATGTCGCTGGCGCCGGTGACGCTGCGGGAGTCCTTGGCCTGTTCGGGCGACATGTAGGCGGGGGTGCCGACGGCGACGTTCGTCATCGTCAGACGGGTGTTCGAGACGCCGGAGGCGATGCCGAAGTCGATCACCCGGGGGCCGTCCTCGACCACGAGCACGTTCGACGGCTTGAGGTCGCGGTGCACCAGGCCGGCGCCGTGGATGGACTGGAGGGCCTCGGCGACGCCCGCGGCGAGCCAGCGCACGGCCTGCGCCGGCAGCGGCCCGCACTCGTTCACTATCTCCTCAAGGGAGGGCGCGGGGACGTAGGCGGTGGCGAGCCAGGGCACGGCGGCGCGGGGGTCGGCGTCGACCACGGCGGCCGTGTAGAAGCCGGAGACCGCGCGGGCCGCCTCCACCTCACGGGTGAAGCGGACGCGGAAGAGCTGATCCTCGGCCAGCTCGGTGCGCACCGTCTTGATCGCGACGCGCCGGCCGGACGCCGAGCGCGCGAGATAGACCAGCCCCATGCCGCCGGCGCCCAGCCGGCCCAGCACCTCGAACGGCCCGATCCGCCGCGGATCGTGCTGCGTCAGCTGATCCACTTGCCTGCCACCTCCCCGTACTGGCCGCCACCCCATTTGTACGCGGCCGAAGTGCAGCGTCTCACCACCGCACCGCCGCGGCGGCACGCACCCCGATTCTTCCTGGCCGGGCGGCCGGTGGCGAACCCGGGGACAAATCAGGATGTCCTACCGTTGCAGTAGTGCGAACGACGCCCCCTGATTGTCGGTGACGACGGCCACCCGCCCGTACGTCGCCTCGAAGGGCGGCGCCTGCACGCGTCCGCCGAGCCGTTGGACGGCGCCGAGCGCCTCGTCGAGGCCGGTGACGCGGAAGTGGGCGAGGATGTGCGGGGGCATCTCGGCGGGGAAGACGTCGGTGACGGCGGCGCGGCCGAAGTCGGGTTCGGCGCCGGGGGCGAACAGCGCGTGGTGGAACAGGCCGCCGTAGAAGGTGTTCGCGCCGGTGGTGTCGCGGGTGTACAGCTGGGCCCAGACGAACGTGCCGGGCTCGTGCCTGCGCCCGAATCCGGGGTGCCGCCTCGCCTGCCACAGCCCGAACACCGCGCCCTCGGGGTCGGCGGCGAGCGCCGCCCGGCCGAGTTCCGCCACGGGATACGGCCCGACGACGATCTGGCCGCCGGCCGCGACGATCCTCCGGCTCAGCGTCTGCACGTCCGGCGTCGCGAAATACACGGTCCAGACGGTGGGCATCCGCCCGTCCGCCTTCCGCTCCAGCTGGGCCACCGGCTGCCCGCCGAGCGTGGCCCACACGGACCCCGCCTCCCCCTCCCGGAAACTCCACCCGAAGAGCTCCCCGTAGAACCGCTTGCCCCCTTCGAGATCGGGGAGCTGCGCGTCGAGCCAGCAGGGGGTGCCCTCGGGGTAGGCGGGCGGGGCGGGGGGAGATTTCTCCGTGGGGGCCGGGTTCGCGGCGGAAACCGGCGCTGCCGTGGCCGGCTCCCCGGGGCCTGCGCCCGGCCGACCGGTGGCCGACGAGGGGGAGGCGGGCACGCCGGGTCGCGCTCCCGCGCCGGGTGCTCCACGCGAGCCCGCGTCCGGCCCGGACCCCGGCCGCGCGCCGGGCTCCCCTTGCGCCCCGCGGCCCGCGCCCGGCTCCTCGGCGGGGCCTGCGCCCGGCCGGCCGGAGCCGCCCCGCGCGTCACCGACCGACCCGGCATCCGATTCCTCCGATTTACCCGCTTCACCCCCACCCGGCCCCGCGTTCGCCGCGATGCGCCCGTCGCCGCCGGGCCCTCCGGCCGCCGGCCGCCCGTCAGGGAGTGTGCGCGCCCCTCCCCCGGCACCTCCCCGCACCCCGGAGCCCGCCCCTCCACTCACTCCGAAGCGGCCCGCACCGCGCCCCACGACGCCCCACTCGCCCCCGGCCGCCCCACCCGGCCCGCCCCCCGGCCCGCCGCTCTGACCCCCGTGTGGCTCTTCGTTCGTGGATGCCCTGTTTTCGGCCATGTCGTCAAAGTAACCGGGTGACGCGCAGCCCGCAGACCAGGCACACCAGGCTCGATAGGCCCGCGCACCCCATTTGCAGTCGGCCGAATCGCGCTCCCATCACCCCTCGGTAAGCTGACGGCATGACAGGACAAGTGCGTACCGTCGACGGCCGCGTGGCCGGCCGACGTGGGCAGGCGACCCGGCAGAAGCTGCTCGACTGCCTCAGCGAGATGCTCAGCTCCTCCCCGTACCGGGACGTCAAGGTCATCGATGTCGCCCGGAAGGCGGGCACTTCGCCCGCGACCTTCTACCAGTACTTCCCGGACGTCGAGGGTGCCGTCCTGGAGATCGCCGACCAAATGGCGGCCGACGGCGCCGGATTGACCCAGTTGCTCGAAGGACGCTCCTGGGCCGGCAAGTCCGGCTGGCAGACCTCGCAGGAACTCGTGGACGGCTTCCTGGACTTCTGGAAGAAGCACGACGCGATCCTGCGCGTGGTCGACCTCGGCGCCGCCGAAGGGGACAAACGGTTCTACAAGATCCGCATGAAGATCCTGAACTCGGTCAACAGCTCCCTCGCCGACTCGATCGCGGAACTCCAGTCCAAGGGCCGCGTCGACAAGGACGTG
The DNA here is from genome assembly GCF_053598955.1 of Streptomyces sp. NPDC001056. Lineage (NCBI taxonomy): Bacteria > Bacillati > Actinomycetota > Actinomycetes > Kitasatosporales > Streptomycetaceae > Streptomyces > Streptomyces sp. NPDC001056. The sequence continues at coordinate 250,273 of NZ_JBSFLI010000003.1, read as the reverse complement.
AACCCCTCCGCGGTGGCCGGCTCCCTCGTCGCCATGCTCGCGGCGGTCGCCTCCCACCAGAAGGGCTTCTCCTCCTGGGGCGTCAAGCAGGCCGAACTCAAGCCCAACCTGGCCCTGTTGGTGCACCTGGGCGTCACGGGGCGCAAGCCGTCGAAATAGCACCCGTACGTCTCGGTACGTCCCCTTCACGGCCAAGTCCTGTCTGCAGGCGGCGGTTCACCGACGTGAGCCGCCGCCCGCCGTGCTCTCGGGGGCGACGGCTCACGCCGGCAGCGGCCGGTCCCGTACGACGTGCTTCATCACCAGTGTCGATGTCAGCCGCTGCACCCCCGGCAGCGTCGCGAGCCGCTCGTCGTACAGCCGCTGGAACGCCGCGAGGTCGGCCGTGGCCACCCGCAGGAGATAGTCCGGCTCCCCGAACAGCCGTTGCGCGTCCAGCACATGGTCCAGCTCGCTGACCGCCCGCTCGAACTCGGCCACCGTGTCCCGGTCCTCCTGCCGCATGGACACGAAGACCAACGCCTCGAAGTTCAGCCCGAGCGCCGTCGCGTCCACCACCGCCCGGTAGCCCCGGATCGCCCCGGACCGCTCCAGCTCGCGCAGTCGCCGGTGGCACGGCGAGACGCTGAGCCGCACCCGCGCGGCCAGCTCGGTCACGGTCAGCCGCCCGTCCTGCTGGAGTTCGGCAAGGATTTTCCGGTCCACGTCGTCCATGGAGTAGATATTTGCCCAGAAGGGCCGATCGTGGGCAAACTTCGGAAACACCTTTGGGTCGAACGCGCCTAATGTCCCCTTCATGGACTCGGGACTGCTCTTCTCCTTCCTCGTCGTGGACCTGCTGCTGGTGTGCGTGCCGGGCGCCGACTGGGCGTACGTCATCGCGACCGCCCTGCGCGGCGCCCGGGTCCCACGCGCGGTGGCGGGCCTGGTCTGCGGATACGCCCTGCACACGGCGCTGGCGACGGCCGGTCTCGCGGTCCTGGTCGCGGGCTCGCCACGGCTGCTGACGGTGCTGACCGTGCTGGGCGCCGGGTATCTGCTCCGGCTGGGCTGGAGCGTCCTGCGCCGCCCGGCGACCCCGGAGGCGGGCGAGGCCGCCCCGGCGGAGGGGCGCCCCTTCCTGCGCGGGGCGACGATCAGCGGCCTGAACCCGAAGGGCCTGCTGCTCTACCTCTCCGTCCTCCCCCAGTTCCTCACCCTGCGCGGCGCCCACCTGCCCGTCCCCGCGCAGACCGCGGCCCTCGGCCTGCTCCACATGGCGTGCTGCGCGGCCGTCTACCTCACCGTGGGCGTCCTCGCCCGCGCCCTGCTCGGCGCCCGCCCCGCCGCGGCCCGCGCGGTGACCCGCACCTCGGGCGCCGCCATGCTCGGCATCGGCGCGTTCCTGCTGGTGGAGCGGCTCGCGACCCTCTAGCCGCAGGAGCCGTGGACGCGGCGGAGGGTGCGCACCCCGCGGGGACCCGGCGGCGGGCGTCACCCGACCCGCGCGGGGACCTCCTTCATGCCGTCGACGACAGCTCGCCGGAGGACGGCGTTGGTGAACAGGACGGTCCCGGGCTTGATGAGCGCATCCAGGCCGCCGGCCCTGCGCACCTGGACGGACCGCTCGCCCAGGAAGACGTGGGTGTTCTTGTCGAAGATCCATTCCTCTCGCTCGCCGCTCTGCTCGTCCAGCCGGGCGACCGCGACGCCGTGCCGGCCGACCGCGTCGACGGCGTCGTCCACAGTGACGACACCGGGGATCCTGGCCGCGGCCTTGAAGAGCGCCTTGGAGAGGGCCGGCGGGGGGTAGCTCTCAATGAGCAGGTCGCCGATCGTGGTGAACGCCTCCTGGTCCGGCGAGTTCCCGTGTCCCCTGGTCTCCTTGTAGATCCTCGTGAGGAGGGTGTCGGGGTCGGTGGGCAGCTTGGCGAGGTAGTCGTAGGAGGGGTGGTTCAGGTCGGCGACGGGGGTGTTGCCCTGTTCGTCGGGCAGGCTCAGGGTCTCCCCCTCGGGGCTGACGTTGACGGAGGGGTCGATCAGCCACCCCTTGGTTCCGTCGGGGGAGTACCACACCTGGCGCTTGTGCAGCGGGTGGCTGGCGAGGCTGCTCCTGCCGTCGACGGTCTTCAGGAACGTGTCGGCCGCCTTGGACTCGATGTACACGTACTGGCCCGCCTTGAGGACGGGATGGTCGTCGCCCTTCGCCGCCACGAGGGAGACCTGGTCGAGCAGACGGCTCACCCCGTCGGGGCTGGCGGCGCCGACCTGGGTGGTCAGGGCCGGCCCGGTGGCGAGTCGGTGGGGTCCGTCCCCGTTCCCGCCGGTCAGCGCCGTCCCGGCGATGACGGCCGCGGCCACGGCCGCGGCGAGGGCGGGCAGGGCGATCGCCGGGCTGGACAGCCGCAGCCTGCGCGGCTTCGCGGTGCCGGGGGAAGTCTCCTGTGTGCGCTGTGCCTGCTCGATTCGGGCCATCAGACGCTCCCTGTGATAGTCGTGGCGGCCCGTCGGCAGGTCGCGCGCGGTCCGGGACAGCAGCCGTGCGGCTTCCTCCCACTCACCCGGGCCTGGCCGGGACGTGTTCGCGCTCATCGGTTTCCCTCCTGTGCGGGCCGGACGGTGTCGATGCGATCACCAGGTATCTGTCGGCCGGTCACCCCGGCTTCCCGTCTGCCGCGGTTTTTTTCGGATCGTCCCGCCGGTCCGGTGCGGGCCGGGCGGGGAGCGGGGCTCTCCCGGTCGCCGGTGACGGCCACCGCCGGACCGGCGGATCGCGCCAGTTCGGCGTCTGCGAGGGAGCGCAGTCTCCGGCGGGCCCGGGACAGCCGGGAGGCGACCGTGCCCACGGGAATGCCGAGCGCTTTCGCCGCGGCCTCGTAGTCGAGCCCTTCTCCCGCGCACAGCGCGATGACCTCGCGCTCGGGTCTGCGCAAGGAGGCGAGCACCCGGAGGGTCACGGCCAGTTCGCGCCGGCCGTCGATCTGCTCGGTCACCTCGTCCGCGTGGTCGGGCACATGCAGTTCGGCGGCCGCGGCGGCGAGGGCCGCTCGCCGGTAACGCCGGTTGCCGCGGTACTGGCTGCGGGCCGTGTTGGTGGCGATGCCCAGCAACCAGGGCCTCAGCGAGCCGCCTTCGGAGTCGATCCTGTGGCGAAGCCGCCACGCCTCCATGAAGGTGGTGGCCATGATGTCCTCGGCCGTCGACCAGTCGGCGGTCAGCCGGAAGGCGTGGTTGTACACGCCGCGGGCGTAACTGTCGAACAACTCGGCGAACGCGGCCGGTTCCCCCGCCCGTAGCCGGGTACGCATGTCAATGCTCACCTCTGGGACCTGTCGGATTCCCGGCTCCACTTCCCGTGACGTGCGTCACAGTCAGGGCGAGCCCGCGCCGTACGCGTCCGAGGGCGAGGAAGACTCCGCTCGGACGGTGCCGTCCCCCGCCCACCGGCGGAAACGGGTGCGCGGATGCGCCCGCGGCCCGCATCGCTCGGGCACGTTCCGCCAGGCCGTTCCCCGTACGGAACCACTTCCGCGCGATCCCGTCGAGGACCCTGCGGTTGTGAAGACACCGCCTAGCGGCGTTCGGTCAGCCGGAAGAGCCTGATCTCCCGGCTGATCCGCTTCTGGTGGGCGGCGTACGGCGGCCAGAACGCCAGGGCCGCCTCCCACACCGCCGTCGGCTGCGGGTGCGCGGCGGCGCGCTGCCGGTGAACACGGACGGCGGCGGGCTGTCCGCCCAGCACCCGGGTATGCGCGGCCTGTTCCTGCTCGTGGAGGCCGTACGGCAGCCGCGCGGCGAGGCCGGGCAACGCCAAGTGCCCTGTCCGAACGGACAGTTGCCCCGTCTCGCGGTCGCGTCCGGCACCGGGGGCTGGTTCTGCTCGTCGGGCACGGTGGTGCTGGGCCGCTAGGCGGTCGGGAAGGACGGCGGGTGCTCCCGTGCGCCACCGGGCGGCCCGAACGGGTGAGACGGGGCGGCGGGCGGGTGCGGGTGGACTCGTCCGGGCTTGGATACTCGGGCCCATGGCACAGAACGATCTCCACGCCCTGCTCCTGACCCAGCGCGTCTGGTCGCCCGAGATCACGCGGCTGCCGCCGTTCGACCCGGAGACGGCACCGCCGACCCCGCTGCCGCTGTTCACGAGCTGGTTCGCGGAGGCCGTGGCGGCCGGGCAGCCGGAGCCCCACACCATGACGCTGGCCACGGTGGACGAGGAGGGGCGACCGGACGCCCGGATCGTGCTGCTGCACGGCGCCGACCCCGACGGCTGGTCCTTCGGCACGCACGCCACCAGCCGCAAGGGCCGGGCCCTCGGCGCCCACCCGTACGCCGCGCTGACCTTCTACTGGCCGGTGCTCGGCCGCCAGGTGCGGCTGCGCGGAGCGGTCGCGGCGGGGACGCCCGAGGAGAGCCAGGCCGATCTGCACGCCCGCTCGACCCGCGCGCTCGCGGCGGCGCTGACCGGCCGGCAGAGCGAGGAGCTGGCCTCCGCGGACGAGCTGCGCCGCGCCTCGGCGGCGGCGTGGGCCAGGGCCCGCGAGAACCCTGCCCTGCCCGCCCCCACCTGGACCCTCTACCGCCTGCGCCCCGACTCGGTCGAGTTCTTCCAGGGCGACGCCGATCGCGCGCATGTCCGGCTGGAGTACCGCAGCACGGAGTTCGGATGGAGCAGGGGGCTGCTGTGGCCGTGAACGGACGGCGCGGGGGCGCTTCGGTTCGTGCCGCGGCTCAACCCGCGAACGCCCACACCGTGAAGTCCGCGACGCCCCGGTAGCCGAGCCGCTGGTAGAGACCGTTGCTCGTGGGGTTGGCCAGGTCGGTGAAGAGGAGGACCTCGGCGGCGCCCGCGTCCCGCGCGGCCCGGCTCACCTCGGCGGTGACCGCGCCCGCGTATCCGCGCCGACGCAGGCCGGCCGGGGTGTAGACGGGGGCGACGCGCACCTGCCCGGCGATCTCCCGGGTCGCCCCGGCCATGGCGAGGGGCGTGCCGTCGGCGGCCTCCCACAGGGTGACGCCGCCGTAGGAGAGACGGGCGTCGGCCCATGCTCCCCCGTCCCGGACGGGACCTTCGCCGACGGCGTCCGCGAACTCCTCGAACCAGCGGACCAGCAGCTCGCGGTCGGCGGGTCCGGCGACCCTCGGGCGGCCGTCCGGCACCGGCGCCGGAGGGATCAACCCGTCGAGCCGGTAGAGCCGCTGACGCATCCGCACCCCCGCCCGCACGCCGGCCCGCCGCTGCCACGCCCGCGCGAACGCCGCCGCGGATTCCCGCTCGGCGCTCACCTCGGCGGGCCGGCGCCCCAGGTCGGCGAGGCGGTCGGCCAGCGCGTCCGCCTGGCGCGCGGTGACGGGGGTGAGGCAGAGGCCGTACGGCGGCGTATGGACCAGTGCCGCGGCCACCGTGCCGTCGTCCGCCGCCAGGGTGCCGAAGAGGGGTGCGTCACGGCCGTAGTAGTGGAGCCCGCGCCGGCGGAGCGTGTCGGTCACCGTCAGCGGCACGGTATGTGCCGCCGGGCGGGAGCGCAGGAAGCCGCCCGCGCGGGCGAGGAAGCCGTCGAGGTCGTCGGTGAACTGCCAGGAGTCGGGATGCATGGGCCCATGATCGGCTCGACCCTCCGGGCGGAGAACCGGTTTGCCGTCCGCGAACGCCACCCGCAGCGGCATCCCCGCCGAGATCTCCCCCTCCTCGGCGCCCACGACCCGCGTCATCGTCCTCGGCCCTTCCGCGAGCTCGACCACGGCGGCGACGTACGGGGTGCGGGAGGAGAAGGGGGCAGGTCGTTGCGATGGACGGTGGACCAGGTGTAGAGGGCGGCGCGGCCGGTGGCCTGCTCCCAGGCGACGTCGTCGCTCCAGCAGTGGGGGCAGAACTCGCGCGGGTAGGGGTGGGCCCGGCCGCGGGCGGCTCAACGGCGGGTCAGGAGACGGCCGTCGGCGACGGCGTCCCCGTAGGGACGGGTGAAGGCGTCGGTTTCGGGGACGTCGTGGCGCGGACCGCTGTTCATCGGATCCATGTATATGACGCTCCGTCAAGTAGGCTCCCCTGTCGTCCTTTTGCGCACCATTCGCGTACACGCCCCGCACATCCGTGATCAATCCGGAACCAATTCCGGTCTTGACCGAGACCCATCAAGCAGGTGGGTGATTACGCTCGCGCTCATGGCCGCGTCCCGTCCCACCCCCACGCATCCCTCGTCCGCCCCCGCCGACCACCCGGTGTACGTCATCGGCGCCGGTCCGGGCGGGCTCGCCGCCGCGTACGCGCTGCGGGCGCGCGGCATACGGGCGGTGGTGCTGGAGAAGGCCGACGCGGTCGGGGCGTCCTGGCGGCGCCACTACGACCGGCTCCATCTGCACACCACCCGGCGGCTGTCCGCGCTGCCCGGCCTGAAGATCCCGCGCCGGTTCGGCCGCTGGGTCTCGCGCGACGACGTGGTGCGCTACCTGGAGAAGTACGCCGAGCACCATGAGCTGGAGATCGTCACCGGCGTGGAGGTGCACCGCGTCGAGCGCGCCGGGGACGGCACCGGCTGGCTGCTGCACGCGTCCGGCGGCCGCGAGCTGACCGGCAGCGCGGTGGTCGTCGCCACGGGCTACAACCACACCCCGCGCGTGCCCGACTGGCCGGGGCGGGAGTCGTACGACGGCGAACTACTGCACGCCGGCGCGTACCGCAACGCGGGGCCGTACGCCGGGCGGGACGTGCTGGTCGTCGGGGCCGGGAACACCGGCGCGGAGATTGCCGTGGACCTGGTGGAGGGCGGGGCCGCGCGGGTGCGGCTCGCGGTGCGGACCGTGCCGCACATCGTGCGCCGGTCCACCCTCGGGTGGCCCGCGCAGTACTCCGGGGTGCTGGTGCGGCGGCTCCCGGTGCGTTTCGTGGACCGCCTGTCCCGCCGGCAGGCAAGGCTGTCCATGCCCGACCTGTCCGCGCACGGGCTGCCCCGCCCCGACACCGGCCTGTACAGCAGGGTGAGGCAGGGTGCGATCCCGGTGCAGGACGTGGGTCTGGTCGACGCCGTGCGCCGCGGGAAGGTGGAGGTCGTGGCGGCGGTGGAGTCCTTCGCGGCCGGGGAGGTGGTCCTGGCGGACGGCTCCCGGATTTCGCCGGACGCGGTGATCGCGGCGACGGGGTACGCGCGCGGGCTGGACGGGCTGGTGGGGCACCTCGGGGTCCTGGCCCCGGACGGAAAGCCGGTGGTGCGGGGCGGCCGGACGCCGGCCCAGGCGCCCGGCCTGTACTTCACCGGGTACACCAACCCGATCAGCGGGATGCTGCGGGAGCTGGCGCTGGACGCGGGGCGGATCGCGAAGGCGGTGGCGGGGCATCTGGGACGCCTCCGGTAGCCCGCGGCGTCCGCGCGGCGGCCATCGCGCCCCCCGGTCGCGGATCACCGGCCGCGCACGCCCCGCCCGCCCCCAGACCGGCGCCCCGACCTCCCACTCACCAGTGACTTCCCCTCCCCGCACCATTCCTGACCCGCCTCCGGTTCGTTGACCTGACACAGCATCAGTTCCTACACGTGCTGTCTCACAGGAGCGGGCGGACCGATGCTTGGATCAACCCACGGGACCCTCACCACCGACTCCCGCCGCACCCGTGCCATCGCCTGCGGTGAGCAACGACCCGGCCCCGCCGTCCACGGCAGGGTGGACGACCTCGACGTCGGCGGCCGGCCGTTGCACGCAACCGGTCGCGTCCACGCCCTCGGCACGGCCGCCACCCCGACCGCCCCTCTCCTCTTCCGCCAGGGGCGCTTCACCCGGCTCGGCCTGTGGCGGGCGCCCCGGGCGGGGCCGCTCAGCCGGCGACGGCCGGTGCCGCCGTGCCCGTCCTCCGGATCACCAGGAACATCAGGGCCGCGGCCGCGCACAGCGTTCCCGAGGCGTACCAGACCAGGTCGTAGGAGCCGAAGACGTCGCGGGCAAGGCCGCCGAGGTAGGCGACGAGGGCGGCGCCGACCTGGTGGGAGGCGAGGACCCAGCCGAAGACGATGGCGCTGTCCTCGCCGTACTGCTCGCGGCACAGGGCGAGGGTGGGCGGGACGGTGGCGACCCAGTCGAGGCCGTAGAAGACGATGAAGAACAGCATCGGGGGGTGGATCGAGGGGGCCAGCAGCATCGGGAGGAAGACGAGGGAGAGACCGCGCAGGGCGTAGTAGAGCGCCAGGAGACGGCGGGGTTCGAAGCGGTCGGTGAACCAGCCGGAGGCGATGGTGCCGACGACGTCGAACACACCGATCACCGCGAGCAGCGAGGCCGCGGTCGTCACCGGCATGCCGTGGTCGTGCTCGGCGGGCACGAAGTGGGTCTGCACCAGGCCGTTGGTGGAGGCGCCGCAGATCGCGAAGGTACCGGCGAGGAGCCAGAACGTGCCGGTGCGGACGGCGGTCGACAGGACGTCGAGGGTACGGCGGGCGGCACCCGTCGCCGGGGGCGGCTTGGGTACGAACCGCGTCGATCCATAGGGGTTCTGGCCGATGTCCGCCGGGTGGTCGTGCAGCAGGAGCCAGACGAAGGGGACCACCGCGAGCGCCGCCAGCGCGACGGTCACGGCCGCCGGGCGCCAGCCGTGGTGTTCGACCATCCAGGACAGCAGCGGCAGGAAGACCAGCTGGCCGGAGGCGGACGCGGCGGTCAGGATGCCGCTGACCAGGCCGCGCCGCGAGGTGAACCAGCGGTTGGTGACCGTCGCCGCGAAGGCCAGCGCCATCGAGCCCGTGCCGAGCCCGACCATCAGACCCCAGCACAGCCACAGCTGCCACGCCGCCGTCATCCACACCGTCATCGCGGAGCCGAGCGCGATCACGGTCAGCGCCGCCGCCACCACCCGCCGGATACCGAACCGGTCCATCAGCGCGGCGGCGAACGGCGCGGTCAGGCCGTAGAGCGCGAGGTTGAGGGAGACGGCCGCGCCGATCGTGCCGTGCGACCAGCCGAACTCCTGGTGCAGCGGGTCGATGAGCAGGCCGGGCAGGGAGCGGAAGGCGGCCGCGCCGGTGATCGTGACGAAGGTGACGGCGGCGACGAACCAGGCGCGGTGCACACGCGGGCGCGTCCGGGGTCGCGGATCGGGCGGGGCGGCCCGGTCGAGGGCGGCGGCTGGGTTTGTCTGAGTCACGTCATACAGCGTCCGTATTTCCTCTGCGCGCATCGAGTGGCCCGAAGGACAGCATTCGCTAGGATCGGGCCATGAGTGTCGCCGAGGAGTTCCGTCCGCACCGGGTCGTCGTCCTCGCCCTCGACGGGCTGCTCCCCTTCGAGCTGGGCATCCCGCACCGCGTCTTCGGCCGCCCCAAGGACGCGCGCGGACGGCATCTGTACGAGGTCCTCACCTGCTCGGTGCGGCCCCCGGGTCCGGTCGAGACGGACGCCGACTTCTGCGTCCACGTGCCGCACGGCCCCGAGGCGCTGGCCCACGCCGACACGGTGATCGTCCCGGCGTCGTACGAACTGGGCCCGGTCTTCGAGGAGGGGCGGCTGACCGAGGAACTGGCCGCCGCGCTCGCCCTGATCCGGCCCGGCACCCGGCTCGCCTCCATCTGCACGGGGGTGTACGTCCTCGCCGCCGCCGGCCACCTCGACGGCCGTCCGGCGACCACCCACTGGGCCGAGGCCGAGCACTTCCAGCGGATGTTCCCGAGGGTCGAGGTGGACGCGGACGTGCTGTTCATCGACGACGGCGACGTGCTGACCTCGGCGGGAGTGGCCGCCGGGATCGACCTGTGCCTGCACATGGTCCGCCGCGACTTCGGCGCGGCCGTCGCCAACGACGTGGCCCGGCGCATGGTCGTCCCCCCGCACCGCGACGGCGGCCAGGCCCAGTACATAGAGCGCCCGGTGCCCGACCCCCAGCTCGCCACCACCACCGCCGCGCGCGCCTGGGCGCTGGCCCGGTTGCACGAGCCGATCCAGCTGCGCGACCTGGCCGAGCAGGAGGCCATGTCGGTCCGCACCTTCACCCGGCGCTTCCGCGAGGAGGTCGGCGTCAGCCCCGGGCAGTGGCTCACCCAGCAACGCGTCGAGCGGGCAAGGCAGTTGCTGGAGTCCACCGACCTCTCCATGGACCAGGTGGCGCGGTCGGCGGGGTTCGGTACGGCCCAGTCGATGCGGCAGCACATGCAACAGGCGCTGGGGGTGACGCCGACCGCCTACCGGCGGACCTTCCGCGCGCTCGCCGTGGCCGGGTGACGCGCGTCAGAAGGTGAGTACGGCCCGCGCCACCCGGCCCGCCTCCGCGTCCGCCCGCGCCTTCTCGAAGTCCTCCACCGGGTAGACGGCCGACACCAACTCGTCCGGCATCAGCCACTCTTGGCGGTACAGGCCGGCGTACAGGGCGATGTCGCGCTGGGGGCGGGCGGAGCCGTAGCGACAGCCCAGGACGGACTTGTCGAGGTAGAGGGTGGAGACACGGAAGGACGCCTCGGCGGTGGCCGGGGGCACGCCGAGGAGGATCGCCTGGCCGTGCCGGTCGGACGTGGCGCGGGCGCGGGGCGTGGACCGGCTGGCGGGCGGCCACGCGGTCACACCGGAGGACCTGCCGAGATCGACAATCCATGGCTGCCGGTGCGCGCGCTGCACCTGGTGGAGATGGGGATGCTCCAGGACAGAACTGGAATCCCGAAGAGTTGTCCACAGCCTGTGGAGAACGCGGGCACCACGCGTTCCCGCTGTCGGCGATGCCCGAGCGTTCGTCGGCGCGACGTGGACACCGGTGGCACCGGTCGCGATCCTGTGATCAACACGCCCCCGCGGCCCGGCGGTTGGCGGCGCGACCGCTCCCTTCGCCGCTCGCCCGCGCCGCCGTCCGGTGCGACCCGCATCGGTGAGGACCCACGGCCGCCGCCCGGCCCTCGCCGTCCCCTCGCGGCGAATCCACGCACACCAGCGTGTTCAGCCGCTCACGGATCGTCAATGCCGGGGTGCCGGTGCAGGACATACGGCCGGTTCACGGCACCCGCGCACGGGGGCACCCCCCGGCGCACCGGACCGCCCCGGGGCTACACCGCCTCGAAGGCGAGATCCTCGTATGCGGACGGGCCGCCCCCGTACGCCACCGCCGCGCTCCCCTCATCGCGCGCGCCGCCGTCCACCTCGCACCAGATGCTCTTGCCGGCGCCGTCACGGCTCCAGCCCCAGCGGTCGGCGAGGCAGTCCACGAGGGCGAGGCCCCGGCCGCCGGTGGCGTCACCGCCGGCGCAGCGCGGCACGGGGGCGCGGGAGCAGGCGTCGGTCACCTCCACGCGCACCGTGGGCGAGGGGGCGGCGGCCCGGGTGCCGGGCAGGGAGAGCCGCAGGACCGCCGGACGGCCGGTGTGCACCACGGCGTTGGTGACCAGCTCGGAGACGAGGAGGACCAGGGTCTCGGCCACCGGCTCGTCGGCCGCTATGCCCAGCCCGTCGAGCCGCGAGCGGGCCCACTTCCTGGCGCGCCCCACCTCCGCGGGGTCGGGCCGGATCTCCAGCTGCACTTGAAGCACCTGCACCGCTCACACCATCCGAACCGGCGAGAACACGGCCCCGCGCCACCGCACCGCCCCGGCGCGAGCCGGGACGACGGTCACGAGGGCCACGATCGTAGCCATTTCCTGCATGGCCTGGACAACAGCCAGAGCAAAGGTCACGGAACGTGATCTCCTTGCCTCACAGCATGGTTGACGTACAGTCACCCCAACAAGCGCTTCGGGCATATTCCCTCGCGAAGGAGTACGCGTAGGGCATACTGTGCGACGCTCGTGCCGGGGAGTCGAACAGGCGGGGGCTTCCACCCGGCCCGCCCCGCGAGCAGCGGCGCGCACCGCGTATTCCGGCGCCGTCCCAGAGGCACCGCCGGCACCGCCCGCGTTCGCAGCCACTCGCATCCCACACAAGGTACCGGAGCACCGCCCGACTCCGGGCCGTGACGAGCCCTCGCGAAGGACACAACCCGGTATCAACGCTCTGTGATTCCGGTACGCCACGATCCGCGACATCTTGGGCCATGACTTCGGTCTCGGCGCAGGGCAGCACACCCAGGAGACCAATCCGGCGGCGGGCATTTCCTCACTCTCCGTGACACCGCCGGCCCGGCGCGCCCGCACCCACGCCCGCTTCAGATGCAGATGGACGTCCGCGCCTCCCAGGTGAAGCCCAGGCCGCCGTGCACCTGGAGGCAGTCGCGGGCCCCGCGCTCGGCGGCCTCGTCGGCGAGCAGCCGGGTGGCGGCGATGTCGGCCGGGTCCCCGGTGACGGCGGCCGCGTAGACGGCGGCCCGCGCGGTCTCGGCCCGCACCAGCAGGTCCGCGCACAGGTGCTGGACGGCCTGGAACGCCCCGATCGGCCGCCCGAACTGCTCCCGGGTCCGGGCGTGTTGCACCGCCGGTTCCGCCACCCGTACGGCCGTGCCCAGTTGCCCGGCGGCGGCGAGGAGGACGGCGGCGGTGTCGTACAGCTCCTGACGGGCGTGCGAGTACCGGAGCTTGAAGACCGAGCCCCCTCCGCCGGGCGGCCTCATCTGATGAACCATCAGATGACATGCCATGGCATCTGACGCCCCGCCAGCCACGGCAGGGAGCACACGTGCACGAGGCCGCGCAGTCCCTGGGTTCCGCCCGCACCCTGTGGGAGCCGGCCACCCGCCGCGCCGCCCTCACCCCCGACCGGCCGGTCTTCCTCCAGTCGTCCCTCGCCTGTGGCGGCGCCCCCGAACCGCCGGACCTCTACCACCAGGGGGTCCGCGAACTGGGCGTCCAGCTCACCCACGGCTACGGCACGACCGAGGCCCCGGTGATCACCATGGGCGACCCCTCGGACACCCCGGCGAACCTGGCCACCACCGAGGGCCGCCCACCCGAGGGCATGGAGATCCGCATCGTCGACGGCGGGATCGGAGCACATCTCCGCGCGGGAGATCGAGGACCTGCTCCACGGCCATCCCGCGATCGCGGACACGTCGGTGATCGGCCTGCCGGACGCGGAGCGGGGGGAGTTGGTGTGCGCGGTGGTGGAACAGCGCCCCGCGACGGCCTCGTTGACCCTGCCCGGGATCGTCTCCTGCCTCCGCACCCGGGGCCTGGCCCCGCACAGACTCCCGGAGCGCCTGGAGGCGGAGGCGTTGCCGCGGAACGGGGCGCTGCGGAAGGTGCTCAAGTACAGGCTGCGGGAGTGGTTCTCGCGGCCCGCCCCGTAGGCCGCGCGCCCGGCGGCATCACACGGTCGCCGCGGTCGCCGTCCCCGGTTCCGAGCCCGCCGCGCCGGATGTGTCGCTGAGACCGAGGCGCAGGTGTTCGACGTGGTAGATGGCCTGGTCGAGGAGTTCGGCGACGTGGTTGTCGTAGAGGGAGTAGACGACCGAGCGGCCCTTGCGGGTGCCGACGACGAGACCCAGGTTGCGCAGCAGGCGGAGCTGGTGGGAGCAGGCGGACTGCTCCATGCCGACCTCGGCGGCCAGCTCGGTCGCGGGCAGCGGGCCCTCACGCAGGCGGGCCAGGATGAGCAGCCGCGAGGGGGTCGCCAGCGCCTGGAGGGTGTTGGCGACCTTGGCGGCGTTCGCGGCGTCCAGCCGTGCGCGGGGGACGCTTCCGGCTGGCTGTGCGGCTCCATGACCCATGGGCCCATGCTACGGCACCACACATGAACACATGAATGTCTCTTCATTCGTTCCTGCTACGGTGGTGAGGCAGCCCGTCATGTCCCCGACCGGAGAAGGGCCCCCTCCGCCATGTCTTCCACGCTCACCCGCCCGGCCGAGGCCGGCGTCGCCCGCGACACGGTGGCGCCCCGGCGGCGCACGCGGATCTTCGCGCTGCCCGAGGCCCGGTGGGCGGCGGCCGCGCTGGTGCTGTTCCTGGTCGGGCTGCCGCTGCACCTGACCGGAGCGCCCGCGTGGGCGTGGGGGCCGGTGTTCGCGGCCGTCTACGTCACCGGCGGCTGGGAGCCCGGCTGGGCCGGGCTGCGGGCGCTGTGGGACAGGACCCTGGACGTGGACCTGCTCATGGTCGTCGCCGCGCTCGGCGCGGCCGCGATCGGACAGGTGCTGGACGGGGCGCTGCTGATCGTCATCTTCGCCACCTCCGGCGCCCTGGAGGCGATCGCCACCGCCCGCACCGCGGACTCGGTGCGCGGCCTGCTCGATCTCGCCCCGGCCACCGCCACGCTGCTGACCGACGCCGACGGGGAGTCGAGGGTGCCCACCGCCCGACTGCGCGTGGGCGACACGATCCTGGTACGGCCGGGTGAGCGGATCGGCGCCGACGGCCGGGTGCTGGACGGGGCGAGCGAGGTCGACCAGGCCACCATCACGGGCGAGCCGCTGCCCGTGGTCAAGGAGGCCGGGGCCGAGGTGTTCGCCGGCACCCTGAACGGCACCGGCGCCCTGCGGGTGAAGGTCGAACGGGACCCTTCCGACTCGGTGATCGCCCGGATCGTGGCCATGGTCGAGGAGGCCTCCGAGACCAAGGCGCCGACCCAGCTGTTCATCGAGAAGGTCGAACAGCGCTACTCCCTCGGCATGGTCGCGGCCACGGTCGCGCTGTTCGTGCTGCCGCTGCTGTTCGGCGCGGATCTGCGCACCACGCTGCTGCGCGCGATGACCTTCATGATCGTCGCCTCTCCGTGTGCCGTCGTCCTCGCCACCATGCCCCCGCTGCTGTCGGCCATCGCCAACGCCGGACGGCACGGCGTGCTGGTGAAGTCGGCCGTGGTCATGGAGCGGCTCGGCCAGGTGGACGCGGTGGCGCTGGACAAGACGGGCACGCTGACCGAGGGCACGCCCCGCGTCACCGACGTCCGCCCGCTCCCCGGGTCCGGCCTGGACGAGCGGGAGCTGCTGCGGCTGGCCGCGGCCGCCGAGCACCCCAGCGAGCATCCGCTGGCCCGCGCGATCGTGGACTCCGCCCGCGTCCGGGGCCTGGACCTTCCGCCGGCCGGGGACTTCGCCTCCACCCCGGGCGCGGGCGTGAGCGCGCGGGTCGAGGGCCGTACCGTCGCGGTGGGCAGCCCCGCCCGCCTCCTGGCGGACCGCACCGTTCACCCGGCCGTCGCCGATCTGGAGCAGGAGGGCCGTACGGCGGTGCTGGTCACCCTCGACGGCACCCCGGCGGGGGTCCTGGGCATCGCCGACCGGCTGCGCGAGGAGGGTGCCGCCACGGTGGCCGCCCTGGCCGGGCTGACCGGCACCGGCGCGGTGCTGGTGACCGGCGACAACCCGCGCGCGGCGGCCCGGCTCGCCGCCGAGGTCGGCATCACCGACGTGCGCGCGGGCCTCCTCCCCCAGGACAAGGTCGCCGTCGTCCAGGAGATGGAACGGTCGGGCCGCAAGGTCCTGGTGGTCGGCGACGGCGTCAACGACGCGCCCGCCCTGGCCGCCGCCCACACCGGCATCGCGATGGGCCGCGCCGGCTCCGACCTCGCCCTGGAGACCGCCGACGCGGTCGTGGTCCGCGACGAACTGGCCGCGATCCCCGCTGTCGTACGCCTCTCCCGCCGGGCCCGCCGCCTGGTGGTCCAGAACCTGTGCGTCGCGGCCCTGTTCATCACCGCCCTGGTCCTCTGGGACCTGGTCGGCACCCTCCCCCTCCCCCTCGGCGTCGCCGGACACGAGGGCTCCACGGTCGTCGTGGGCCTCAACGGGCTGCGGCTGCTGGCGGACGGGGCGTGGCAGCGGTCGCGCCCGGACCGGGCCCGCTGACCCCGGGCCGCCGGACCCGCCGAGCGCGCCCCGGTCGGGCGCGGTTCACATCCTGCTCAGAGACGCCGTCGCGTACAGCACATCCCTGATCGCCTCCCGGTCCCCGAGCTGGCCCGCCGCCGCCTCCTCCGGAAGGAGACGCCCCGCGGCCAGGTGGCAGAACTCGACGGAGTCCAGGGCGACGTGGGCGACCTCGTGGTCGGTGGAGGGGGTCGCGGCCGGGGAGTCGAGGGGGATCAGCCAGGTGCCGCCGGCGGGGCCCTCGATCTCCAGGCGGAGGGTGCGGCCGGGGGTGCCTGCGGGGGCCAGGTGGCGGGTGGTGCGCGGCGGGGCGGAGAGACCGGAGCGGCGGCGGGTGGCGAGGGCGCCGGGCAGGAGGCGGACGGCCAGGTCGATCATCCGGTTGAGGTGGCGCGGGGCCGGCGGGCGGTACGGGTAGTCCACCGCGTCCGCGATGTCCTCCGCGTGCACCCAGCAGCCGAAGGCGCGGTCCAGCATCGCGTCGTGCAGCGGGAGGTGGAAGTCGCCGTAGGAGACGGCGAGTCCGCCCGTGTCGCCGCCGGTGAAGGACACCGTCCGTACCAGGCCGTGGGTCTGCTCGCGCCAGGGGGCGCGGACCGCTCTGGTCTGCGGGAAGGGGGTGGACCTCCACAGGGCCTCCGTGCGGGCGGCCGGACCGGCCGTCCGGTCGGCGTCCGCCGGCGGGTCGTCCAGGCCCAGCGCCGTCGCGATCAGGCCGTCCACGGCCAGCAGATGCGCGATGACGCCCGCGACGGTCGTACGACGGCTCGTCCGGACGTCGTCCTCGAACCACCGCAGCCGCACCGGCGCATGCCACTCCGCGTCCCCGAAGTCCTGGAGCAGCGCGTCCAGTCGGGCGGTCTCGGCGTCGTAGGGCGCGGCCCACTCCGGTACCGGGATGCGCGGCGGCCGGCGGTCGAGGCAGGCCTCCAGGACGCGGGTGCGCAGGGCCGGGTCCAGGTCGAGGGTCTCGGGCTGGTGCAGCAGACCGACCGCCTCGCGCAGCCGGCGGGCCTCGTCGGCGCAGCCGCCGCAGTCGCCCAGGTGGTGCTCCACGGCCGCCGTCTCCGCCGCCGAGCACGCGGCCAGCGCCCACGCGCCGAGCAGCGACTTGAGGACGTCGTGCGGCAGGTCGAGCGGCACGGACGGGTCCTCGCCCCGGCCGGCCGGATCGGGCAGCGGGCGCCCGCCGTCCTCCACGGCGGCGCGGGGCATCGGTATCCGCCGCTCGCGAGGCTCCCCGAACTCCACCCGGAACTCCTCGGCGCCGCTCATGCCGCACCGCCGTAGCCCGGAGGCGCCCCGGCGTCGTGCGCGGTGGACAGGAGTTGGAGGCCCAGGCGGAGCCGGCGGCGGGCCTCGTCCTCGGTGACGCCCAGGTCGGCGGCCGTCTGGCGGTAGTCGCGGCGCTGGAAGTAGGCCAGTTCGAGCGCGTGGCGCAGCGGGACCGGCATGGAGTGCACGATGTAGTCGGCGCGGGCGGCCACGGAGGCGCGGCGCACCTTGCTCTCCAGGTCCTCGCCGCTCACCGGTTCCCCGGCGCCGTCCGGTTGCCCGCCCGGCAGCCCGCCGCGGTCCCGTTCCTCCCGGTCCCGCAGGCGCTGGACCGCGAGGCGGTGGGTGACGGCGGCGATCCAGGTGCGCAGCGGGCCCTGCTTCGGGTCGTACCTCTCGGGGTGCTCCCAGATGTGCGCGAAGACCTCGCGGGTGACGGCGTCGGCGGCCTTCTCCTCGCCGAGGACACGGTGGGCCAGGCTGTGCACCAGGGAGGCGAACCGGTCGTACGTCTCGCCCAGCGCGGCCGCCTCGCCGCGGGCGAGCCGCTGCTGCATCTTGCGGTCCCAGCGCGGTGGCGCGTCCTTCTTGGCCATGGGGTCCCCTCCCCTCGCCCGGCGGCCGAACTGCCGGTGTCCGTGCGACCGTTGTCCCGAATGTAGTCGGCACCACCGAAAACGCATGTCTCTTTGCGGCAAAGCACACCCCCGGAGCGCCGCAGGTGATAGTGCCCCCTTCACAGTTTCTCCATACACGGCACGCGTATATCTGATCGAAGGGGATCGACAGTGACCGAAAGCAGGCCACAAACGATCAGGTGCTGTTTGCCGCATCGCGTTTCAGGGAAACGCGGCTGGGCAGCCGCGCGGAATGAAACGTAGGAACGGCTTCCGGTTCCGGGCGGTTCCGGGAGAACCCGCGAGCGGAGGGGCTGGGCCGTGGCATTCGATGTGACCGGCGTGGAGAGAGGCGAGTGGGCCGTGCTCCAGGTGCGCGGCGAACTGGACCTCATGACCTCGCCGGTGCTGCGCCAACACGTGCACGACGTCGTGGCCGAGGGCCACCACAGTCTGGTCGTGGACCTCTCCGACGTCTTCTTCTGCGACTCCAGCGGGGTCGGCGTGCTGATCGCCGCCCGCCGGCTGATCCGCTCCTGCCAGGGCCGGCTGCGGCTGATCCTGCCCGACCGGGGCGCCGACGACGGCTCGCACGTCAACCGGGTCCTCGGCGCGCTCGGCGTCCGCCGCCTCTTCGACTGCCACCCGGACCTCGGCTCCGCCACCACCGAGGAGGCGGGTCCCCTCTCGGCCTGAGCCCCCGGACTTCGCGACAGGACCACACTCTTGTCGCGGAATTCCCCCGGTCTTGGCACAACCATCTGTTTTCCGTCACTTTGCCGTGACCCAGGCCGTACGCTCCGTGCGAGTAACGCGAGATCCGCGACGAACGCGCGATCACCCCCCACGCACACGTAAGGCGGCCCGAACAGACATGGTCAGCACCGAGTACGAGCGCAGGATCGCCGCCCGGTTCGCCACCTTCGACCAGGACGGCAACGGATTCATCGCCCGCGAGGACTTCAATTCGGTGGCCAAGGCGCTGCTCGCCGAGTTCGCCGTGGCCGCCCGCTCCGACAAGGGGCAGGCGCTCTACGCCGGTGCCGAGGCGTTCTGGCAGGGCATGGCCGGGATCGCGGACCGCGACGGCGATCAGCGCATCACCCGCCAGGAGTTCGTGGGCGGCGCGGTCAAGCGGCTGCGCGACAACCCCGAGCGGTTCGCCGAGATCGCCCGCCCCTTCCTGCACGCCGCGCTGGCCGTCGCGGACGCCGACGGGGACGGCCGGATCACCGTCGAGGACACCACCCGGCTGCTGCGGGCGTGCCAGGTGCCGCAGGAGATCGCCGGGCCCGTCGCCGCCGCGCTGGACGCGGACGGAGACGGGGCGATCGACGAGCGGGACGTCGTACCGGCGTTCGCGCGCTACTTCACCATCGCCGAGCAGTGAGCCGGCGAGCGGCCCGGTGAAGCATCAGGCGAAGACCACCGTACGCCGCCCGTTCAGCAGGATCCGGCGCTCCGCGTGCCACTTCACCGCACGCGCGAGCGCCTGGCACTCCACGTCCCGGCCGATCGCCACCAGCTGGTCCGGGGTCACGCCGTGCCCCACCCGCTCGACCTCCTGCTCGATGATCGGCCCCTCGTCGAGGTCGGCCGTCACATAGTGCGCCGTGGCACCGATCAGCTTCACGCCCCGGGCGTGCGCCTGGTGGTACGGCTTGGCGCCCTTGAAGCTCGGCAGGAAGGAGTGG
Organism: Streptomyces sp. NPDC001056; assembly: GCF_053598955.1. NCBI lineage: Bacteria > Bacillati > Actinomycetota > Actinomycetes > Kitasatosporales > Streptomycetaceae > Streptomyces > Streptomyces sp. NPDC001056. The sequence continues at coordinate 231,020 of NZ_JBSFLI010000003.1, read as the reverse complement.
TGGATGTTGATGATCCGGCCGCTGAGCTGCTTGCACAGGTCGTCCGAGAGGACCTGCATGTAGCGCGCGAGCACGACCAGCTCGACCCGCTCCTCGCGGACGATGTCGAGCAGCCGGCCCTCACCCTCCGCCTTGGTGTCCTTGGTGACCGGGATGTGGTGGAACGGAATGTTGTAGGAGCCGACCAGCTCCTCGAACTCGGTGTGGTTGGAGACCACGCCGACGATCTCCACGGGCAGCGCGCCGATCCGGGCCCGGAACAGCAGGTCGTTCAGGCAGTGCCCGAACTTGCTGACCATCAGCAGGATGCGCATCTTCGCGTCGGCCCGGTGGATCTGCCAGTCCATGCGGAACGAGTCGCCGATCGCGGCGAAGCTCGCGCGCAGCTTGTCCACGGTGACCGGCTCCTCGGCCGTGAAGTGGACGCGCATGAAGAACAGGCCCGTGTCGTGGTCGCCGAACTGCTGGCTGTCCTCGATGTTGCAGCCGGTCATGAACAGGTAGCTGGACACGGCGTGCACGATCCCCTTCTTGTCCGGGCAGGACAGGGTGAGGACGTACTGGTCGGCCGGGGCGGCGGCGGGCGCGGACTGCTCGTTCATGCAACTCAGGGTCCCACACGGACCCCGCGCGACGGGCCGGCGTCCGCTACGCGGACCGGGTAAGGATCCGCAGCACTTCCAGGCTCTTCGGCGGCGCGTCCGCGTCCTCCCCGTCGCTCGCCGCCATCCGCACATGCGCGTCGCGCGCCGCGCGTACCGCCTCCGGCCAGCCCGGATGGTCGACGTAGACGGAGACCGGTGCGTCCGGACCGACCTGGTGCATGATCCGCAGCACCCGCAGCACCGCGGTGTCGACGAGCGCCGCCTCCTGCGAGTCGCGGAAGATGGTGCCGACGTACTTCTCCGCGGACCAGTTGTCCAGCCAGGTGTCCTCCACCAGCCGGTACACGGCGTCGGTGACGTCGCCGTACCCGTCGACGCCGGCCAGCCAGACGTCCCGCTGGAAGACGGGGTCCGAGAGCATGTGCAGTGCCGAACGCACGTGTGTGCGCCAGCGCCACCACGGCATGTCGTTCAGAGGCATGCCGCCCATGGTGGAGGAGCGACGGCCGCGACGGGAAGAGTTCTCCGAACCTTGCACGGTCACCGATCGTACGTTCATCAGTCCGGAAGCCGCACCGACCCCCGCAATTCACCCGGGAGTCACCTTCTGTTGACTGTGGATCACTCGAAGGTTAGCGGTGTGAGGGAATCGTGCGGGTCATGACCGGCAGGCCACGCACCACCAGCGCAGACCCCCTTCCCTCCGCCTCCTTTCGCCCCGGCAGAGCAGCCGCCCTGTCCCTGGGTGCGATGGCCCTGTGCGCTTCGCTCACCGCCGGATGCGGGGTCCTCCCCTCCGTCACGGGCGCGCCGGACCCCGTCAAGGTCATGACCTGGGCGCCGCAGGACACCGGCGCCACCAACAAGCCGGGCATGCCGGCGATGGCCCTGGCGTACGCCAAGTGGATCAATTCCCAGGGGGGCATCAGCGGTCACAAGCTCCAGGTCCTGACCTGCAACGACCACAACAACAGCGTGGGCGCCGCCAAGTGCGCCCGGTGGGCGGCGGCCGAGAACGTGGTCGCCGTCGTCGGCTCCTACAGCCAGTTCGGCGACTCCTTCCTCGCCCCGCTGGAAAGCTCGGGCATCCCCTATATCGGGGGCTACGGCGTCACCACCGACGAGTTCACCGGGATGATGTCGTACCCGGTCAACGGCGGACAGCCCGCGCTGCTCGCCGGTCTCGGCCGCGCGCTCGCGGCAGACTGCGGTCCGGTCTCGCTGGTCCGCCCCGACAGCATCGCGGGCGACGAGCTGCCCGCCATGCTCGACTCCGGCCTGAAGGCGGGCGGGCACCCGAAGGCGCAGGACCAGCTCGCCGCGGAGGACCTCACCGAGTACAGCACCCCGTCCGACAAGGCGCTGCGGTACGCGGCCGGCGACGCGCTGCGGAAGGGGTGCGTGGTGCCCGCGCTGGGCGACCGCACCGACACCTTCATGGACTCCTTCCGGCGGGAACGCGCGGCCTACCCGGCGGTGCGGGTGGGCACGGTGCTCGGCAACGTCGACCAGACGATGATCAACGCGACGGGCGGTTCGGCGGGCCCGTACGAGGGGGCGTACGTCACCGGCTGGTACCCGCCCGCGACCGACGCCCGCTGGAAGCAGATGAGGCAGGTGATCAACAAGGAGGCCTTCGGCGACAACCGCATCGACCCCGCGGACGCCGGGGTGCAGACCACCTGGATCGCCTACACCGTGCTGAAGGCCGCGCTGGAGAAGATCGGCGACGGCGAGGTGACCGCCGACTCCGTGCGCAAGACGCTGGACGGCGGCCTGGAGGTCTCCACCGGGGGGCTCACCCCCACGCTGCGCTGGCCCTACGAGGGCAAGCTGGCCTCGGTCGGCTTCCCGCGGATGGTGAACGCCGACGTCACCCTCCAGGTGGTGCGGGACGGCGAGCTGGTCGCGGCCCGCAGGGGCATCGGCGGGATCAACGGCACCACCGACATGACCGGGACCCTGGAGAACGCGGACGTGCAGTGAGTCCTCGCCCGCGTCTCCGGCGGCCTCGAAGCGGCGGTCAGAGCTGGGTGGGCTGGCGCTGGGTCAGGCCGTACTTCGCGGCGATGACGTTCCACAGCGCCGCCGCCTTCGCCTTCTGCTGGCTCGCGGTGCCGCTCTCGCGGTTGCCGGCCTGCGCCTCGTCGGTGGCCTTGGCGTGGCCCTTGCGGCATGCCTTCTTGCCGCCGCCCTTGATCTGGTCGGCCCACGCCGCGTAGTGGCTGTCGGCCGCGGCCGAGGCCTGCCAGGCCTTGGTCAGGGCGGCCGTCAGGGCGGCGTTGTCCGGCAGCTTGTCCACGCTGAGCTTGCCGAGCCGGGTGACCAGCTGGCTGCGCTGCCCGGCCGCGCCGCGCAGGCTGGTGGCGGCGCCGTCGAGGTTCGCGCACTGCTTGACGTCGGCCACCGACTTGATCACCGAGGCCCGGCTGCTGCCGCTGTCGGCGAGCAGCTTGTCCAGCTCGACCGCCTGCGCGCGCGCCGGGTCGACGGCGGGCGCGGAGCTCTCCGGGGCCGCGGAGGTGGCGGCCACCGTCTTGTTGCCGCCGGTGTCGCCGGAGCCACCGCCGCCGCTGAGGAGCGCGCCCGCGCCGACGCCGACCACGACGATGCCGACGCCGACGGCCGCGATCATGGGCACCTTCGACGGGCGGCGCCGCGGCCGCTCGTCCTGCCCGTCGTCGTGGCGCGTGTACGGCGACGGCGACTGCGGGGCCGCGGCGCCGTACGGCGGCTGGTAGGCGCCCGGCTGCTCGACGCGCGGGAGCTGCTGGGTCGAGCCCGCCGGGGCGTCGGAGGCCGGGCCGCCCCGGAAGAGGTTGTCGAACTCGGCGGGCGGCTGCCGGTCCCCGCCCTGCCCCTGGGCCTGGGCCTGGGCCTGGGCCTGGGCCTGGTACGGCGGGATGTACTGGGTGGCCTCGGCGTCGGGCGACGCGGGCGGGGCCGGGGTCTGCCTGTTGACCCCCAGGTAGCGGGTCTCCTCGCCGGCCGACTCGGGCGGCAGCGCCCCGGCGGTCACCGGCGGTATGTACTGCGTGGCGCCCTCGTCGGCGGGGGCGGGCACCGGCGGCAGGTACTGGGTGGCGTTGTCCGCGGCCGGGGGCAGCGGGGCGGCCTGGCCGGGGACCGGGTACTGCGGCTGCTGGGGCTGGTGCGCCTGGTGGTGAGGCTGCTGGTGCGGCTGGTGGCCCTGCTGCTGGTACGGGTCCTGCGTCCCGTACCCCGGCTGCTGACCGCCGTACTGCTGGCCGCCGTACGACGGGGCCGGGGCGCCCTCCGGGGGCAGCGGGCCCGCGCCGGACGGGGGCTGGGCGCCCGGGGCGCCGTGGTCGCCCCACTGCGGGGCGGCCGCCGGAGGCCAGCCCTGGCCCTGCGCTCCCGCCTGGGGCGCCTGCTGCTCGGGCCCCCAGGAGCCGCCCCAGGCCTGTCCGCCGGCCGGTGTGGCGTTCATGCCCGGCAGCAGGGGCTCTCCTCCGTCGGAGGGCAGCACGATGCCTTCGCGCGCGGGCTGCGCCGAGAGCTCCTCGCCCTGTCCACTCTGCGTCACCGGGACTCCTACCAATGGGGGACCTTGTGAATCGTCGGGTCACGCTACCGGGTCCCCGGAGCCGGTTGCCACGCAGCCGGGCTCCCGGCCTTCCCGCCTGTGACAGCAGTAACAGAACGGCCCCGCGCGACGCTGTATATGGCACCCGCCGTGCGCACGGGTGGCGTTCGCCACATGTTCACGTGGGCGCGGGGCCGGTGTTCACGCGGCCTGCTGGAGGTCGAGGCGGGCCCCGAATTCCCGCACGACCGCCTCGTCCCGGAAGGGTTCGAGCCGTTGCTGCAGATCGTCGAGATACTCCGCGCCCCGGTCGGAACGCAGCGTCTCCAGCAGTTCCACCGCCTTCATGCCGGTCGCGCAGGCCTGTTCGACCTCGCGCTGCTGCACCTGGGCGGTGGCGAGCAGCACATAGCCGATCGCGCGCCTGCGGGCCCGGGACGCGGGATGCCCCGCGAGGGACTGCTCGGCGTAGCGCGCGGACTGCTCGGGCTGTCCGAGGTCGCGGTGGCAGTGCGCCAACTCATCGGCCAGATAGGCCATGTCGAAGTGCCGGATCCACACCGGGTCGTCGCCGGAGTCGTCGTCGCACCGCTCCATCGCGGAGATCGCCCGCGCGGTCGCGGAGCCCGCCGCGCGCGCGTCGCCGAGCAGCGCGTGCCCGCGCGCCTCGGCCGCGTGGAACATCGCCTCCACCCGGGGGGTCGCATGCCCCCGTGCGCCCTCCTGCGCGGCGCGCGCCAACTGGGCGATCTCGCGCGGGTTCCCGAGCTGTGCGGCGAGGTGGCTCATGGACGCGGCGAGGACATAGCCGCCGTAGCCGCGGTCCCCGGCGGCCTGGGCGAGGCGCAGCGACTGGATGTAGTACCGCTGGGCCAGGCCGGGTTGGCCGGTGTCCACGGCCATGTATCCGGCGAGTTCCGTCAACCGCGCGACGGCGGCGAAGAGTTCGCGTCCCGTCGACTCACGGTACGAGCCCGCGAGGAGTCCGGAGACGACGCTGTTGAGGTAGTGCACCAGGACCGGGCGCACATGCCCGCTGCCGTACTGGTGGTCGAGGTCGGTGAGGGCCTGGGTCATGGACCGCACGGCGGCCACGTCGGACTGGCCGACGCGCGGGCCCGCCTGCCGGGCCACCTGGGCGTCGGGCGCGGAGATCAGCCAGTCGCGGCTGGGCTCCACCAGCGCGGACGCGGCGACCGAGGAGCCGGAGAGGAAGTCCCGCCGGCCCACGTCGCTGCGCCACAGCTCGCAGACCTGCTCGATGGCCCCCAGCACCGTCGGCGAGAACTGGAGGCCGACCCCGGAGGCGAGGTTCTTGCCGTTGGCCATGCCGATCTCGTCGATCGTGACCGTACGGCCCAGCTTGCGGCCGAGCGCCTCCGCGATGATCGCCGGCGCCCGGCCCCGGGGCTGCTGGCCGCGCAGCCAGCGGGCCACGGACGTCTTGTCGTAGCGCAGATCGAGGCCGTGCTCGGCGCCGCACATGTTGACCCGCCGGGCCAGTCCGGCGTTGGAGCACCCCGCTTCCTGGATGAGTGCCTGCAGCCTTTCGTTCGGCTGCCTCGCGACGAGAGGCCTTGCGGCCATGTGCTACCCCCTGCGAACCCCTGGAGCGTGACCTTTCGGAAAGATCACTGCCCAGCTGACATACCGTCAATGCGTGACATGTGCGGTTTGCCGGGTACCGGCTGATGCCAACCCCACTCCTGGCTACCCAAATCGCACCCCTCCCCCTACCGCGCGCCCCCGCGGGTGCACCCATGCGCCCCGGGCGGGAGGGCGATGCTCCTCCCCCGGCCGGGCAGGGGCCGTAACTCCAGGTGGGCGCGGGAGTTGAGTGGGGCGTGGAAGAGACGATCGCGGCCGCCGAAGACAGTCAGATTGCCGGGCAGATTCCGCAGCAACGCGGGGATTCGCCACAGGAAACCGCCGTGCGCTACGCGGAGGAGCGGCACTGGGACGTGTTCCCGGGCACCTGGCTGGAACCCCTCGGCGGCATGCCGCGCTGCTCGTGCGGCGTCGCGTCCTGCCCTGCGCCGGGTGCGCACCCCGCGCGCCCCGACTGGGCGAACCAGGCGACGGGGAGCGCGACGGTGGTACGGCGGCTGTGGCAGAAGCAGCCGACGGCGTCGGTGCTGTTGCCGACGGGGCGCACGTTCGACGCGCTGTCCGTCCCGGAGAGCGCGGGGTTCCTGGCGCTGGCCCGCCTTGAGCGGATGTCGCTCACGCTCGGGCCGGTCTCCCTCTCTCCCGACCGGCGGATGCAGTTCTTCGTGCTGCCGGGGGGCGCGGCGAAGGCGCCCGAACTGGTGCGGAAGTCGGGGTGGGTGCCGGGGTCGCTCGACCTGGTGGCCCTGGGCGAGGGGGCGTACGTGGCGGCGCCGCCCACGCGGTTCGGCGCGCGGGGGGCGGTGCAGTGGGCGCGGCGGCCGACGCCGGCGAACCGTTGGCTGCCGGATGTCGAGGAGTTGATCGCGGCGCTCGCGTACGCCTGTGGCAGGGACCGGTAGCGGGCTCGTCCGCCGGGGCCTCGTGTGCCGGCGGGTGCGGGCGGGCGGTGGTCGCTCGCGGGGTTCCCCGGGCCCTTCCGGGTCGGCCCCGCCACCGTAGGCTGCACGGCATGACCAACGCCGCAGTGTGTATACGGGGGCTCTGGAAGCGGTTCGGGGAGCAGGTGGCCGTCGGGGGGATCGAGCTGGAGCTGCCCGCGGGGAAGTTCATCGGGCTGGTGGGACCGAACGGGGCCGGGAAGACCACGACCCTCTCCATGGTGACGGGGCTGCTGCGGCCGGACGCGGGCAGCGTGGAGGTCGTCGGGCACGACGTGTGGCGGGACCCGGTGGCCGTGAAGGCGCGGATCGGGGTGCTGCCCGAGGGGCTGCGGCTGTTCGAGCGGCTGTCGGGGCGCGAGCTCCTCGGCTACACGGGGCGGTTGCGCGGGCTGCCCGGCGCCGAGGTGGACAAGCGGGCCACCCAGCTCCTGGACGTGCTCGGCCTGGCCGGCTCCCAGCACAAGCTGGTCGTCGACTACTCGACCGGCATGCGCAAGAAGATCGGCCTCGCGGCGGCCCTGCTGCACAACCCCGAAGTGCTGTTCCTCGACGAGCCCTTCGAGGGTGTCGACCCGGTGTCCGCGCAGACCATCCGGGGCGTCCTGGAGCGGTACACGTCCTCCGGCGCCACCGTCGTCTTCTCCTCCCACGTCATGGAGCTGGTCGAGTCGCTGTGCGACTGGGTCGCGGTGATGGCCGCCGGCCGCATCCGCGCCGCCGGACCGCTCGCCGAGGTGCGCGGCGGACACCCCGCCTTGCAGGACGCGTTCCTGGAGCTGGTCGGCGCGAACGGCCGCGACGCCGGGTCCGACCTGGACTGGCTGGGCGGCGGGGCGGCTCGATGACGCACCTGACCGGCACCGTCGTACGTCTGAAGCTGTCCCTGCTGCGGGGCGGGCTGCGGCAGTCGCGGGGGCGGCGGGACGCGTTCATCGTCTCCAGCGTCCTCGCGCTGCTGTTCGCGCTCGCGCAGCTGCCGGGCATGATCCTGCTCAGCGGGCGGCCGGACGGCGAGGTCGTCTCCGTGACCGCAGCGGCCGTGCTCGCGCTGGGCTGGGCCTTCCTGCCGCTGTTCTTCCCGACCGGCGACGAGACGCTGGACCCGACCCGTCTGGTGATGCTGCCGCTGCGCCCCGTGCCGCTGGTGCGCGCCCTGCTCGTGGCCTCCCTGGTCGGCGTCGGCCCGCTGGTCACCCTGCTGCTGCTGGTCGGCTGTGTGCTGGTGCCGGCGCGGGGCGCGGCGGGCTGGACCACCGCGGTGGTCGCGGTGGTCCTCGCGCTGCTGGTGTGCGTGGCGCTCGCGCGGGCCGTGGCCGCCGCCAACGTACGGCTGCTCACCAGCCGCAAGGGCCGCGACCTGGCCGTGCTCAGCGGGCTGGTGATCGCCGTCGGCACACAGCTGGCCAACTTCGGCGCGCGCCGCCTGGGTTCGGGCGGGCTCGGGCAGCTGCGGCCGGTCGCCGACGTGCTGTCCTGGATACCGCCGGCGTCCGCGGTGGCGGCCGTGCGCACGGCGAGCGAGGGTTCGTACGGCATCGCGCTGGCCCAACTCGCGCTGACCGCCGTCGCGTTGGTGGCACTGGTCGTCGCGTGGGCGCGGAGCATGACCAGGCTGATGACCGCGCCGGACGGGTCCACCCTCCAGGCCGCCGACGCCGGGCGCGCGGAACGCCGGGGCACGGGCGGGCTCGCGCGGCTGCTGCCCGCCGGGCGCACGGGCGCGGTGATGGAGCGCTCGCTGCGCTACATCTGGCGCGACCCGAAGACCAAGGCCGCCTGGGTGACCTCGCTGGCGATCGGGCTGATCATCCCGGTGTTCTACGCGCTCCAGCACACCGGCTCGGTCTACTTCGCGTGCTTCGCCGCCGGGATGCTCGGCCTCCAGATGTACAACCAGTTCGGGCAGGACACCTCCGCCTTCTGGATGGTGGCCCTGACCATCTCCTCGCCCCGGGACGCGTACGAGGAGTTGCGCGGCCGGGCCCTCGCCCTGCTGCTGATCACCGTCCCCCACACGGTCCTCGTCACGGTGGTGACCGTCGCGCTGTCGGACGCCTGGCCCATGCTCCCGCGGGTGCTGGGGCTGGCCCTGGCGCTGCTCGGGGCGATGCTGGCGGCCGGGGCGTGGGCCTCGGCGCGGTTCCCGTACTCGATCCCGCAGGAGGGACTCAAGAACGTCGTTCCCGGGCAGGCGGGCCTCGCCTGGATCGGCGTCTTCGGCGGCATGCTCACCGCCACCGTCCTGTGCGCCCCCTTCATCGCCCTCACCGTCTGGCTGGCCCACGGCACGGCGGGCGTCGGGCGGACGTGGCTGCTGCTGCCCGTCGGCGCGGTGTACGGCGCCGGGATCGCGCTGCTGGGGCTGCGCCTCGCGGCCCCGCGGGCGGCGGCACGGCTGCCGGAGATCCTGGCGGCGGTCAGCAAGGGGTGAGCACCCCGGCGCTCGCCGCGGGCCCGCCGCCCCACGGCCGCGGCCGGGCTTTCACCGGGCTTCATGGGGACAGGAGTTCGAAAATACTGCCCCTGCGGGCAACACCCCTCATTCGAGTGACACTCCGCCAGGAATGATCGCCGCCTCCGAGGGGATCTTTCTGGCGGGAGGCGGACCGCTCGGGGAAAAACGGTCCGAGGGGGACTGACCCTGAGAGCTCGGGGCTCCGGGTCAGCGCAGGGGAGGACGGCCCCGGCGCCGGAAGGCGCCGGGGCCCTCTGTCTTCGAGGGGTCCGCGGGTCAGCGCTTGGCGACGAACACGTGGGAGGCCACGTCGGCCTCCAGCTCGGCCGCCTCGCCACCGCTGCCGACCAGCACCCCGCCGGGCGACTCGGTCACGCTGACCACCGAACCGGGCTGCACACCGGCCCGGCGCAGGGTGTACATCAGCTGCGCGTCCATCTGGATGGGCTCGCCGATGCGGCGTACGACGACCGTCTTGCCGTCGGTGCCCGCGTCCAGGTCGGCGAGCGAGACCATGCTCTCGTCCAGGAACGGATCGGCGCCGTCCTTCTCGCCCAGCTCCTCAAGGCCGGGGATCGGGTTGCCGTACGGCGACTCGGTCGGGTGCCGCAGCAGCTCCATGACGCGGCGCTCGACGGCCTCGCTCATGACGTGCTCCCAGCGGCAGGCCTCGGCGTGCACCTGCTCCCACTCCAGGCCGATCACGTCGACGAGCAGGCACTCGGCGAGGCGGTGCTTGCGCATGACACGGGTGGCGAGCCTGCGGCCCTCGCCGGTCAGCTCCAGGTGGCGGTCGCTGGCCACGGACACCAGGCCGTCCCGCTCCATGCGCGCGACGGTCTGGCTCACCGTCGGCCCGCTCTGGTCCAGCCGCTCCGCGATGCGGGCGCGCATGGGGACGACGCCTTCCTCCTCCAGTTCGAGGATGGTGCGGAGATACATCTCCGTGGTGTCGATCAGTCCGGACATACGTGCCCCTCGATTACCTCTGCCGGCACCCGGCGCGTGCGTCGGCCTCAACCCAATTCTGCCGGATCGGACTGACAAGCGGGCGTCAGCGGTGGGAACGGGGCGGGTTCCGGGTGGTGCGGGCAACCGGCCGGGCGCGGGCCCCTCGTGGCCGCTCGCGCCCCCGCGCCAAAGCCGCGGATCGATTCCGCTCCGCGGCTCGCGGGGCGTCCTGCCCGGGTCGCTCCACGAGAACCCGCGGCCGTATTGACACCGCACTGGTCCAGACCGCACCGTGATCCGCGACACGGACCGCTGCGAAGGGGCACCGCATGAGCGACGGCACGCCCGCCGACCTGTTCTTCGACGCCGCCATCAACCTCCTGCGACGGCTCAGAGAGGAAGAGGCCGAGGCGATCGGGTCCGCCGCCGCCCTGCTCGCCGACACCGTCGCGGCCGGCGGCCGCCTGTTCGCGTTCGGCGCCGGCCACTCCTCCCTCGCCGCCCAGGACGTCGTCTACCGGGCCGGCGGCCTCGCCCTGATGAACCTGCTCACCGTCCCCGGCGTCGTGGGCGTGGACGTCACCCCCGCCACCCTCGGCTCCGCGCTGGAACGCGTCGACGGCCTCGCGAGCGCCGTGCTCGACACCTCGCCGCTGCGCGCGGGCGACGCCCTCGTGATCATCTCCCTGTCGGGCCGCAACGCCCTCCCCGTCGAGATGGCGCAGCGCGCCCGCGCCCTCGGCATCAAGGTGATCGGCGTGACCTCGGTGGCGTACGCGACGGAGACGGCGTCCCGGCACTCCTCGGGCACGTTCCTGAGGGACCACTGCGACCTCGTCCTCGACTCGAAGATCGCGATCGGCGACGCGGAGCTGACCCTCGACACCATCCCGGCCCCCTTCGCCCCCGCCTCCACGGTGGCCACCACGGCGCTGATGCAGGCCGTCATGGCGACCACCGCCGCCACCCTCGCCGACCGCGGCATCGAGCCCCCGCTGCTGCGCTCCGGGAACGTGGACGGCGGCCACGACTGGAACACCCGGGTGATGGACGAGTACGGCGACCGCATCTTCTACCGCCGCTGAACACAGGGGCTCAGCGCTTCCGCGTCGCCCCCGCGAGGTCCAGCGCCGCCGCTATCCGCAGCGCCACGTCCTCGGCGTACGACGCGTCGGAGCGCTCGAAGGGCGTGCGCGCGGCGCCGCGCAGGAAGGTGACGACGCCGATCGTGCGGCCCCGGCTGCGCAGCACCGCGCACAGGGCGTGCACCGCGTCGCCGGGCCACTGCCGGCGCAGCGCCCACTCCCGGGCCAGCTCGGCGGGCACCGACCCGGCGTCCGCGCGCACGCACCCGGTGCGCTCCACGCAGCTCAGCGCCGGATGCCCCGGTTCGTAGCGCACGGGCAGCCCGGCGGCCCCGGTGAGCACGCTCGGCCCCGGTGCCCCGGCGGGCGTGGCGGCGAGCCGCACGAGTCGTACCGCCCCCGCCCCGGCCGGGGCCTCGGCGCGCGGCGCGTCCGCGAGCCGGTCGATCAGGGCGTGGTCGGCGAACCCGGCAAGGGCGTAGTCGAGGTGGACCGTGGCCGCTTCCAGCGGGTCCTCGCACTCGGCGGCGGCGCGGGCGGCGCGGTGCAGCTGCTTGGTGCGGAACCGCAGCAGCGCGGCCTCCTGCTCGCCCCGTTTGGCCTCGGTGACGTCCCGGAAGAGCCAACCGACCCCGAGCGGCACGGGTTCCTCGGCGAGCGGCGAGGCGAGCGGCAGGAAGGCGTTGCGCCAGCACCGGCGTTGCTCGCCCTCGGCGGGATCGCGCAGGGTCACCCAGATCTCGGCGGGCGCGGGCGGCGCGCCCTCGGCGAGGACATGGGTCAGCGCGGTCTCCAGCTCCTCCACGCCCTGCGAGAGCAGCTCGCCGAGCGGCCGCCCCAGCGCGGACGCGCGGCCGATGCCGAGGGCCCGCGCGGCATGCGCGTTGAGCACCGCGGGCCGCAGATCGGCGTCGACGAGGACGACGCCCCAGTCGGCGTCCTCGAACAGCGCCTCGCTCAGCGCGATCGAGCGCTCCAGGTCGATCTGCGCGTGCACCTCGCTGAAGGCGCAGTACACCCCGGCGGGTTCGCCGCCGGGCCCTCGCACGGCGGCGGACTGGGTGCGTACGAGGACCCGCCCGCCGTCCTTCGTCAGCAGCGCGAACTCGTGCACCTGCCGCCCGGGCGCCCGCATCGCGGACAGCAGCCGGGTCCGGACCTCCTCGGCGTCGGCGCTGCGCACGGCCCAGCCGGCGAACCCGCTCCGCCCCACGGCCTCCTCGGCGCTCCAGCCGAGAATCCGCTCGGCCTCGCGGTTCCAGTGGGTGACGACCCCGTCGGCGTCGAAGGCGCACAGTGCCGCGTCCATGCCGTCGAGCAGCGCGGCCAGCAGATCGGCGCCGCCGGACTCGCCCGGCTCGCCGGACGCACCGGGCTCGTCGGGCCCCAGTTCATCGGTGGCCCCACTCCGCCGGGAAGCACTCACCTGGACCCCCTGCACGCTGCATCGGCGCACGTAAGGCGCCCGTTCCGCTCACTGCCCCTCATTCAACTCGAACGTGACGCAGCCCACATCCTGTTCCCTCAAGACGGCCCGAATCAACCCCCTGCCCTCTCCACCCGAAGCCGCAGGTCGACCCATTCCTCCCGCTCCCCGTCCAGCACGTAGCGCTCGACCTCCACGAACCCCCGCCGAACGGCGAACCGCAGCCCGTCGCCGTTCGCCGCCAGTACGCAGGTCTCCACGACGCCCGCCCCCAGGGCGCGCGCCCGGTCCAGCGCGTTCCCGTAGATCACCGTCCCGAACCCGCGCCGCCGGAACTCCGGCAGCACCCGCGCGATCACGGTCGCCACCCGCTCCTCCCCCACCGGCGGCCGCACGGTCGAGCAGCCCACGAGGACGTCCCCGGCGTACGCGTTCTCCAGCCGGTACCGCTCCCTGCGCACCCGCGCCTGCGACGGCGACATCGCCGCGGGCGGCACCACCGTGTTGTGCACGTACCGCCACTGCTCCAGCATGTCATCGCCCTCGACCAGGGCGATCCGAAGACCAGTCACAGCGTGCAGTCCTACCACCGAATCCGCTCCCCCATTCGGACCAGCCGGAGACTCCCGGACCGTGTCCGCGAAAAAAACAGTTGAGCCCTCCCCGGCCGGTTCCTACGCTGTAGGCACACGGAAGGGAGGTGGTTCGGCAGATGTGTGAATACCGGACGCGTGAGGTGGCTGCGGGCTAGCGGCTCGTCACCACACCCAGTGCGGTGCCGGACCGGCACGTGACAGACGCGTGCAGCCGGCCCAATCCCAAGCAGTCACCCGACCCGCGGGCTGCCGGTACGTCCGGCCGGCTCCTCCGAGGAGGAACCCAGCCCGCGGGTCGTCTGCGCTCTCGGGCCCCTCGGGACACCCGGAGCGCCGGCGCCTTCAGGAGTCCCGGCGTCTTCAGGAGTCCCGGCGTCCTCAGGGGCTGAGGCGGTCGACCTGCCAGGTGCCGTCCGGGCGGGCGGTGTAGCGCAGGCGGTCGTGCAACCGGTTCTCCCGGCCCTGCCAGAACTCGATCGTCTCGGGGACGACGCGGAAGCCGCCCCAGTGCGGCGGCACCGGCACCTGTTCGCCCTCGGGATAGCGGGACTCCAACTCGGCGTACGCGGCGTCCAGTTCCGCGCGTGAGCCGACCACCGTGGACTGCGCGCTGGCCCACGCGCCCAGCTGGGAGCCGTGCGGACGGACGCGGAAGTACGCCGCGGTCTCGTCCCGGCCGGTGCGCCGCGCGGTGCCCGTGACGACGACCTGCCGGGCCAGCGGGTGCCAGGGGAAGAGCAGCGAGACATGCGGGTTCGCCGCGAGGTCCCGGCCTTTGCGGGAGTCGTAGTTCGTGTAGAAGACGAAGCCCTCGGTGTCGAACTGCTTCATCAGGACCGTGCGGGTACTGGGCCGCCCCTCGGCGTCCGCCGTGGCGACGACCATGGCGTTGGGCTCGTAGAGCGTGCCGTGCAAGGCCGCGCGGGCCGCATCCTCGAACCAGCGTGCGAACTGATCCATGGGATGCGTGGCCAGGTCCTGTTCGGCGAGTCCGTCGGCCCGGTACTGCTTGCGCATCGCGGCGGGGTCGAGGACGGGATCCGGGAGAGGTTCGCGGTCGGTCACCCGGTCATCTTGCCGTATCTACGGGCCTGGCACTCAGTGTCGTCAAGTCTCTACAACTGAGACATACGGGGTTATCGTGCTGATTCCAGGCCCGTTCAGAGCCGCGCCGCCCCAGCACGAGGAGCCGCCTGATGTCCGACTTCGTACCCGGGCTCGAAGGAGTCGTAGCGTTCGAGACGGAGATCGCCGAACCGGACAAGGAAGGCGGTGCCCTGCGCTACCGGGGCGTCGACATCGAGGATCTGGTCGGCCATGTCTCCTTCGGCAACGTCTGGGGCCTGCTGGTCGACGGCTCCTTCAACCCCGGCCTCCCGCCCGCCGAGCCCTTCCCCATCCCGGTGCACTCCGGCGACATCCGCGTGGACGTCCAGTCCGCGCTCGCCATGCTCGCTCCCGTCTGGGGGCTCAAGCCCCTCCTCGACATCGACGCGGCGCAGGCCCGCGACGACCTGGCGCGGGCCGCCGTCATGGCCCTGTCGTACGTCGCCCAGTCCGCCCGCGGACAGGGCCTGCCGATGGTGCCGCAACGGGAGATCGACAAGGCCGGGTCGGTCGTGGAACGGTTCATGATCCGCTGGCGCGGGGAGCCGGACCCCCGGCATGTCGCCGCGGTCGACGCGTACTGGACGTCCGCCGCGGAACACGGCATGAACGCGTCCACATTCACCGCGCGGGTCATCGCCTCCACCGGCGCGGATGTCGCCGCGGCGCTGTCCGGTGCCGTCGGCGCCATGTCCGGGCCGCTGCACGGCGGCGCGCCCTCCCGGGTGCTCGGGATGATCGAGGAGATCGAGCGCACCGGGGACGCGGAGGGGTACGTCAAGCGGGCCCTCGACCGGGGGGAGCGGCTCATGGGGTTCGGACACCGGGTGTACCGGGCGGAGGACCCGCGGGCGCGGGTGCTGCGGCGCACGGCGCGGGAGTTGGGGGCGCCGAGGTTCGAGGTGGCCGAGGCGCTGGAGAAGGCCGCGCTGGAGGAGCTGCACAACCGCCGGCCCGACCGGGTGCTGGCCACGAACGTGGAGTTCTGGGCGGCGATCATGCTCGACTTCGCGGAGGTGCCGGCGCACATGTTCACGTCCATGTTCACGTGCGCGCGGACCGCGGGGTGGTCGGCACACATGCTGGAACAGAAGCGGACGGGGAGGCTGGTGCGGCCGACCGCGCGGTATGTGGGGCCCGGTCCCCGCCGCCCTCAGGACATCGAGGGGTACGCGGACATCGCCCGATAGGGGGTGGCCGAGGGCGCGTGGGCGGCCGCGGACGTTTTCCGGTCCCGCCCACGCGGCGGAGCCGCACATCGGCTCCGCCCCGCGCCCCTGCGGGACGCCGCCGCCTAGGCCGGTGTCAGCAGGTTCCCGTGGTGCCGCTCCGCCACCAGCGGATGCGCCCGCAGCTTGCCCTTCAGTTCGTTGTAGCCGTACTCCGCGAACAGGGGGTTCGTCGGGTCCGTGGTGACGCCCGGGGCCCGCGTGGAGTGCGGGAAGGGGAGGGGCGCGACCTTCCCGTCCAGGCGGGGGTTGTAGAAGAACGGGATCGAGAAACGTTCCGTCGCTCCGGGCGGGCTGACCACGCGGTGGTTGGTGGCGAGGAGGTAGCCGTTGGTGGCGACCTCAAGGAGTTCGCCGAGGTTGACGACGAAGGCGTTCTCCAGCGGCGGCACGTCGTGGAAGCGGCCGTCCTCGCGCTGGACCTGGAGCCCGCCGACGGTGTCCTGGAGGAGCAGGGTGAGGAAGCCGTAGTCCTTGTGGGCGCCGACGCCCTGGTCCGCGCCGTCGCCCGCGCTGCCGGGGTAGCGGACCAGCTTGAGGTGCGGGTGGGCCCGGTCGCCGAAGATCGGGTCGTAGAAGTCGGCGGGGGCGCCGATGGCGGTCAGCAGCTCGTGCAGCAGCCGCCGGGCGACCGCGCTGAGCCGGTCGATCCAGGCGAGGGCGGCGGTGCGCAGCTCGGGCAGGGCGGCCGGCCACTGGTTGGGGCCCTGGAGCCACCAGTACGGCGGCTCACCGGGACCCGGCACGCGGGCGGGACGCTCGGCGCCGATGTCGAGCTGGTCGCGCCAGTCGCGGGCGCCGCCGGTGCGCTCGTCGCCGGTGCGCGTATAGCCGCGGAAATGCGGGGAGTTGACGTTGTCCAGCGCCAGCCGGTCGGCCTCGGGAAGGTCGAAGAAGGCGCGCATGGCGGTACGGAGCGCGTCGGTCTCGGCCACGCTCACGCCGTGCCCGACGAGCTGGAAGAAGCCGACGTCGTGCGCGGCGCTGTGCAGCCGGGCGTGGAGCAGGGCACGGTCCTCCGGGCCGCGGTCGGCGGCCGAGAGATCGATGACGGGCAGCTGGTCGTACGACGGGGTCGTCGCGATGTGCGAGGTCATGGTGTGTCCGCAGGGTGTACGGGGCACGGGCGGCCGCAAGGGGTACGCGGCCCCCAGGTGCCGGACAAGGAAGAAAGAGAGGTGCGTCGGGGGGCTGATCAGGCGGCGCGGCGCCGACAGCCCGTGCTCGTGACGCGCACGTAGTCCACGTGGCGGCGGCGAACGAGCATCGGAAGCATGGGCCCAGCGTACTGCGCGCGCCGGGATACGGATGTGGCCCGCCTCACTCCCCGGGACCGCCCGCCGAACCGCTCAGAACTTGCCCCACACCAGGGTCGTCCGGTGCCCGCCCAGCGCGTCGGCGACCAGCCCGCGGAACGCCTCCCCGAACTCCGGCCAGTTCCAGAACTCGAAGCCCAGGTAGCCGAAGGCGTAGTAGTCGTCCGCCCATGTCCACTCGGTCAGCGGGACGGTGGCGGTGCAGCCGGGGCAGGTGACAGCCGCCTCGCCCGTCTCCTGCCAGCGGCTCACCGCCCGCCCGTACGGCTCCCACGCCGCGTCGATCCAGTCGTACTCGTCGGTGAGCAGCCGGGTGGTCGCCGCACAGCGCGGGCAGCGCACCCACTCGGCGTCGCCCTGTCCGCCGTGGAAGACCGTGCGCCCGGTGTGCACGGTCAGACCGTCGGTCGGCGCCCAGTCGGTCTTTCCCGGGCCCGCCGCCTTGTGCCAGTGCGGCCCCGGCAGGTGCCCGCCGAAGGGCCGGTCGGTGCCCTCGGGCAGCACGACGCCCTCGGTCACGAGCACGCCGAGCACCCGCTCGGCCAGGCGTGGCGCGTCGGCCGCGGTCGCGTCGAGATCGACGATCGTCTGGAAGTGGTCCCCCATGCCCGCCACGTTAACGGCCCCCGCCGACAACGGCGTCGGCGCCTCAGCCGAGCGACGCCTCCACCAGGTCGGCCCACTGCGCGACGACCCGTTCCCGCCGCGCCGTGTCGTCGGTGAGGACGTTGGCGAGGCCGAGGCCGCGGGCCATGTCGAGCAGGCCCTGCACGGTCTCCCGGACGCCGGGCCGGGACTCGTCGGCGCCGAGGAGGTCCACGGCGATGCGATGGGTCTCGCGGCCGACGCGGGCCTCCAGTTCGGTGACCCGGCCGCGCAGCTGCTCCTCGTTGGAGGCGGCCACCCACAGTTGCAGGGCGGCCCGGAAGAGGGGGCCGGTGTAGAGGTCGACCAGGGCGGTGACGACGGCCCGGCGGTCGCCCTCCGCGCCCTCGGGGAAGAGTTCGCGCAGCGCGGTGGAGCGCTCTTCGGCGACGTACTCGACGGCCGCGGTGAACAGGTCCTCGCGGGTCGGGAAGTGGTGCTGGGCGGCGCCCCGGGAGACCCCGGCGCGTTCGGCGACGACGGCGACCGTGGAGCCCGCCCAGCCGTGGTCGGCGAGACAGGCGACGGCGGCCTCCAGGAGCCGCTGCCGGGTGGCGCGGCTGCGGTCCTGTTTGGGCAGCCGGTCGCGGTCCGCCCGGGGCCCGCGGGCGCGGTCGGCCGTCGTCCTCATCTGCTCACACCACCCATGCCGGGTCCCGTTTCTCCAGGAAGGCCGTCATCCCCTCCCGGGCCCGGTCGGAGGCGAACAGCCGGGCCGAGAGCGCGGTCAGGGCGGCCGCGTCCCGGTCGAATGTTTCCAGCACCCTAGCCGTGAGCAGCCGTTTCGTCTCCGCCAGGGCCTCGGGCGCGGAGCGCCGCAGCCCGTCAAGGGCGGGTGCCAGGGCCTCGTCCACGTCGTCGGCGGCGGCGGTGAGCAGGCCGGTGCGCACGGCCTCGTCGGGGCCGAAGCGCTCGCCGGTGAGGTAGTAGCGGGCCAGGGCGCGCGGGTCGGTGCGCGGCAGCAGCGGCAGGGAGATCACCGCGGGGGCCACGCCGATGCGGACCTCGGTGAAGGCGAAGGTGGCCGCCGCGGAGGCGAAGGCCATGTCGCAGGCGGCGAGCAGCCCGAGGCCGCCCGCGCGGACGTGTCCGGTGACCCGGGCGAGCACCGGCTTGGGCAGTTCGACGAGCTGCCGCAGCAGCCCGACCAGCGCGTCCGGGTGCGGTGGTTCGCGCAGGTCGGCGCCGGCCGAGAAGGTGGTGCCGGTGTGGGTGAGGACGACGGCCCGTACGTCCGGGTCCTTGCCGCACTCGGCCAGCGCGTCGGCGAGGCCGGTGACGAGCGACGCGGACAGCGCGTTGCGGGTGCCGGTGGCGTCCAGGCTGAGGGTCTCGACGCCGCGCGTGCGCGAGCGTCCGAGGGGTACGGTCATATGCGCTCCCTGAGCTGTCGCCGCAGGATCTTCCCGGAGGCGGCGCGCGGCACGCTGTCGGTGAAGGTGACCCTGCGGACGCGTTTGTACGGTGCGACGCGCTCGGCGACGTGGAGCAGCACGTCGGTCTCGGTCGGTTCGTCGCCCTCGGACCGGCGGACGACGAAGGCGTGCGGCACCTCGTTGCCGTCCTCGTCGTACGTGCCGATGACGGCCGCGTCGGCGATGCCGGGGTGGGCGAGCAGCAGGGCCTCCAGTTCGGCGGGTGCCACCTGGAAACCCTTGTACTTGATGAGTTCCTTCACCCGGTCCACCACGAACAGCCAGCCGTCGCCGTCGACCCGGCCCACGTCGCCGGTGTGCAGCCAGCCGTCCGCGTCGACCAGCGCGGCGGTGGCCTCGGGCCGCCCGAGGTACCCCTTCATCACCTGGGGTCCCCGGATCAGGATCTCCCCGGCCTCGCCCGTGCCGAGGTCCCGGCCGGGGTCGTCCAGGGAGACGATCCGCATCTCGGTGCCCGCGATCAGCTTGCCGACGGTCCCGGCGGGCGCCTCGCGCAGCCGGTCGAGGGGGACGACATGGGTGCCCGGGGACAGTTCCGTCATGCCGTAGGCCTGGCCGATCGGGGGCAGGCCCAGGCGCCGGGCGCAGGCGCGGGCGAGCCCGGCGTCCAGCGGGGCGGCGGCGCACAGGACGTACTCCAGGGAGGACAGGTCGTAGCGGGTGACCGCCGGGTGCTTGGCGAGGGCGAGGACGATCGGCGGGGCGACGTAGAGGCCGGTGATGCGGTGCTTCTCGATCGCGCCGAGGAAGGTCTCCAGGTCGAAGCGGGGCAGCACGACGACCGTGCCGCCGAGCCGCAGGGGCGCGTTCATGAGGGCGGTCAGGCCGTAGATGTGGAAGAACGGCAGTACGGCGAGGATGCGTTCGCCGGGGCCGGTCGGCGCGACCGACTCCAACTGGGCGAGATTCGTGCCGATCTGCCGGTGCGTGAGCATCACGCCCTTCGGTACGCCGGTGGTGCCGGAGGAGTACGGCAGCGCCGCGACGTCCTCGGCCGGGTCGAAGACGGTCTCCGGCTCGGGCGCCGTCGTGCCGAGCATGTCGATCAACGAACGGTGCCCGGGGGCGCTGTCGCACACGAAGATCTCCCGTACACCGCCCGCGAGTTCGGCGGCGCGGCGGGCGGTCGCCAGCAGCGGGGAGACGGTCACCAGCCAGCGGGCCGCGCTGTCCCGCAGCTGCTTGGCCAGCTCCTCGGCGGTGGCGAGCGGGTGGGCCGTGGTGACGGTGGCACCCGCGCGGGTGGCGGCGTAGAAGGCGGTCGGGAAGGCGATCGTGTTGGGGCTGTGCAGCGCGAGGACGTCGCCCTTGCGCACGCCCGCCTCGGCGAACGCGGCGGCCAGTCGCCGGTGGAACCGGTCCACCTGCTCGTACGTGAGCGTGGTCCCGTCCGTGCCGTCGACGAGGGCGGGCCGGTCACCGAACGCGGCCGCGTGACCCAGCACGGCCTCGTGGATGGGAAGGTCGACGGGCGGGACGTCTGCGTACTCGCTGTGGAACACGGTTCCTCCAGGCGGCTGCGGCTCAGTACGACTTGGGCAGACCCAGGGTCTGGTGGGAGACGTAGTTGAGGATCATTTCCCGGCTCACCGGGGCGATACGCGCCACGCGCGCGGCCGTGATCAGCGAGGCGAGCCCGAACTCGCGGGTGAGCCCGTTGCCGCCGAGCGTGTGCACGGCCTGGTCCACGGCCTTCACACAGGCCTCCCCGGCCGCGTACTTGGCCATGTTGGCGGCCTCGCCCGCGCCGATGTCGTCGCCGGCGTCGTAGAGGTGCGCCGCCTTCTGCATCATCAGCCGGGCCAGCTCCAGGTCGATGTGCGCCTGCGCCAGGGGGTGCGCGATCGCCTGGTGGGCGCCGATGGGCGTCTTCCAGACGGTACGGTCGCGGGCGTACTCGATGGCCCTGCCGAGCGCGTACCGGCCCATCCCGACCCCGAACGCGGCCGTCATGATGCGTTCCGGGTTGAGCCCCGCGAACAGCTGGAGCAGGCCGGCGTCCTCGTCACCGACGAGCGCGTCCGCGGACAGCCGTACGTCGTCGAGGACCAGCTCGAACTGCTTCTCCGCGGCCTTGAGTTCCATGTCGATCGGCCGCTTGTCGAAACCGGGCGCGTCCGTCGGCACGATGAAGAGGCAGGGCTTGAGGCGTCCGGTGCGGGCGTCCTCGGTGCGGCCGACGATCAGCACCGCGTCAGCCATGTCCACGCCCGAGATGAAGACCTTGCGGCCGGTGAGCAGCCAGTCCGTGCCGTCGCGGCGGGCGGTGGTGGTGATGCGGTGGCTGTTGGAACCGGCGTCGGGCTCGGTGATGCCGAAGGCCATGAGTTTCGTGCCGTCGGCGAGGCCGGGCAGCCACTGACGTTTCTGCGCCTCGGTGCCGAAGCGGGAGATCACGGTGCCGCAGATGGCGGGGGACACGACGAGCATGAGGAGGGGAGAGCCGGCCGCACCCAACTCCTCCAGCACGATGGACAGTTCGGTGATGCCGCCGCCTCCGCCGCCGTACTCCTCGGGGAGGTTGACGCCGAGGTAACCGAGCTTCCCGGCCTCGGACCAGAGTTCGGTGGGGGGCTTGCCCTCGGCGAGGGTGCGGGCGACGTAGTCGCGGCCGTAGCGGTTGCCGAGCGCGGATACCGCGGCTCGGAGTGCTTTGTGCTCTTCGGATTCGACGAGGGTGGTCATGCGATTCCTCCGCGTGCGGGTTGTCTGGGGTTGCTCGCGCTCGCGCGGTGGCGGCCGCACATCGGTACGGCCCCGCGCCCGTTCACGTCGGCCGCACCACCGCCAGCAGCAGGCCGGGCTCCACCTGCTGTCCCGGCTCGGCGTGCAGGGAGACGAGGGTTCCCGCGGTCGGGGCCGAGATCTGGTGCTGCATCTTCATCGCCTCCAGCCAGATCAGGGGCTGGCCGGCGGTGACCGTGGCCCCTTCCGCCAGTCCTTCGGCGACGCGTACGACCGTGCCGGGCATCGGGGCCACCAGCGAGCCGGGAGCGAGCTGGGCGGCGGGGTCGGGAAAGCGGGGCAGCGCGATCAGCCGCTCGGCGTTGACGTGGACCTCGTCGCCGTACCGCGCCACCTGGAACTTCCGCCGTACACCGTCCGCTTCGAGGACGACGGTCCGCGCGTCGGCGTGTACGACCCGTACCCCGTCCGCCGCCAGGCCCTCGCGGGTGTGCCGGTAGTGGACCTCGGCCTCCTCCCCGGCGACCTCGTACCGCTTCACCTGCGGCTGGGAGGGCACGTTGCGCCAGCCGCCGAAGCGGGAGCGGCCGTGGGCGTCGGCGAGGGCGGCGGCCAGCGGGGCGAGGGGGTCGGGGGCGGGGGCCGTGAGGGCGGCGAGGTGACGGTCGTAGAAGCCGGTGTCCATGCGGCCGGCCGTGAACTCCTCGTGGCGCAGGGAGCGGACGAGCAGGTCGCGGTTGGTGACCGGGCCGTGGACCGCCGCCGCCTCCAGGGCGCCCGCGAGCCGCCGGATCGCCTCCGCCCTGGTCGGGGCGTGGGCGACGAGCTTGGCGAGCATCGGGTCGTAGTGGACGCCGATGGGGTCGCCGTCGGTGTACCCGGTGTCGAGGCGGACACCGGACGGTACGGCGAGCCGGTGCAGGGTGCCGGTCTGCGGGGCCCAGTCGCGGGCGGGGTCCTCGGCGTAGAGGCGGGCCTCGATCGCGTGCCCGCGCGGGTCGGGCGGGTCCTTCTCCAGGGCGTGGCCCTCGGCGACGCGGATCTGCTCGGCGACGAGGTCGAGCCCGAACACCGCCTCCGTCACCGGGTGTTCGACCTGGAGGCGGGTGTTCATCTCCAGGAAGTGCGCCCGCCCTTCGGCGACCAGGAACTCCACGGTGCCCGCGCCGACGTAGGAGACGGCGCGGGCGGCGCGTACCGCCAGCGCGCGCAGCTCCCGCGCGAGCCGTTCGGGGAGACCGGGTGCCGGGGCCTCCTCGACGACCTTCTGGTGGCGGCGCTGGAGGGAGCAGTCGCGGGTGCCGAGCGGCCAGACGGTGCCGTGGGTGTCGGCGAGGATCTGCACCTCGATGTGGCGGCCGTGCTCGATGTACGGCTCCACGAAGACCTCGCCGTCCCCGAACGCGCTCGCGGCCTCGGCGCGCGCGCCCTCCAGGGCGGCCTGGAGCTCGTCCAGGCGGCGCACGATCCGCATCCCGCGCCCGCCGCCGCCCGCCGCCGCCTTCACCAGCACCGGCAGATCCCCCTGGGTGACCTCCCCCAGGGGTTCCAGGCCCATCAGCCGCTTGGCGCGCGTCTTGGAGGCCATGGCCTCGATGGCCTCGGGGGACGGCCCGATCCAGGTCAGGCCGGCGTCCAGGACCTCCCGGGCGAAGTCCGGGTTCTCGGAGAGGAAGCCGTAGCCGGGGTGCACGGCGTCGGCGCCGGCGGCGAGGGCGGCCTTCACGATCAGGTCGCCGCGCAGATAGGTGTCGGCGGGGGCCGCGCCCGGCAGCCGTACCGCCGTGTCCGCCAGGCGGGTGTGGAGGGCGTCTCCGTCGGCGTCCGAGTGCACGGCGACCGTACGGATGCCCAGGTCGGCGCAGGTACGGAAGATCCGGCAGGCGATCTCGCCCCGGTTGGCGACCAGCAGTGTCTGGATCATGGACCTCACATCCGGAAGACGCCGAAGCCGCCGCGCACGCCCTCGTAGGGGGCGGTGTGGATCGCGGAGAGGCACAGGCCGAGGACGGTGCGGGTGTCGCGCGGGTCGATGACGCCGTCGTCGTACAGCCGCCCGGACAGGAACAGGGGCAGCGACTCGGACTCGATCTGCTGCTCCACCATGGCGCGCAGGGCCGCGTCCGCGTCCTCGTCGTACGGCTGCCCCTTCGCCGCCGCCGACTGCCGCGCGACGATCGACAGCACGCCCGCCAGCTGCTGCGGGCCCATGACGGCGGACTTGGCGCTGGGCCAGGCGAACAGGAAGCGGGGGTCGTAGGCGCGGCCGCACATGCCGTAGTGCCCGGCGCCGTACGACGCGCCCATCAGCACGGACAGATGCGGGACGCGGCTGTTGCTCACCGCGTTGATCATCATCGCCCCGTGCTTGATGATCCCGCCCTGTTCGTACTCCCTGCCCACCATGTAGCCGGTGGTGTTGTGCAGGAAGAGCAGCGGGATGTTCCGCTGGTTGGCGAGCTGGATGAACTGGGCGGCCTTCTGCGACTCCTCGCTGAACAGCACGCCCTGCGCGTTGGCGAGGATGCCGACCGGGTAGCCGTGCAGGGCCGCCCAGCCGGTCACCAGGCTGGTGCCGTACAGCGGTTTGAACTCGTCGAAGTCGGAGGCGTCCACGATCCGGGCGACGACCTCGCGCGGGTCGAAGGGGATCTTGAGGTCGCCGGGGACGATGCCGAGCAGTTCCTCGGGGTCGTACCTGGGCGGCTCGGCCGGGCCCGGATCGGCGGTCGCCTTGCGGTGGTCGAGCCTGGCGACCACCCGCCGCGCCTGCCGCAGGGCGTCCCTCTCGTCCACGGCGAAGTAGTCGGCGAGTCCGGAGACGCGGGCGTGCATCTCGGCGCCGCCCAGGGACTCGTCGTCGCTCTCCTCGCCGGTGGCCATCTTCACCAGGGGCGGCCCGCCGAGGAACACCTTGGCCCGCTCCTTGACCATGATCACGTGGTCGGACATGCCGGGGACGTAGGCGCCGCCGGCGGTGGAGTTGCCGAAGACGACCGCGATGGTCGGGATACCTGCGGCCGAAAGCCTCGTGAGATCGCGGAAGATGGCGCCGCCGGGGATGAAGATCTCCTTCTGCGACGGCAGGTCGGCCCCGCCCGACTCCACCAGGCTGATGCAGGGCAGCCGGTTGGCGAGCGCGATGTCGTTGGCGCGCAGGGCCTTCTTCAGGCTCCACGGATTGCTGGCGCCGCCGCGCACGGTCGGGTCGTTCGCGGTGATCAGGCACTCCACGCCCTCGACCACCCCGATACCGGTGACGAGGGACGCGCCGACGGTGTACTCGCTGCCCCAGGCGGCCAGCGGGGACAGCTCCAGGAACGGGGTGTCCGGGTCGAGGAGCAGCTCGATGCGTTCGCGGGCGAGCAGCTTGCCGCGCTCGCGGTGCCGCCCGACGTACTTCTCGCCGCCGCCCGCGAGCGCCTTGCCGTGCTCCGCCGCCAGTTCGGCGAGCTTGGCGAGCATGGCCTCGCGGTGGGCCGTGTAGTCGGGGTGGTGGGTGTCCAGGGCCGTGTCGAGGACGGTCACAGGAGGGCCTCCGGGATGTCCAGGTGGCGGGAGCGCAGCCATTCGCCGAGGGCCTTGGCCTGCGGGTCGAAACGGTGCCGGGAGGCGACGCCGGCGCCGAGGATGCCGGTGACGACGAAGTTCAGGGCGCGCAGGCCGGGGAGGAGGTGGCGGGTGACGGGCAGGTCGCGGCACTCGGGGAGCAGCTCCCGGAACCGGTCGGTGGTCAGCTCGTGCGCGAGCCACCGCCACGCCTCGTCGGTACGGGCCCACACCCCCACGTTGGCGTTCCCGCCCTTGTCCCCGCTGCGGGCGCCGGCGACGAGGCCGAGGGGGGCGCGGCGGGTGGCACCGGGCGGGAGCGGGGCGGGGAGGTCCGCGGGGGGCGCCTCCTCCAGGGGGCGCGTATCAGGCGGCGGGGGAACCCGTACGGGGCGCCCCTCGGGGAGGACGGCCGTGTGGGCCACGCCCTCCTGGGGCACGTACGCGTCCTCGAAGATCCCGTAGGGGTCGCCCTTGCCGGGCGGGGCCAGGACATGGAACCCGGGGTAGCTGGCCAGCGCCAATTCGATGGCCGCCCCGCTCAGCGCCCGCCCCACGACCTGCTGGTCCGGGTCCCGTACGACGAGACGCAGCAGGGCGCTCGCGGTCTCCTCGGTGCCGGCGTCGGGGCGGTCGGTGCGCACGAGTTCCCACCGGACGTCGGCGGGCGGCGACGTGGCGAGCTGCTGCGCCAGCTGGTCCTTGACCAGATCCGCCTTGGCCTCGATGTCGAGCCCCGTGAGCACGAACACGACCTCGTTGCGGAAGCCGCCGAGGCGGTTGAGCCCGACCTTGAGGGTCGGCGGGGGCGCCTCCCCGCGCACCCCCTCGATCCGCACCCGGTCCGGTCCGTCCTGGCTCAGCCGGACGCTGTCCAGGCGGGCGGTCACGTCGGGCCCGGCGTACCGGGCGCCCCCGGTCTCGTAGAGCAGCTGGGCGGTGACCGTGCCGATGTCCACGAATCCGCCGGTGCCGGGGTGCTTGGTGACGACACTGCTGCCGTCGGCGTGGATCTCGGCGAGCGGGAAGCCGGGGCGCCGTACGTCGCCGTCCCGGAAGAACGCGTAGTTCCCGCCGGTCGCCTGCGTCCCGCACTCCAGCACGTGCCCGGCGACGACGGCGCCGGCGAGCTGGTCGAAGTCCCCTGGCCCCCAGCCGAAACGGGCGGCGGCGGGCCCGGTGACGAGGGCCGCGTCGGTGACCCGCCCGGTGACGACGATGTCCGCGCCGGCCCGCAGGCACTCGGCGATGCCGAACCCGCCGAGGTAGGCGTGGGCGGCGAGGGTGCCGGGGTGGGCGGCGGTGAGGTCGTCGCCCTCGACGTGCGCGACCCGGAGGGGAATGCCGAGCCGGTCGCTCAACTCGCCCACCTTCGAGGCGAGTCCGGCCGGGTTGAGCCCGCCCGCGTTGGTGACGATCCGTACCCCGTGCTCCCGGACGAGGCCGAGGCAGTCCTCCAGCTGGCGCAGGAACGTGCGGGCGTACCCGGCGCCGGGGTCCTTCAGCCGGTCGCGGGCGAGGATCAGCATGGTCAGTTCGGCGAGGTAGTCACCGGTGAGGACGTCGAGTTCGCCGCCGGTGAGCATCTCGCGCAGGGCGTCGAAACGGTCGCCGTAGAAGCCGGAGAAGTTTCCTATGCGCAGGGGGTTCACCGGTCGGACCCCTCCGACGGGCCTCCCGCTTTCCTCGGCTCCCGACCGCTTCCCGGTGGCCCCGCGAAGGCCTGGGCGATGTCCAGCCAGCGGTCCGCGTCGGGGCCCACGGCGGTCAGGGCGAGGTCGTCCCGGTGGGCGCGCTGGGTGACGAGGAGGCAGAAGTCGAGGGCCGGGCCGGTGACGCGCTGCGGGGCGTCCTCGGGGCCGTAGGCCCACACCTCGCCGCCGGGCGCGGTGAGCTGGACGTGGAACTCCTCGGCGGGCGGGGTGAGTCCGTGGACGGTGTAGGCGAAGTCCCGGGTCCGGACGCCGAGTCGGGCGACATGGCGCAGACGGTCGGTGGGGGTGGGGGTGACACCGAGCGCGTCGGCGACGTCCAGGCTGTGGGCCCAGGTCTCCATGAGGCGGGCGGTGGCCATGGAGGCGACGGCCATCGGCGGGCCGAACCAGGGGAAACGGGCGCCGGGTTCGGCCGAGCGCAGGGCCCGGTCGAGGGCGTCGCGCCCGGACCGCCAGGTCGCGAGAAGCTCGGCGGGCGGCAGACCCGCGTTCTCCTCGGCCCCCTCGTCCACGAAGGAACCGCCGCCGGCCAGCGCCTTCCGCACCAGTGCGCGGAACGCGTCCGCGTCGGTGACGGCGGCCAGCGCGGCGCGGTCGGTCCAGGCGAGGTGGGCGATCTGGTGGGCGACGGTCCAGCCGGGCGCGGGGGTGGCGAGCGCCCATCGATCGGGCGTCAACCGGTCCACCAGCCGGTCCAGTTCTTCACTCTCGGCACGCAGGTCGTCGATGACGGGCGTCGGGTCGGCCATGGGGGGAGCATGGCAGCGGGCCCGGAAACAATCAAGCGTGCTTGCATGATTTATTGAGCCGACCTTCCGGGGCCGCGGCCGGGGTGGGGGTGGGGGTAGGGGTCGGGGGCCGGGGGCCGGGGGCCGGGGGCCGGGGCCGGGGGCCGGGGGCCGGGGCCGGGGGCCGGAGGCCGGAGGCCGGGGGCCGGGGGCCGGGGGCCGGGGGCCGGGCCAGGGTTGGGGTCGGGCCAGGGTTGGGGTCGGGCCAGGGTTGGGGTCGGGCCAGGGTTGGGGTCGGGTGGCCGGAGTGCGCCGGTCGCGGAGGGCTCCGTGGCCGGCCCAGGGGTGAATCGGAGTCGGACCAGAAGACGTAAGGGGCGGCCCGGGACGGGCCGGGAAGGGACCGGGGGCGGGCCCGGAGGGGACCGGGGGCGGGCCCGGAGGGGACCGGGGGCGGGCCGGGGCGGGCCCGGAGGGGACCGGGGACGGGCCCGGAGGGGACCG
>NZ_JBSFLI010000003.1:116931-202792 GCF_053598955.1 Streptomyces sp. NPDC001056 | reverse complement strand
CCGGAGGCAGGCCCGGAGGGGACCGGAGGCAGGCCCGGAGGGGACCGGAGGCAGGCCCGGAGGGGACCGGAGGCAGGCCCGGAGGGGACCGGAGGCAGGCCCGGAGGGGACCGGAGGCGGGCCCGGAGGGGACCGGAGGCAGGCCCGGAGGGGACCGGAGGCAGGCCCGGAGGAAATCCGGGTCAGGCCAGGAGCGAGGCGAGAGTCTCCGTGAAGGAGCGCGCCGAGTAGTCGGCGTGCTCGCGGATCCGCTCGGCCACGGCGGCCGCACCCCCGCCCTCCACGAGCCGCACGATCCGCTCGGCCCGCCGCTCGTGCCCCTCGGGGGTGTCGGGGGCCGTGGGGAGGTAGAAGTCGCTCGCGTCGTACGCCATGTGCAGGACGTGCTTCTTCACGTCGCTGAGCGTCAGGTAGTCGTCGTCGGTCGTCGGCACGGGCTCGGGCGCCCCGACGCAGACCACCGGGGTGCCGGCGCCCCAGGCGTTGACGCACAGGTGGTAGGTGTCGGTGATGACGAGGCGATAGCGCGGCAGGGCGCCGAGCAGGTCGCCGACGGTGGGGTCGCCGGGCCGGGTGGGGAGGTGGCCGACCCGCGCCGGGACGTTCCCCTCGAACCACGGCAGCCACTCCAGGGGCGCGTCGAACCGCTCGGCGAGCCGTTGGCAGAAGCCGGGCAGCCACTCGGGGATGCTCGTGCGGGCGCCGAGGAACACCCCGATCGCGCCCCCGTCCGGGAGGTCCTGGGACCAGGGGGTGACCGGGAGGCGGTCGAGGTCGCCGGGGCGGTTCAGCAGGGCCGCGTCCGAGCCGAAGTGGTCGGTCGTACGGTCCCCGCGCAGATGCGCCAGCTTGGCCGCCGACAGCGGATCGCGCACCCAGACCCGGTGGCTGCGCGTCATCAGCCGCGTGAACAAGGGGCCGTACTCCTTGTCCTCGTAGTCGGACTGCGTGTTGTGCAGGATCGTGCCGCCGTAGCTGAGGGTGCGCTCGAACAGGTCGTCCGGCTGATCGGCGAGCATCAGCGTCCGGTTGAGCAGGGCCCGGGCGGCGCCCCGGTCCCCGGCGATCCCGTAGTCGAGGAGGCGGTTGGCGGCGTCCTGGGCGAGGTAGTGCCGGGTGTGCAGGAAGTCGCCCCAGAAGACGACGGCGTCGTACTCGTGGAGGCCGTCGACCCCGTCGATCAACGACCGGAACCGGAAGGGGAGTTCGGCACCGCGCACCCCCGCCCGCAACCCTCGCAGCGGCACGGTCTGCGGCAGGTGCAGGGTGTACCAGCTCGCCTCGACCCCGTCGCCCATCCGTCGCCGCATCGCCTCGAAGGCCAGGTCGACGGTCAGCATCCCGGTGTTGCGGTAGCCGATGTTGGGCGCGGTGATGACGGCGACACGTGCCATGCGTTCGTATTCCCCTGCCTGTAGCCGACGCCTCCGAGGACGCCACGAACCCC
Organism: Streptomyces sp. NPDC001056; assembly: GCF_053598955.1. Classification (NCBI taxonomy): domain Bacteria; kingdom Bacillati; phylum Actinomycetota; class Actinomycetes; order Kitasatosporales; family Streptomycetaceae; genus Streptomyces; species Streptomyces sp. NPDC001056. The sequence goes on along the minus strand of NZ_JBSFLI010000003.1, from coordinate 201,345 downwards.
TCCCCGCCAACGTACACACCCGCCCCGGCCCCGACGCGGCCCGCCCTTGCGCATCCGGCCGGTCCGGCACCCCGCGCGGCCGGGCGGGAGAGGGGGAGGGCCGGCTGGGCGCGGTCGGCGTTCACCGGCGGAGGCCGGCGGCACGTGTCGGTGCGGGAGAGGACCCGTGGTGACCGACGGGCTCGTGGTGACCGGCCCGCTCCGGTCCGACGACCACGCGGCCCTCAGGTCCCTTCACGCCTCCGGAACCGGCGCCTTCGCCCGGCCCACCTGCGTACGCACCGCGCCGATGCTCGCCGCGATGACCAGGGCGATCGCGGCGGCCTCCGTGACGGAGAGGGACTGGCCGAGGATGAGGAAGCCGGCGGTGGCCGCGAGGGCCGGGTCGAGACTCATCAGGATGGCGAAGGTGGCGGCGGGGAGGTTGCGCAGGGCGAGGAGTTCGAGGGTGTAGGGCAGGACCGAGGAGAGGACGGCCACCGCCGCGCCGAGGCCGACCGTGGTGGGCACGATCAGGCGGCCGCCGGACGAGGCGATGCCCAGCGGGAGCACGAGCAGCGCCGCGACCGCCATGGCCAGCGCCAGCCCGTCCGCCTGCGGGAAGCGGCGGCCCGTACGAGCGCTGAAGACGATGTACGCCGCCCACATCGCGCCCGCGCCCAGGGCGAAGCCCACCCCCACGGGGTCCAGCCCGCTGAAGCCCCCGCCGCCGAGCAGGAACACGCCCCCGAGGGCGAGCGCCGCCCACACCGCGTTGACCAGACGGCGGGAGGAGACCACGGACAGGGCCAGCGGACCGAGCACTTCGAGGGTGACGGCGGGGCCGAGCGGGATGCGGGCCACCGCCTCGTAGAACAGGCTGTTCATGCCGCCCAGGGCGAAACCGAAGGCGATCACCGTGCCCCAGTCGGCGCGCGAGTAACCGCGCAGCCGGGGGCGGCAGAACAGCAGGAGGATCACCGCCGCGGCGACCAGCCTGAGCGTCACCACGCCCAGCGCGCCGGCCCTCGGCATCAGCGTCACCGCGAGGGCGCCGCCGAACTGCACCGACACCCCGCCGGCCAGCACCAGCCCGACCGGTCCGAGCGAGCCGGAACGGCCCGGAGCGCGCGGGGACACGGGCGTCGTCGCGGACGGCCCGGAGGTGGCGCTGGGGGTTTTGATGGTGCTCACGGCGGTCCCGGTGTTCGGCTCGGATCGTGTACAGCTCCCTGTACCGCGGAGTCCAGGATAGGAGACTCTGTCAGGAGTGTGAACCGCGTTAGGGTCTGTCCTGGATGGTGAGATGCCCCTTTCCGGATACCGGGCCGCCCCCCCTTTTTTCCGCCCCCACCCCCCCGGGCGGCGATTCCTCAGCGGCGCGCCATGTACACATCGAGCGCCTTGTGCAGCAGGCGGTTCAGCGGGAAGTCCCACTCGCCCACGTACTCCACCGCCCCGCCGCCCGCGCCCACCTTGAAGCGCAGCAGGCCGAGGAGGTGGTTGGACTCCTCCAGGGTGTCGGTGATGCCCCGGAAGTCGTAGACGTGGGCGCCCAGCTCATGGGCGTCGCACATCATGCGCCACTGCATCGCGTTGTTGGGCTGCACCTCCCGCCTGCGGCTGGTGGAGGCGCCGTACGAGTACCAGACATGCCCGCCCACGATCAGCATCGTGGCCGCGGCGAGCACCTCTCCGTCGTGCTGCGCGAGGTACAGCCGCATCCGGTCGGGGTCCTCGGCGGTGAGCGCCGTCCACATCCGCTGGAAGTACGCCGGCGGGCGCGGGATGAAACGGTCCCGCTCCGCCGTCTCCGCGTACAGCCCGTAGAAGGCCGGCAGGTCCTCGTAGCCTCCCCGTACGACCTTCACCCCCGCCTTCTCGGCCTTCTTGATGTTGCGCCGCCACTGTTGGTTGAGCCCGCGGTGGATGTCCTCCAACGACCGCCCGGCGTACGGCACCTGGCAGACGTACCGGGGCTGTCCGGCGGCGAAGCCGTCCTCGGCGCCGGGCTCGGTCTGCCGCCAGCCCATGCCGCGCAGCCGGTCGGCGAGCGCGAGCGCCCCCGGCTCCTCGGAGGTCGGCGGCGCGTCCCGCAGCCGGTGCGCGTCCGGGTCGGCGATGGCCGCCTTGACCGCCTCGGGGCTCCACCGCCGCACGACGACGGGCGGGCCCATCTTCACCGAGAAGGCGCCCAGCCGCTTGAGGTGGGCCAGCATCGGGTCCAGCCAGCGCTCCAGGTCGGGCGCTTCCCAGTCGATGACCGGGCCCTCCGGCAGGTACGCCAGATACCGCTTCACCTTGGGCAGCGGTCTGAGCAGCACCAGCCCCACCCCGACGAGCCGCCCGTCCGCCTCGAACCATCCCAGGCTCTCCGCCCGCCAGTCCGGCTTCACATCCCCCCAGGACGGCAGCTGGAGGTGGCTGGCCGAGGGACGGGCCGCCACGAAGGCGAGATGTTCGGCCCGGGTGACCGGTCGGACGGTGAGGCTCACAGGCGTGGCTCCTTCACGGTTCGCTGATCACCTCACCCTATGGAAACAGCCCGTCAGGTGCCGGGTCGTCAGCTCCCCTGCCCCGTGTCCCCGTCCGGCGTCCTCGCCTTCTCCGCCGTCTCCAGCGCCTCGGCCAGCACCTCCGCCAGGTGGCGTCCGCGGGTCCCGGCCAGTTGCTCCAGCTGGGTGCGGCAGGAGAAGCCGTCGGCCAGGATCACCGTGTCCGGCGCCGCCTCGCGTATCGAGGGGAGGAGCTGGTCCTCCGCGCAGGCCCGGGAGACCTCGAAGTGCCCCTTCACGAAGCCGAAGTCGCCCGCCAGGCCGCAGCAGCCGCCGGAGAGGTCCCCGGTGAGGCCGGCGGACCCGCGCAGCCGGCGGTCCGGGGCGTCGCCGAGGACCGCGTGCTGGTGGCAGTGGGTCTGGCCGGCGACGGGACGGTCCACGGCGGGCGGGGTCCAGTGCGGGGCGTGCCGCTCCAGCGCCTCGGCGAAGGTGAGGACGGCGGAGGCGAGCCGGGCCGCGCGGGGGTCGTCGTGCAGCAGCTCCGGGAGGTCGGTGCGCAGCGCCGCCGCACAGCTCGGTTCCAGCACGACGACCGGGACGCCCGCGCGCAGCACCGGCTCCATCAGGTCCAGCGTGCGGCGCAGCACCGTGCGGGCGCGGTCGAGCTGGCCGGTGGACACGTACGTCAAGCCGCAGCAGACGCGGGTGGGGAGCAGCGGGGCACGCGTACGGGTGGCCGGGTGGGCGGCCTTCGCGCTCCGGCGTGGCGGCGCCGCCGGCGGGAGGGTCACCCGCAGGCCCGCGGACTCCAGGACGCGGACCGCCGCGCGGCCGACCGACGGGGAGAGGTGCTCGGTGAAGGTGTCCGGCCAGAGGACCACCAGGTCTCCGGTGGACCGGGCCCGCGCGGGCTTTCGACGCCGCCACCAGCCGGTGAAGGTTCTCGGGGCGAGCCGGGGAAGCCGCCGCTCGGGCGCGATCCCCCCGAGGCGTTTCGCGGCGGCCGCCAGGGGCGGGACGGAGGCGAGCGCGTTCAGCAGGGGAGCCGTACGCGTGCGGGCGATCCAGCGCAGCCACTCGGGCAGGCGGCCCATGCTGTGGTGGGCGGCGGGGAGGCGGCGACCGGCGTAGTGGTGGTGCAGGAACTCGGCCTTGTAGGTGGCCATGTCGACGCCGACCGGGCAGTCCGTGCGGCAGCCCTTGCAGGAGAGGCACAGGTCGAGGGCGTCGCGGACCTCGGGGGAACGCCAGCCGTCGGTGATCAGCTCCCCCGCCAGCATCTCGTGCAGCAGCCGGGCCCGGCCCCGGGTGGAGTGCTCCTCCTCGCCGGTCGCCCGGAAGGACGGGCACATCACGGCGGGGCCGGCCGCCGTGGTCGTACGGCACTTGGCCACGCCGACGCAGCGGCGGACGGCCGCGCGGAAGTCGCCGCCGTCGGCCGGGTAGCCGAAGGCCACGTCCACGGGCTCGCTCGGCAGCACCGCGAAGCGCAGGTTGCCGTCGAGCGGGGCGGGGCGGACCAGCATGCCGGGGTTGAGCAGGTCGTCGGGGTCCCAGACGGCCTTGGCGCGCTCGAAGAGCCGTACCGTCTCGGCGCCGTACATCCGCGGCAGCAGCTCCGCGCGGGCCTGGCCGTCGCCGTGCTCCCCGGACAGCGAGCCGCCGTGCGCCACCACCAGGTCGGCCAGCTCCTGCGAGAAACGCCGGAAGCGGCCGATGCCGGCCTCGGTGAGCAGGTCGAAGTCGATGCGGACGTGGATGCAGCCGTCGCCGAAGTGGCCGTACGGGGTGCCGCGCAGGCCGTGGGCGGACAGCAGGGCACGGAAGTCGCGCAGATAGGCGCCGAGCCGGGCGGGCGGCACCGCGCAGTCCTCCCAGCCGGGCCATGCCTCCGAGCCGTCCGGCATCCGCGTCGCCGTACCGCTCGCGTCCTCGCGGATGCGCCAGAGCGTGCGCTGGGCGGCGGGATCGGTGACCACGAGGGCGTCCACGACGTCGGCCGCGCGGACGATCTCCTCGGCACGGGCACGCGCCTCCGCCCCCGTGTGTCCGCCCGTCTCCACGAAGAGCCAGGCACCGCCCCCGGGCAGTCCCGCCCCCGGGGGCACCAGGTCGGCGGCCATGCCCTCCACCGTCAGCGGACCGTGCGGCAGGAGACCGGCGGCGGCCTCCGCGGCGGCGCTCTCGTCGCCGTACCCCAGCACCGCCAGTGCGCGGGCGCGCGGTGCCTCGACCAGGCGCACCACCGCCTCGGTGAGGATGCCGAGCGTGCCCTCGGAGCCGCAGAAGGAGCGGGCCACGTCGGCGCCCTTCTCGGGCAGCAGCGCGTCCAGCGCGTACCCGGAGATCCGGCGGGGCAGGTCCGGGAAGCCGGTGCGCAGCCGGGCCAGCTCGCCCTGTGCCAGCTCCCGCAGCCCCTCGGGCGCGCCGGCCCACCCCGGCCCGAGCCGCAGCGACCGGCCGCGCGCGGTGAGCACGTCCAGCTCCGCGATGTTGTCGGCGGTCGTCCCCCAGGCCACCGAATGGGAGCCGCAGGAGTTGTTGCCGATCATGCCGCCGAGGGTGCAGCGGCTGTGCGTGGACGGATCGGGGCCGAAGCGCAGGCCGTGCGGGGCGGCGGCGCGCTGGAGGCGGTCGAGGACCAGGCCGGGCTGCACGACCGCCGTGCGCGAGCCCGGGTCCAGTTCCAGGAGGCCGTTCATATGGCGCGTGAAATCCAGTACGACGCCTGTGCCGGTGGCCTGTCCGGCGATCGACGTACCCCCGCCGCGCGCAACGACGGGCACCCCGCGCGCCCGGCACACGTCGAGGACCGCCGCCACGTCCTCGGCGTCCCGCGGGGCGACCACTCCGGCGGGGACGCGCCGGTAGTTGGAGGCGTCCATGGTCATGAGCGCGCGGGCGGCGGTGTCGAAGCGGACCTCGCCGCGGAGGCACGCGCGCAGTTCCCTCTCAAGGCGCGAGAGATCCGAGCGATCCGAGCGATCCGCCTGTCGCGCCTGATCCGCGTGCCCCACCTGGTCCGCGCCCGCCCGACCCGTCCGCCCTGCCTGGCCCGACCGCTCTGTTGGGCCCATCCGGCCCATCCGGCCCATCCGATCCGTCATGCGCCCAGGATGCATCCGATCACCGACCGTCATCGCGAGTTATCCACAGCCTCGCCCTGATCGTCATACAACCTCACGCGGGATTGTCGTACGACACGACAAGTCCGTGTGCTGGCGTTCTTGTCTCATCCGACGGACACGGTTCCGTCCCGTTTCGCCCACCGGATACCCTGCGAGTCGTGGCCGACATCCAGATTCCCGCTGACATCAAGCCCGCCGACGGACGTTTCGGCGCGGGCCCCTCCAAGGTGCGGACCGAGGCGCTCGACGCCCTCGCCGCCACCGGAAGCTCCCTGCTCGGCACCTCCCACCGCCAGGCGCCCGTCAAGAACCTGGTCGGTAAGGTCCGCGAGGGGATCTCCGAGCTCTTCTCCCTGCCCGAGGGCTACGAGGTCGTCCTCGGCAACGGCGGCTCCACCGCCTTCTGGGACATCGCCACCCACGGACTGATCGAGAACAAGTCCCAGCACCTCAGCTTCGGCGAGTTCTCCTCCAAGTTCGCCAAGGCCGCGAAGCTCGCGCCCTGGCTGGCCGAACCGACGGTGATCTCCACCGACCCGGGCACCCACCCGGAGGCGCGGGCCGAGGCGGGCGTCGACGTGTACGCCTTCACCCACAACGAGACGTCCACCGGTGTCGCCATGCCCATCCAGCGGGTGGCCGGCGCCGACGAGGGTTCCCTCGTCCTGGTGGACGCGACCTCCGGCGCGGGCGGCCTGCCGGTCGACATCGCCGAGACCGACGTGTACTACTTCGCCCCGCAGAAGTCCTTCGCCTCCGACGGCGGCCTGTGGATCGGCGTCTTCTCCCCGGCCGCGATCGAGCGCGCGGAGCGGGTCCACGCGTCCGGCCGCCACATCCCGGAGTTCTTCTCGCTGCCCACGGCGATCGACAACTCCCGCAAGAACCAGACGTACAACACCCCGGCCCTCGCCACGCTCTTCCTGCTCAACCAGCAGCTGGAGTGGCTCAACGGCCAGGGTGGCCTGGACTTCGCGGTCCGGCGCACCGCCACGTCCGCGCGCACGCTGTACAACTGGGCGGAGGACGTCAAGTTCGCCAGCCCCTTCGTCACCGACCCGGCGAAGCGCTCGGCGGTCATCGGCACCATCGACTTCTCCGACGACATCGACGCCGCCGCCGTCGCCAAGATCCTGCGCGCCAACGGCATCGTCGACACGGAGCCCTACCGCAAGCTCGGCCGCAACCAGCTGCGCGTCGCCATGTTCCCGGCGATCGACCCGGCGGATGTCGAGGCCCTGACCAAGTGCATCGACTACGTCATCGAGAAGCTCTGACTCCTCGGGTACGGCGGTGAGGGGCGCCCGGCGGATGTGCCGGGCGCCCCTCGCCGTCCGGCGGACCCTGACCCGCCCCCGCAGGCGGGCGTCGCCCCCGCCCGCCCGGCGTCACCCGTCGCGCCGCCGCAGCCGCCCCACCCCGAGCAGCCCCGCCACCACGACGACGAGCGCCACCGCGCCCAGTGTGAGGTGCGACCCGCCGGTCACCGGGTTGTCCGGGGAGCCGGCGCCGGGGGACGGGGAGGACTTCGGGCTGTCCGGGGCGTCCTTCGCGACCACCGTGCTGTCGGCGCCCTCGCTGCTGTACAGCAGCTTCGTGCCGTCGGCCGAGTAGGTGACGCCCTCGCCCTGGCCCTGGAGGGGTACGTCGAGGGTGGAGATGCGCCGGGGGTGGGCGTTGTTCCAGGAGTAGGAGATGCCGCCGAGGTAGCCGCGGACGGCGAGGTGGTCGCCGTCGGGGGAGAAGGCGGCGTCGGTGGCCCAGAGGTCGATGGGGGCGATCGGCCTGAAGATGTTGGCGCCGGTGGTGGAGAGGGTGGCGGGGCCCTCGTAGAGGTGGCCGCCGTCCTCCTTCTTGTCGATGATGTAGACCCGGCCGGTCCTGGGGTGGACGAGCAGGGACTCGGCGTTGCGGGGGCCGTCGGAGTACTTCACGACGTACTGGGTGGCCGTGACCGCCTGGTCCCGGAGGACCTTCGGCTCCGGGAGGCGGTAGATCCACACGTAGGGCCAGCGGCCGTCGTAGTTGTCGCCGATGTCGCCGACGTAGATCTCGTCGTGGGGCCCGATCGAGATCGCCTCGATGTCGCGCGGGGTGCCCACGCCCCGCAGCGTCACCCGGGCCACCGTCTTGCCGGTCGCGCCGTCCACGGCGTAGATGTACGGGCCGTCGCCGCTGTCGTTGTGCGTCCAGTAGATGCCCGGGTGCAGGTGGGACGCGGCCAGACCGCTGGACTCCGTGATCCTCGGGTCCTTGATCGTGAATCCCTTGTCCCCGGCGTCCTCCGCGGCGGACGCGGGCAGCGCGCAGGCGCCCGCGAGCAGGACGGCGGCAAGGACGGCGAACGGTCGGCGCATCCCCCAAGCCTGCCATTCCCGCCGGGTGTTCACCCCTCCGGCCGCCGCGCCCGCACCTCCACGTGTCGGGCCTCACATCCCACCCGTGGCGCCGATCATCCATGATGATCGGATGCTCAGGTTCATGCCCGTGGGCGACTCCATGACGATCGGGAGCGCGGGCGAACACACATGGCGTTACCGTCTGTGGCAGCGCCTTCGCGGTACGTACGACCCCGCCGTCACGCTCGTCGGCCCGCGCGAGACGCTGTACGACAAGCAGACCGACGCACCGACGTCCGTCGCGTACGCCGACCCCGACTTCCCCCGCGCCCACCTCGCGGGCTGGGGCGAGGGCTGGCTGCACATGGCCCCGCTGATCGGCGACGCGATCCGCGCCTGCCGGCCGGACGTCCTGCTCGTCTCCCTCGGCCTCATCGACCTCGGCTTCTACACCAACGCCGAGCAGACCGCCGAGAACGTCCGCGCCTTCATCGCCGCCGCCCGCGCCGCCGACCCGCGCATCCGCATGGTCCTGCTGCCGGTGATCCCGAACGTCCGCGCCGAGTCCGACGCCCCCTTCGCCGACCAGGTCCGCCTCTTCAACGTCCTGCTCGCCAAGACGGTCGCCGACCTGGACGAGCCGCGCTCCCCCATCCTGCTGACCTCGCCACCCGCGTCGTACGACATCCACGTCGACACGTACGACGGCACCCACCCCAACGCGAGCGGCGAACACCGGATCGCGGAGGCGTTCGCGGGGGCGATGCGGGAGGCGTGGGGAATCGGACAGGCGTACGCGGCCGGAACGGTGTGACCGGACTCCGGCACGACGCCGACACGACCACCACTGCCCTCGGTCTCCTCGTCAGGACGGCCCGCTTCCCCCGCGACCGACCCGCCCTTGCCTTGAGCCCACTCCAAGCCGTTGGCTGGTGACCATGAAGTACACGCAGCTTGGACGTACGGGACTCAAGGTCAGCCGGCTGGTTCTCGGGACGATGAACTTCGGGCCGCAGACGGACGAAGCCGACAGCCACGCGATCATGGACGCCGCACTGGACGCAGGCATCAACTTCTTCGACACCGCGAATGTGTACGGGTGGGGGGAGAACAAGGGGCGGACCGAGTCGATCATCGGCAACTGGTTCGCCAAGGGCGGTGACCGCCGCGACAAGGTCGTCATCGCCACCAAGGTCTACGCCAACATGGCCGCCGACGGCGAGGCCTGGCCGAACCACGACAAGCTCTCGGCGCTGAACATCCGGCGCGCGGTGGACGCCAGCCTCAGGCGGCTGCGGACGGACCACATCGACCTCTACCAGTTCCACCACGTCGACCGGAACACCCCCTTCGACGAGATCTGGCAGGCCATCGACGTCCTCGTCCAGCAGGGCAAGATCCTCTACGCCGGCTCCTCCAACTTCCCCGGCTACAAGATCGCCCAGGCCAACGAGACCGCCGCCCGCCGCGGCGGCTCCTTCGGCCTCGTCAGCGAGCAGTGCCTGTACAACCTCGCCGAGCGCCGCGCCGAGATGGAGGTCATCCCGGCCACGCGGGAGTACGGCCTCGGCGTCATCCCCTGGTCCCCGCTGCACGGCGGGCTGCTCGGCGGTGTGATCAAGAAGAAGGTGCAGGGCGGACGCCGTGCCTCCGGGCGCGCCGCGGACACCCTCGCCGACCCGGCCGCCCGCGCGCGCATCCAGTCCTACGAGGACCTGCTCGACAAGCACGGCCTGGAACCCGGCGAGACGGCCCTGGCCTGGCTCCTCACCCGCCCCGGTGTCACCGGCCCGATCGTCGGCCCGCGCACGGCCGAGCAGCTCCGGTCGGCGCTGCGCGCCGTGGAGCTGGAACTGGGCGACGAGCTGCTGGCCGGCCTGGAAGAGATCTTCCCGGGCCCGGGTCCGTCCCCGGAGGCCTTCGCCTGGTGAGAGAGGCGCGGTGCCCAGGGGCGTGGGACCTCGGCCCCGCCCCTCGGGCACACGAACCGGCCGCTACCTGACGGCCGCCGCCACGGCAACAACCACCAACATGAGAACAAGCGCACCGGCCATGATCCGGTTCCGGGTTTTCGGGTCCACACATCGAGCCTAACCGGACGCCGCGCACACCCATCGCCCGACCGCCTCGTACCGCGGCCGCTCCCCCTGCACCCCCGACCTCGGCAGGTTGCTCCGCACCAGCGCCAGGTCGCTCACCCGCCAGCTCCGGCCCGCGAACTCGCGGAGCAGTTCCACGTACGGTCGTACGTCCACCGGCTCCCGGCCGCGCGCCAGCGTGAGGTGGGCCTGGTAGCGGCGGTGCTCCTCCATCCGCAGGCCCGCCTTCCGGCCCGCCGCCTCCGCCCGGCCCGCCAGCAGGCGCAGCGCGTCCACGTCGCCGGAGGCTCCGGTCCACAGCGCACGGCCGCGGCCGAACTGGCCGCCGCCGGACAGGGCCAGCTCGAAGGGGGCGGTGCGCTGGGCCGCACGGGCGAGGCGGGCCGACAGGTCGGGTACGACGTCGTCGGCCACCTCGCCGTAGAACGCGAGGGTGAAGTGCCAGCAGGGACGGCCCGTCCAGCGCAGCCAGTCGGCGCCCGGCAACCGCTTCAACCGATCGATTTCCAGGGCCAGTTCGGCGACGGCGTCCTCCGGCGGCAGCACTGCGGCGAAGAGTCTCATGTCCTCACGATCCCAGAGAGAACGGCGGGACGACGGGTGGGCGAGAGGACCGCCATGACGCTCACCGTCCGCGCGGGCGGCCCCGCGTCCGCACCCCTGATCCCCGCCATGCCGGACAGCTCCGCGGAGTGGCTGGTGGCCCAGGGCCGTACCCGGCAGTGGGGCACCGCGCCCTGGTCGGCGGACCCCAAGGCCGTGGAGTCGGTGCGGCGGTACGCGACCACGGGGACACCGTACTTCGCCGGGATGGACGGCGTACCGGCCGCCGCCCTCACCCTCGGCGACGCGCCCGGCGGCTGCCTCGCGCCCGCCGACGAGCCCGAGCGGTACCTCCGTCTGCCGGCCTCGGACCGCCCCTTCAAGGGGGCGGGGCGCCGGTGCCGCGCCGCTCGCCCTCGGAAGAACGGCTTCGTCCGCACCGAGGCGTTCACCCACGGTGCGGACGAATGGCCGGGACAGGTGCCGGCCCGGCGGGTGCTCTGACACCCCCGGCGACAGCCCGGGGCGCTCACGCCGCCGTCGCGAGTTCCTCCCGCTCCCTGGGCACGAACCGCAGGCGCGGCGCGCCCCCGTGCCAGCCCACCGACAGGCGCAGGCCGCCGACGCGGGCCAGGACCAGGCCGATGCCGGCGGCCGCGAGCGCGGAGACGACGCCGCCGAGGGCGAAGCCGACGCGGGCGCCGTAGGTGTCGGTGATCCAGCCGATGATCGGGGCTCCGAGGGGCGTGCCGCCCATGAAGACCATCATGAACAGGGACATCACCCGGCCGCGCATGGCCGGGTCGGTGGCCATCTGCACGGTGGTGTTCGCGGTCACGTTGACCGTGAGGCCGAAGATCCCGATCGGCACCATCAGCAGGGCGAACAGCCAGTACGAGGGGGCCAGCGAGGCCACGGTCTCCAGCGCACCGAAGGTGAGCGCCGCGAGGATCAGCAGCCGCATCCGGGCCGAGCCGCGGCGGGCGGCCAGCAGGGCGCCGCCGAGGGAGCCCAGGGCCATCAGGGTGTTGAGGAGGCTGTAGCCGCCGGCGCCCACGTGGAAGACGTTGCCGGCGAAGGCGGACAGCCACACCGGGAAGTTGAAGCCGAAGGTCCCGATGAAGCCGACGAGGACGACGGGCCAGATCAGTTCCGGACGCCCGGCGACGTAGTGCAAGCCCTCCCGCAGCTGGCCCTTGCCGCGCGGGGTGCGCTTGACCGGGTACAGCTCGCGGGCGCGCATCAGGAGCAGGCCGGTGATCGGCGCGGCGAAGGACAGGCCGTTGGCGAGGAACGCCCAGCCGGTGCCCACACCGGTGATCATGAGGCCGGCGACGGCGGGGCCGACGAGGCGCGCGGACTGGAAGTTCGCCGAGTTGAGGCTGACCGCGTTGTGCAGCTGGTCGGGTCCGACCATCTCGGAGACGAAGGACTGCCGGGCGGGGTTGTCGACCACCGTGGCGAGTCCGACGAAGAACGCGGCGAGGTAGACGTGCCAGACGAGGACGTGGCCCGAGAGGGTCAGCGCCGCGAGCGCGAGACCGCTGAGGGCCATCGCGGACTGGGTGACCAGCAGCGTCGGGCGCTTGGGCAGCCGGTCGACGAGGACACCGCCGTAGAGACCGAACAGGAGCATCGGCAGGAACTGGAGGGCCGTCGTGATGCCGACGGCCGCGGAGGATCCGGTGAGACTCAGGACGAGCCAGTCCTGGGCGATGCGCTGCATCCAGGTGCCCGTGTTGGAGACGACCTGGCCGATGAAGAAGAGGCGGTAGTTCCTGACCTTCAGCGAGCTGAACATCGAGGACGTGCGGGCGGGTGTGGTAGGGGCGGTCGGTGCGGGGGCGGAAGGTGTTCCGGATCCCGTACTCAAAGGGGTTCGCCTCCTTCAGGCTGCTTTACAGGTGTGCGAGCTTTTCCAGCACGGGGGCGGCGGCGCGCAGCTTGGCCCACTCGTCCTCGTCGAGGCCGTCGACGAGGCCCGCCAGGAACGCGTTGCGCTTGCGACGGCTCTCCTCGAGCATCGCCTCGGCCTGCTCGGTCTGGGTGACGACCTTCTGGCGCCGGTCCTCCGGGTGCGGTTCGAGACGGACCAGTTCCTTGGCTTCGAGCAGCGCGACGATGCGGGTCATCGAGGGCGGCTGCACGTGCTCCTTGCGGGCCAGCTCGCCCGGCGTGGCCGAGCCGCAGCGGGACAGGGTGCCGAGCACCGACATCTCGGTGGGGCTCAGCGACTCGTCCACCCGCTGGTGCTTGAGCCGACGGGACAGCCGCATCACGGCGGAGCGAAGGGAGTTCACGGCGGCAGCGTCGTCGCCATGGTTCAGGTCCGGCATGTCCTTAGAGTAACTCATTACTCTAACTAAAGACCACCGGGACGCGCCGCGGGGCCCGTGATGCCCGCCACTGAATCGTTCCATCACCCGTACGAGTGAGTGAATGCCGGAAAGCGACGCATACGCGGGGCGGCAGTGGCGACCCTCGTAGCCATGGGGACCACTGTGCTCAGCCTGCGGATAGACGGGGAGCTGCTCGAACGGCTCCGGCAGCACGCGGCGAAAAGAGGAATGAGCGTGCAGGACTATGTGGTCCGCACGCTCATTCGTGACGACTTCGACCAGCGGTTCCGGACCGCCGTCGAGGAGACGGAGAGGTTCTACGGCGTCACGTGAGACGCCGCGAAGGCCCGGAGAACCGGAGGGATCAGGTCAGGCCCAGGGCCGGCATCAGGTAGTAGAAGGCGAAGACCGCCGAGACGACGTACATCGCCGCCGGGATCTCCCGGAACCGGCCCGCGGCCAGGCGCAGGACCGTGAAGGTGATGAAGCCCATGCCGATGCCGTTGGTGATCGAGTAGGTGAACGGCATCATCAGCATGGTCACGAACGCCGGGATCGCGATCGTGTAGTCGGCCCAGTCGATCTCCTTGATGGAGTGCGACAGGATCAGGAAGCCGACCGCGACCAGCGCCGGGGTGGCCGCCTGGGACGGCACCATCGTGGCGATCGGGGTGAGGAACAGCGACACGGCGAACAGGGCGCCCGTGACGACGTTCGCGAGACCCGTGCGGGCGCCCTCGCCGACGCCGGCCGTGGACTCCACGAAGGCGGTGGTGGCCGAGGAGGAGCTGGCACCGCCGGCCGCGACCGCGAGGCCGTCCACGAACAGCACCCGGTTGATGCCCGGCATGTAGCCCTCGGCGTCGGTCAGCTTGGCCTCGTCGCTGATGCCCATGATCGTGCCCATCGCGTCGAAGAAGCACGACAGCAGGACCGTGAAGACGAAGAGGATGCCGGTCAGCACGCCGACCTTGGAGAAGCCGCCGAACAGACTGACCTGGCCGACCAGGCCGAAGTCCGGGGTGGCGACCGGGTTGCCCGGCCACTTCGGGACCGTCAGGCCCCAGGACGGGATCTTGGCGACCGCGTTGATGATCATCGCGAGGACGGTCATGCCCACGATGGAGACGAGGATGGCGCCCGGCACCTTGCGCACGATCAGCACGAAGGTGAGCAGCGTGCCCAGGATGAAGATCAGTACCGGCCAGCCGAGGAGGTGACCCCCGGTACCGAGCTGGACCGGAACGGTGGTCTGGGCGATGTCCGGGATACGGCTGACGAAGCCGGAGTCGACCAGGCCGATCAGCATGATGAACAGACCGATACCGATCGCGATCGCCTTGCGCAGACCGAACGGAACGGCGTTCATCACGCGCTCACGAAGCCCGGTGGCGACCAGCAGCATGACCACGAAACCGGCCAGGACCACCATGCCCATCGCGTCCGGCCAGGTCATCCGGGGCGCCAACTGGAGGGCGACGACCGAGTTCACGCCGAGACCGGCGGCCAGCGCGATCGGCACGTTGCCGATGACACCCATCAGCAGCGTGCTGAAGGCGGCCGTCAGGGCGGTCGCCGTCACCAACTGGGCGTTGTCCAGATGGTGACCGTGCATGTCCTTGGCGCTGCTCAGAATGATCGGGTTCAGCACAATGATGTACGCCATCGCGAAGAACGTGGCGAGACCGCCCCGGACCTCCCGCGCGGCGGTGCTGCCGCGCTCGGAGATCTTGAAGTAGCGGTCGAGGGCGCCGACGGACGCGCCGCCCGGCTTCTCGGGGGTGGGGACCTTGGCGGGCGCCGAGGTGGACATGCGGGACCTCATCACCAAAGGGTTCCCCCGAGCCCTGTTGGAGTTTCCTACGATTAGAAGCGGTCAAAGACAAACGGTTTCAGTATGAAGGTATGAGTACTAGATCGCTATCTCCGCGCGTAGACCCTGTCGGGTGCTGATCGCCTCGATGTCGGGTACTGATCGCCTCGTAAGCTGTCCGGCATGGCCAAGTGGATCCCCCAGCACGAGGCGCCCGAGCCCCTTGAGGGGCCCGTGGTCGCCACCATCACCGGCGGCACGATCGTCTGGTTCGTCCTGTTCCTCGTCCAGCTGCCCTTCTACGGCTGGTTCCACGACCACGGCCATCTGTGGTGGCTGTGGACCTGCCTGGCCGGCGGCGGCCTCGGACTGATCGGCGTCTGGTACGTGCGCAAGCGGGACGCGGCGATCAAGCGGGCGGCGCGGGAGCGGCCGGAATCCACCCCGGTGGAGTAGCCCCCGGGCCCGAACGGCCCCTCACCGTCGGCGGAAGGCCGGGTGGGCGGCCACGCAAAGGCCACGTAACGTCGGATACATGAGCCATATAGACGCCGGCGCCGAACTCGATCCGGTGCACCCGGTGGCCCTGCCCACCACCCGAGCGGCGGGGCTGACCGACGCCGAGGTCGCGGAGCGGCGGGCGCGTGGCCAGGTCAACGACGTACCCGTGCGCAGCAGCCGCTCGCTGGGGGAGATCGTCCGGGCGAACGTGTTCACCCGGTTCAACGCGATCATCGGCGTGCTGTGGGTGATCACCCTGTTCGTCGCGCCGATCCAGGACAGCCTGTTCGGCTTCGTGATCCTCGCCAACACCGGCATCGGCATCGTCCAGGAGTGGCGGGCGAAGCAGACCCTGGACTCGCTCGCGGTGATCGGGGAGGCCCGGCCGACCGTGCGCCGGGACGGCAGAGCCGTCGAGATCGGCACCGACGAGATCGTGCTCGACGACCTCATCGAGATCGGGCCGGGCGACAAGGTCGTCGTGGACGGGGTGTGCGCGGAGGCCGACGGGCTGGAGATCGACGAGTCGCTGCTCACCGGTGAGGCCGACCCGGTGGTCAAGCGGCCCGGGGACCGGGTGATGTCCGGCAGCTTCGTGGTCGCGGGCGGCGGCGCCTTCGCCGCGACCAAGGTCGGCCGGGAGGCGTACGCGGCCCGGCTCGCCGAGGAGGCCTCCCGCTTCACGCTCGTCCACTCCGAGCTGCGCACCGGCATCTCCACGATCCTCAAGTACGTCACCTGGATGATGGTCCCGGCCGCGATCGGCCTGGTCGTCACCCAGCTCGTGGTCAAGAACGACGACCTCAAGGGCGCGATCGCCCGCACCATCGGCGGCATCGTGCCGATGGTGCCGGAGGGCCTGGTGCTGCTCACCTCCGTGGCCTTCGCGATCGGCGTCATCCGGCTCGGCCGCAAGCAGTGCCTGGTGCAGGAGCTGCCCGCCATCGAGGGCCTCGCCCGCGTCGACACCGTCTGCCTGGACAAGACGGGCACGCTCACCGAAGGCGGCATGGACGTCACCGAGCTGCGCATGCTGAACGGCGCGCAGGAGCCGTACGTGCGCAAGGTGCTCGGCGCGCTCGGCGAGTCCGACCCGCGCCCCAACGCCTCCCTCCAGGCGATCATCGACGCCTACCCGGACAACGACGAGTGGCGCTGCGTCGAGTCGCTCCCCTTCTCCTCGGCGCGCAAGTACAGCGGGGCCGCGTTCAGCGAGGGCGACGGGGAGATCAGCACGTGGCTGCTGGGCGCCCCGGACGTGCTGCTCGCGGCCGACGACCCGGCGCTCGCCGAGACCGGGCGGCTCAACGAGCAGGGGCTGCGGGTGCTGCTGCTGGCGCGGGCCCGGCGGGACCTCGACGACGCCGCGCCGGCCGAGGGCGCCCGGCCCACCGCCCTGGTCGTCCTCGAACAGCGGCTGCGCCCGGACGCGGCCGACACCCTGCGCTACTTCGCCGAGCAGCGGGTGCAGGCCAAGGTCATCTCGGGCGACAACGCGGTCTCGGTGGGCGCGGTCGCGGCCAAGCTGGGCCTGGACGGTACGGCGACGGACGCGCGACGGCTGCCCGCGGACAGGGCCGCGATGGCACGCGCCCTGGACGCGGGCACCGTCTTCGGGCGGGTCACCCCGCAGCAGAAGCGGGACATGGTGGGCGCGCTCCAGTCGCGTGGGCACACGGTGGCGATGACCGGCGACGGGGTGAACGACGTACTGGCCCTGAAAGACGCCGACATCGGTGTCGCCATGGGCTCGGGCTCGGAGGCCACCCGGGCGGTGGCGCAGATCGTGCTCTTGAACAACAGCTTCGCGAGCCTGCCGTCGGTGGTCGGCGAGGGCCGCCGGGTGATCGGCAACATCACGCGGGTGGCGACGCTGTTCCTGGTGAAGACGGTCTACTCGGTGCTGCTGGCGGTGCTGGTGGTCTGCTGGCGGGTGGAGTACCCCTTCCTGCCCCGCCATCTGACCCTGCTGTCCACGCTCACCATCGGCGTCCCGGCCTTCTTCCTGGCCCTCGCGCCCAACCGGGAGCGGGCGAGACCGCACTTCGTGCACCAGGTGATGCGGTACTCGATCCCGGGCGGTGTGGTGGCCGGAGTGGCGACCTTCGCGACGTACCTGATCGCCCGGCACTCCTACACCGGGCCCGGTCGGCTGGAGGCGGAGACCAGCGCCGCGACGCTGACCCTGTTCCTGATCTCCATGTGGGTGCTGGCGATCATCGCCCGCCCCTACACCTGGTGGCGGGTGACCCTGGTGGCCGCGATGGCCGTGGCCTTCCTGCTGGTGCTCGTCGTACCGGCGTTGCAGGACTTCTTCGCACTGCGGCTGGAGGGCCTCGCCGTGCCGTGGACGGCGGTGGCCGTCTCGGTGACGGCGGCGGCCGCCCTGGAATTCCTGTGGAAGTGGGTCGACCGCCGCTTCCCCGGCTAGCGGGGGCTTACTTCACGTCGATGTAGTCAGCCGCGGCGGTGGTCGCCGGGGTGGTCGTGGTGCCCGCGAAGGTGTAGCGGAAGTAGCCGTCGACCGTGGCCGTGGTCGTGGTCTTCAGGCTGCCCGTGGAGCTGGTCTTGACGGTCTTCAGCGTGGTGTAGGTGCTGGAGCCCTTCTTGCGGAACTGGAGCTTGACCGACTGGTTGGCGTAGCCGTGGTACTTGCTGTCGTCCCAGTCGGCACGGGCCAGCTTGCCGGTGACGGTGATGGTCTTGCCCTTCTTCACCGGCTCCGGGGCGGCGTCGGTGTTCAGCGTGGCGTAGCGCTGGAGCTTGAAGGCGTTGGTCGGGTCCTTCACGGCCACGCCGATCTTGCTGAGGTCGGCCGGCTTGCTCGGGTCCTGGCCGTTGAAGGCGACGGCGAAGGCGGCGGCCTGCCAGGCCCCGGCGTCCTCGCTGAGCAGCGCGGCCGGGTCGACGAACACGGCGGACTTGCAGGTCGCCACCGTCGCGGAGGTGTCCGTGCAGGTCGCGGGGTCGCTGTCGAAGCCGTAGACCGAGTCGTCGAAGGAGTTCCCGCGGTACAGCTCGATGGCCGTGACGAAGTCCTTGGCGTGGATGTCGACCTCGGTGCCGTGGGTCAGCGTGAAGGAGACGGGCACGGTGACCGGCTTGGTGGTACCGACGACGATGTTCTTGCCGTTGTTCACCTTCACGGCGGAGAAGGTGGCGTTCAGCTGGTAGGGCGTGCCGGAGGCGGCGACGGAGGAGGTCGCACGGCCCGGGTGGTGGGCGGCGTGGGCGACCTTGCTCGCGGAGTTCTCCGCGGCCACCCGCTCCTGCCCGGCGGCGTGTGCCGCGGGCAGGGCGAGGGCGGAGATGGCCAGGGCGCCGGAGACGGCGGCCACGGTGGCACGAATACGCATGTGCGGTTCCCCTGCGTGCGTAGTGAATGGGGAGTCGGGTGACTCCTCAGGATCAGACGACGGACGCGGGGAAACGGTTGTGCGGGAGTTGAGGATTTTGTAAGAGCAATCTGAAGGTCAGTCGAACCAGCGGTCCCGCGCCAGTTCCTCCGTCCGGGACGGGTCCTCCAGCAGGGCCGCGACCTCGAAGCGGCGCGGCCACTGCGCCGCCGCCCAGGCGAGCCCCGCGGCGACGCCCTCCAGGGTGGCGGCGTGCAGCACGCCGTCGTCGGTCAGCCGCCAGTCGATCTCCACGCCGTCCACGACGAGTTCGTCGTGCTCGACGTACGTCTCGGGCGTGCGCGGGCCGAGGAGGACCCGCACCGAATCCGGTACGTCGTGCTCCGCGCCCTCGGAGTGCACCTCGCCGGTGACGGACTCGCTGAGCCGCCGCACCTGGAACAGTTCGGCCAACTCGGCCGCGCGGGAGGGCCGTACGGGCAGCAGGGGGGTGCCGGAGGTGAAGGGCAGCAGGTCCGGGGAGTCGACCACCACGGCGTCGGCGGCGTCCACCACCGTCACCCGCCCGTCGACCACGGCCCGCACGTCCTCCGGCAAGGTCACCTGTTGCGGGTCGAGGTCGGCCAACGCGGTGTAGAGGCCGTGCAGTTGGGCGCCGGTGACCCGGCGGTCCGGGTCGGCGAGGCGGTCCAGGAGTTCGGCGGCTCCGCCGGGCTCGTCCAGGAGGGCGCCGACCGAGGTCCGTACGCCGAGCGCCCGCAGCACCTGCTCGTCCTCGAACCCGGTGGCGTCGGCCTCGTCGTACAGGCCGCGCAACAGCGGATCGCCGCCGGCCGCGAGGAGGCCCGCGGGGCGCCGGCCGTCCAGCACCGGGTGCCCGCGCAGCCACCACGCGGTGTACGGGCGGACGACCTCGTGGGTGCCGTCGGGCAGCAGGACGCGCACCGGCTGGGTGAGGGCGTCGCGCAGCGGCGGCCGGGCGAGCAGGGCGAGGGCCTCGGGCCAGTGGTCGTCGTCCACGAGGTCGAGGTCGCGGACGGCCACGAGTTCGGTGGCGACCGGGGGCACGGGGCTGTCCGGGAAGCGGTCGAGGATGTCCTCGCTCCACACGTCCACGGCGTCCAGCAGCCCGGCGTCGTCCGGCTCGGCGAAATCGCCCTCGCGGGGCTCCAGTTCGTCCGGGTCGAGGACGACGTCGGTGGCGCGCACCAGCGCGAAGGTGGCGAGCACCCCGCAGGCGGTCAAGGGCTGTTCGCCCCACCTCTCGACCAACTCCTGGTCCACCGCAGCCAGTTCGTCTTCACGGATCACCCGGGCGAAGGGGCTGCCGGGGAACACCAGCTCGCCCGCGGGCGCGAGTTCGCCGTCCTCGTCGGGCAGCGCGAGGGCGCCGAGCCAGGGCTCGTCACCGGGCTCCAGGCCCGCGTCCCGCACCAACCCGAGGACGGTGTCGGCGAGTTCCTCGGCGTCCAGGGCGTCCTCCTCCCAGCCGAGGGCGCCGCCCTCGTCCAGGGAGGCGGCGACCGCGGCCCGCACCTGGGGAGTGGTGAGCACCGCGCGCGGGGTGGCGGGCAGCGCGCCCAGCTTCTCCAGCAGCGGATGGACGGCGTCCTCGTGCGCGACCTTCAGGCCGAGCCGGCCGAGCACGTCCGCGTCGATGCGGGCGCCGTCGGGGGTGGGCAGCAGCACCTGGCGGGGACCGATGGTGGTCCGTCCTCCTCCGGTGCCCAAAGCCCGGGAGGTGCCCCCGGCAAGCGGCACGGGCAGCCCGGACAGCCGGTCCACGTCCACCCCGGCGAGGCTGTCGTAGAGCCGCCACCACCAGCCGGGCTCCTTCTCCAGGCCCGCGAGCCGGTCGATGGCGTCGGCGAGCGGGAGCCGGGCGACGCCGAGGGCGCGCAGCTCGGCGCGGCGCTCCAGACCGGCGGGCAGCAGGGTGGGCAGTACCTCGGCGAGCACCCGCACGGTGTCCGCGCCCGCGCCCTCCACGATCTCCGCGTCCCTCGGCCGGACGGCCTCCGGCAGCTCGTCCTCGCCGCCCTCGCCGGGCAGGGCGGGCGGCAGGAAGGCGGTACGCGGCAGCCGTTCGAGCAGGGCCTGGCGCAGCGCGCCGTCCAGCTCGCCCTTGCCCAGCGGCCCTGGCACGAGGTCGACGGCGGCCTCCGTCACCGGGCGCCAGCCGGCGAGCAGTTCGGCGTACGCGTCGGCCGCGCGCTGCACCAGGAAGTCGGTGAGCGGTCCTGGGACGGTGTGCCGACGGGTGGTGTCGAGGGGGAAGGAGGCGATGAGGAGGGCCGGGACGCCGAGGGGTTCCTCGCTGGGGGTGGGGGCGTGCACGACGGGGGCGGTGCGGGGGCGCAGGGGACGCCCGTTCTCGTCCTCCGGCACGGCCCACGTCACGGACCAGTGGGGCCGCAGCCGCTCCTCCACCGGCCGGTCGGCGAGCAGCTCCTGGGCGAGCGGCCCGTACGCGGAGGCGGTACGCCACCGGGTGGTGCCCTCCCGCGAGTCCTCCACGACGGTGACGGCGCCCTCGGTGCGCCGGCGCAGGATGCGGGGCGCGGCGTCGCCGACCTCGATGACGACCTCCTCCAGACCGGGGAGGGTGAGCAGGAGCGCGTCGTCCACGGCGTCGAGCAGCCGCTCGGCGAGGTCGGCGGCGGCCGCGTCGCGCAGGGGCAGGATGACGGCGGTGTCGTACGGGTCGGGGGCGGTGCCCTCGGCGGCGAAGGGCAGCCGGAGCAGCGGGACATGGCCTTCGCGGCGCCGGATCTCGTCGCCGAGACCGGGGCTGTGCCGGGCGGTGTCGGCGGCCAGCTCGCGCGCCTCGGCGAGGGACCAGCGGACGCCGCCGTGCCGGCCGACGAGGGCGGGCTCGTCCGTGACGGAGAGCACGGCGGCGAAACCGACGCCGAAGCGGCCGACGGCGGCGCCCGTGGAGCCGGCGTCGCGCTTGGCGGATGCGCGCAGGGTGGACAGCGACTCGACGCCGGTGGCGTCCAGGGGGGCGCCGGTGTTGGCGGCGACCAGGACGCCGTCGCGGAGGGTGACACGGAGCCGGCCCGGGACGTGGGCGCGGGCGGCGGCGTCGGCGGCGTTCTGCGCCAGCTCGATCACCAGGCGGTCCCGGTAGCCGCCCAGCACGAGGTCCTCCTCGGCGTTGGCGTCCTCACGGAACCTCGCGGGGCTGGTGGCCCAGGCGTCGAGAACACCGCGACGCAGCCGGGCCGTCCCGAAGGGATCGGCACCCTCGGCCGCCGGCCGCACGTACTTGCTGCTCACGTTCACACTCCTCGTCGACGTGAGGAAGAAGGTACAGCGCGGGGACGACATCGCCGTTTCTCGCCCACCCGCCCGCACCCTTCGGCCGGCCGCGGGGTGCGCGGAGCCGGACCCTTCGAGCGGTCCGCTCCGGCGCGGCACAGCAGCGAGCGGACCACCCGCAGGAGCGGGGCCCCGGCCGGCACCGCCCCAACGGTCGGCGCCAACCCCCGCCGGCAAGGGCGCGATCGCGCCTCACCGGCACGCCGGGGCTTCGCGGGGACAGTGGAAGGCGCGCACCGGGCGAGAAGCGGACCGCCGTCGGAAGGGCAGGTCGCGCCGGGTGGGCGACGCGCCGCCGACGGGACGGAAGGGCCCCGGTCGGACAGCGGCGTGCGCGACGGACTCGGCGGCAGGCACCGGCAGGCCCCGGCAGACGCGGAGGGTACGGCGGATGGACGGCAACGTGCCCCAGCGGACTCGGCGGCAGGCGCCGGTGGGCGCGGGCAGTGGGCCGGTCGGGCAGCGGTGGGTCCCGGCCGACTCGGCGCGCAGGGCGCGGCGGTCTGGTGGCGGCTCTCCGGGCCGGGGCCGGTCGGTGGAGGCGGCCGGGGTGCGGGGCCCCGGGTGCCCCGGGTGGGCGGCCCGGTGGCGACCCTCAGGTCAGGACGCGGCGGTAGACCTGCCGGGAGCCGCCCTCCGGGCCGGGAGCCGTGGGTTCGGCGGGGGTGAAGTCCAGGCGCTCGTAGAAGCCGCGGGCGCCGCTCGTCAGCGCGCCGGGGTGGTCGGGGCCGAAGGTGACGACCTCGACGGTGGCGGGGGGTCGTACGAACCGGTGCAGGGCCTCGGTCAGCAGGGCACGGCCCACGCCCCGGCCGCGGGAGCGTTCCGTGACGACCAGCCAGTGCACCTTGTGGAGCGGGGCGTTGCCGCCGAAGAGGAGGGCGCCCAGGAGGTTCCCGGACGCGCTCTCCGCCACCAGTGCCGTGGAGCGGGCGATGCCGCGTTCCACGGCGGAGGCGAAGCGGGGGTCGGCGACCATCGGACCGAACCAGTGCTCCACCTCGGCCGCGAGGGCGAGGAAGCCGGGGAGGTCCGGCTTCCGGGCGGGGCGGATCACGGTCAGGAGTGGCCCAGTTCCGCCGTCGCCTCGTCCGTCGTCTCCGGGACCGAGCCGGAGTCGCGGGCCGGGTGCAGCGGGAAGGGCTCGACACTGGTCTCGTCGACGACCGGCGGCGCCGGCTGCGGGGGCTTGGGCATGACCGCCGCCTCCGAGTGGCCGCCGCAGCCGTAGGCGAGCGAGACCACCCGGCCGTCCGCCGGGGCGAACTCGTTGGCGCACACGCCGAACGCCTGGCCCAGCGAGCCGCCGATGGGCGTCAGGAAGCCGCAGGTCAGACACGTGGCCGGGGCCGCCTGGGCCATCGGCGTCTTCGGGCCGAACGCCTCCTCCCAGCGGTCGGCCGCGCGGTGCAGGCCGTAGCGGGACAGAACCCGCGCCCTGCGCATGCCCAGTTCCTCGGCCACCGCGGCGATCGAACCGCGCGAGGGCACGGTCGGCTGCACGGCCGGCGCGCCCGGGCTCACGTCCGCGTCCTCGGCCTCCGCCAGCTCCGCCATCTCCTCGGACACCGCCGAGTCGGCGGGCGGCTGGTCCTCGCCGGTGTAGCCGGGCTCCAGGCGCAGGTCGTCCTGGTCGGTGGGGAGCAGATCGCCGGGGCCGAGGTCACCGGGGCGCAGCCGCTCGCTCCACGGCACCCACTCGGGGGCGAGGACGGCGTCGGGCCCGGGGAGCAGGACCACCTCGTCCAGCGTGACGAACTTGGCGCGGGAGGCGCGGGCCACGGTGACGGCCCAGCGCCAGCCCCGGTAGCCCAGTTCCTTGCACTCGAAGAAGTGCGTGACAACACGGTCGCCCTCGGAGACGAGGCCGGAGTGCTCGCCGACCACACCGGGCGCGGCCGCCTCCTCCGCGGCGGCACGGGCGAGGTCGACGGCCTCGGCGCACAGGCGGTCGGGGGTGCGGCTTCGCGTTGTCGCTGCGCTCACAGGTATCGCTTCTCTCCTACGCCGTCTCGTCAAGGCGGCTGCCTTAGGCGGGTTGGCCGACGGAGCGGACCTCAGGACCGCATCGACGTCTGCATCATCCGCGCGCTCGGGCGCACCTCTGCCATCCATTCTGCGTTATGGCTGAGATACGCACGCTACACCGAACAGGATTCGTTGCCGCTCGGCGGCATTCTCCCCCACTCCCACCCCCACTCCCACCCCCACTCCCACCCCCGCTCCATCCCCGCTCCATCCCCGCTCCCGCCCCCCGCCCCGTCCCCCCGCTCCCGCCCCCCGCCCCGTCCCCCCGCTCCCACCCCCGCCCTCGGGCACGGTTCGCCGCCATACGTGCCGTATCCGCACTATCCGGCGGCATCTCGGGGCACTATGAACCTCGTGGCGACCGCGGACAGGCGTGGGGTTCGGGGTGGCGGTGCGCGCCGGGTCGGCGGTGCCGCCCGGTCCGTCGGGCGTGCCCTGCACCTCCCCGTGACCGGCGCCGCGCGCGGCATCCGCCGGGCGACACACGCGCACGGGGCGGGCGAGTCGGGCCTCGGCAAACTGATCGAGCTGCACGCGGTGAACGGCGCCGGAGACGTCATGATCACCGTGGCGCTGGCCTCCACCGTCTTCTTCTCCGTGCCGACCGACGAGGCGCGCGGGCGGGTCGCGCTGTACCTGGCGATCACCATGGCGCCGTTCACCGTCCTCGCCCCGGTCATCGGCCCCCTGCTCGACCGGCTCCCGCACGGCCGCCGGGCCGCGATGGCGGCGGCCATGCTGGCGCGGGCGCTGCTCGCCCTGCTGATCTCGGGCGCGGTGGCGACCGGGAGCCTGGAGCTGTATCCCGCCGCGCTCGGCGTGCTGGTGGCGTCCAAGGCGTACGGCGTGGTGCGCAGCGCCGTCGTACCGCGGCTGCTGCCGCCGCTGTTCTCCCTGGTGAAGGCGAACTCCCGGGTCACCCTTGCCGGGCTGCTCGCCACCGGGCTGGCCGCGCCGGTCGCGGCGGGGCTCCACCGGATCGGCGATCCCTGGCCGCTCTACGGCGCCTTCGTGATCTTCGTGGCGGGCACGGTGCTGTCCTTCTCGCTGCCGCCCAAGGTGGACTCGGCCCGCGGCGAGGCCGTGGCGCTGCTCGCGGCCGACGAGACGCGGCTGCCCGAGGCGAGGGTGAAGCGCCCCGGGCTGCGCACGGTCGGGCCCGCCGTGACCCACGCCCTCGGCGCCAACGCCGCCCTGCGCTGCCTCTCCGGCTTCCTGATCTTCTTCCTCGCCTTCCTGCTGCGCGAGCACCCGCTGACCGGCGAGAGCGCGGCGGTCTCCCTGGGCCTGGTGGGCGTCGCGGCCGGCCTGGGCAACGCGCTGGGCACGGCGGTGGGGGCGTGGCTGAGGTCACGGGCGCCGGAGATCATCATCGTGACCGTCGTCGGGGTGGCGCTCGGCACGGCGATCGTGGCCGCGGTGTTCTTCGGGGCCTTCCTGGTGGCCGCTCTCGCGGCGGTCGCCGGGTTCGCGCAGGCGCTGGCCAAGCTGGCGCTGGACGCGCTGATCCAGCGGGACGTGCCGGAACTGGTGCGCAGCTCGGCCTTCGCCCGCTCCGAGACCCTGCTCCAGATGGCGTGGGTGTTCGGCGGCGCGGTCGGCATCGTGATGCCGCTCAACGGCACCGTCGGACTGCTGGCCGGCGCCGCGTTCGTGGCCGTCGGCTGGCTGAGCACCCTGCGCGGTCTGGTCAGCTCCGCGCGGTACGGCGGCCGGCCCCGCACCCGGGTGGCGTAACGGGACCCGGTCGAGCCGAAGGAGTGGTGTCGCAAAGGGGCAGGTCGCGTGACGAACCGGACACAGTCGGGTTGTCGCGGACACGACTGGCGTAACGAACCGGGCACGCCGCACCCCGCGTGGGCGGACGACTCCGGGCGACCGATAGCCTTCGGGCATGACCACGCTGCAATCCGTTGTGCGACGCCGCCGCGCCGTCGCCGCCGCCGGCGCCGTTACCGCCGGACTGCTCGTCCTGTCGGCCTGTGACAAGCCGACGCCCACCGCGACGATCACCGTCGGCCGGGACTCGGTGCACTCCGAGGCGGTCTGCTACAACGACGGCAACGCGCTCGACGCCAAGGCGCTTGCCGACTGCGCCAAGAAGACCGGCGCCGCGAAGTCGATCTCGGTCGGCGAGGACTCGACCATCCGCATCGGCGTCGACCCGAAGATCGCGGACGCCGGCTGGGCGGTGCTGGTCAACGGCCGTCCCTTCACCAGCCTCAGCAAGGAGACGTACCGCACGCTGCCGGGCAACGCGTTCTTCAACGCGCAGTACGGCACCGGCGGCGACACCAACACGCTGGTGATCCAGATGGGCTCCAACCCGACCAAGGGCGTGTGGTCCTTCAAGCTGAAGAAGGCCTGATCACGACGTCCGCACGGATCCTCGTGGCCACCGCCGTCCCGGCCGAACGGGACGCGGTGGCCCGGGCGTTCCCCGGCCCGGGGGACGAGGTACGGCTGCCGGGCGCGGTGCTGTGCCGTACGGCCCCCGGCGCCGGTCCGGGCCGTACGACCGCCGATGACGACCCGGGGCGTACGACCGCCGACGCCGATCCAGGGCGTAAGGCCGTCGGTGTCGGCTCGGGCCGTTCCGCCGTCGTGATCGATCTGCTCGCCGCCGGGGTCGGGCCCGCGCGGGCCGCCGCCTCCACCGCCGCCGCGCTCACCGCGGCCGCCCTCGCCGGGGCCCCCTACGACCTGGTCGTCTCGGCCGGGATCGGCGGCGGGTTCGCGCCCGGGGCGCCGCTCGGCTCGCTCGTCGTCGCCGACGCGATCACCGTGGCCGATCTGGGCGCGGAGACCGCAGACGGCTTTCTCCCGGTCACCGACCTGGGGTTCGGGACCGTCACCCATCGCCCGCCGGAATCACTCGTACGAGGCGTGGCCGAGGCCACCGGCGCCCGTACCGGCACGGTCCTCACCGTGTCCACCGTGACCGGCACCGCCGCCCGCGCCGCCGCGCTGCGCGCCCGGCACCCCCACGCGCTCGCCGAGGGCATGGAGGGCTTCGGGGTCGCCGAGGCCGCCGACGCGCAGGGCGTCCCGGTGCTGGAGATCCGCGCGATCTCCAACCCGGTCGGCCCGCGCGACCGCGCCGCCTGGCGCATCGGCGACGCGCTCGCCGTCCTCACCGCGGCCTTCGGGAAGCTCGCGCCCGCATTGGAGAGTTGGAAACCGTATGACCAGTGAGCCGTTGCAGATCGCGTACTCGCCCTGCCCCAACGACACCTTCGTCTTCGACGCTCTCGCGCACGGCCGCGTCCCCGGCGCCCCCGCGCTGGACGTGACCTTCGCCGACATCGACATCACCAACGGCATGGCCGAGCGCGGCGAGTTCGACGTGCTGAAGGTGTCGTACGCCGTCCTGCCCTACGTGCTCGGCGAGTACGCGCTGCTGCCGTGCGGCGGCGCGCTCGGCCGGGGCTGCGGCCCGCTGGTGCTGACACGGGAGGCCGGGGCCGACCTGACGGGTCGTACGGTCGCGGTGCCCAGCGAGACGTCGACCGCCTATCTGCTGTTCCGGCTGTGGGCCGCGGACGTGGTCGGAGCCGAAAGGGGCGGGCCCGCGGGGTCCTCGGTCGAGGGTGGGGGGCGACGGGCGGGCGGCGTCGGCGAGATCGTGGTCATGCCGTTCCACGAGATCATGCCGGCCGTGCGGGACGGCAAGGTGGACGCGGGGCTCGTGATCCACGAGGCCCGTTTCACCTACCAGGACTACGGGCTGCACAAGCTCGCCGACATGGGCGAGCACTGGGAGCGGACGACCGGGCTGCCGATCCCGCTGGGCGCGATCGTGGCCAAGCGGTCGCTGGGCGCCGAGACGCTGAAGAGGCTCGCCGAGTCCGTGCGCGCCTCGGTGCGGGCCGCGTGGGACGACCCCGAGGTCTCCCGGCCCTACGTCATGGCGCACGCCCAGGAGATGGACCCCGCCGTGGCCGACCAGCACATCGGTCTGTACGTCAACGAGTTCACGGCCGACCTCGGCGAGGACGGGTACGCGGCGATCCGCGGGCTGCTCACCCGCGCGGCGGCCGAGGGACTGGTACCGCCCCTCGGCCCGGACGCGCTCGCGTTTCCCTGACGGGAGCCTGGACGCGAGGGCGGGGTCAGACGTCCAGCTGGTCGGCGACCGCGCGGAGCAGGCCGGCGATCTTCTTGCCGGAGGCCTTCTCGGGATAGCGGCCCTTCTCCAGCATCGGGGTGATGTTCTCGAGGAGGGTCGTCAGGTCCTGCACGATCGAGGCCAGCTCGTCGGGCTTCTTGCGCTGGGCGGCGGCCACGGAGGGCGTCGGGTCGAGCACGATCACCGACAGCGCCTGGTCGCCGCGCTGACCGGCGACCACGCCGAACTCCACTCGCTGTCCCGGCTTGAGCGCTTCGACTCCGGCGGGGAGGACCGAGGAATGGACGAAGACGTCACCGCCGTCGTCGCGGGAGAGAAAGCCGAAGCCCTTCTCGCTGTTGAACCACTTGACCTTGCCGGTAGGCACGTCTGTCCTCGTCCTCGTACTCGTCGGGAAAATGCTTCGGAAACGGCTCTTGACAGCACTAGAGCGGGTCGACTGTGACCCGCCGCCATCAAGGCTAATGGTCTTGGACCCGGTGACAAGACGTCCCCCGGTCGTTCTCTCGCGCAGGAACTACCCTGGTCCGGTGCGTGACAAAACCCAAGCGAATTCCGCCGGGCCCGGCGACGGACTCATCCGCGCCGGTGCCATCGTGTTCTTCGTCGGGGCCCTGGCCACCCTGGTCACCATGGTCCCTTTGTTCCTCGGAACCAAGCCGTTTCCCACCTACATGTACGGACTGTGCATGCTGATGGGCGTCGGCTTCCTCGTGGCCGGCGCGGGAGTGCTGCGGTCGATCGCGGCGGGCCGACGGCAGGCGCGCGGCGCCTCCGCGTCCCGGTAGCCACCGGCCCCGGTGGCCTTCGGTCAGGGGCGGTAATCGGCCAGCCACGACGGGAAGGCGGACAGGTCGTCCAGGACGACGTCCGCCCCGGCCGCGCGCAGTTCGTCCGCCGGGCAGGGCCCGGTCGCCACGGCGACCGACAGCGCGCCCGCCGTACGCGCCCCACGCACGTCCCCGGTGTGGTCGCCGACGTACACCCCCGCGCCGTGCTCGCGCAGCGCCTGCGCCTTCTGCTCGGCCCACAGGTCGCCCACGACCACGTCGGGCTCGATGCCCAGGTGGGCCAGGTGCAGCTTCGCGTTGGGCTCGTACTTCGCGGTGACCACCATGGTCCGCCCGCCGGCCGCGCGCACCGCCGCCATGGCCTCGCGGGCGCCTTCCATGGCCGGGGTCGCGGCGATGGCTATGGAGGGGTACATCTCCCGGTACAGGTCGGCCACGGCGGCCACCCGCTCCGCCGGGAACCAGTTCACCAGCTCCTCCGCCAGCGGCGGGCCGAGCCGGGTGATCGCCAGGTCGGCGTCGATGTACGTCCCCGTCCGCTCCGCCAGCGCCACGTAGCACGCGCGGATACCCGGCCGGGAGTCGATGAGGGTCATGTCGAGGTCGAAGCCGACGGTGAGGGAGGCCATGGGGGACATGGTGCCAGGCGGGACCGACAGTCCCCATCCCCGTGGCCGTGACCGACCGGTTCTCGGTGCCCGGCCGCCGCGACCGGCCCCGGTGATCAGCCGCTGCGCCCGGCGTCCGCGCTCAGCCCTTGCGCTGTGAGCGCCACGCCAGGTAGAGGGCCGAGGCGACGGCCGCGCCCCGCACCACCCAGGGCCAGGTCTGGGAGACGGCGTCGCCCATGTGCCCCTGGGCGATCGGGTCGCCCCAGCGGCCGCTCTGGCGTCCCCACAGCCACACCAGGCCCACCGCGGCCGCGGTGCCGGGCAGCACCAGCACGGCCCACTTGCTCTCCGCCGGGGACAGGCGCCGGGAGGTGTAGGCGATCGCCCAGCCGGCGAGCAGCGCGAACCAGTTCCCGAGCACGGCCCCGGCCACCAGCGCGGCCGCGGCCAGCAGCAGGAAGGGGTTGGACCAGCCCGCGGCGGGACCCGGCAGCAGGCGGCGGGTCGGGGCGTCGCCTGCCGCGGCCTCGGCGGCGGGGGCGGTCGCGGGGGCACGGCGCGGGAACAGGCCGAAGCGCCGGGCGGGCGCGGGGGCGGGGGCGGCCTTCTCCGCCGCGGGCTCTCCGGCGGCCTCCTGCCGCGCCTTCTCCGTCTCGTGCGGCGGCCGTCGCAGCAGATCCGGGATCTCCACGCCGCCGACGAAGCCCGGCACCGGATCGGTGTCCAGGAAGGGGCTGTTCCTGGCCCCGCCGAAGGCACCGTCGGCCAGCCGCCACCAGTCGGGCGCCGCGTCCGGGTCGCCCAGCTCGTGCGCGGCGGCGATGTGCGGCGGGGTCGGCACGTCCCGCGGCACGGACGGCTCGGACCGGGGCTCGGTGGGCCGCGGGCGGGGTACGACACGCCGAAGACCCCTCGGACGCTCCTCGGGCGGTGCCGCGGCCTCCCGCTCCCGTGGCGCGGGCTGCGCCGGTACGGCGGCGGACGGGCGGCCGGCGCCGTCCACCGGCCCGGTGCCGCCCGCGGCCTCGACCACCTCGTCCGGCGTACCGAGCCGCTCCAGGATGCGGCGGACCGCGGCGGGACTGTCCACCGTCGCCCTGGCCCGGTCGCGGTCGATCTCGTTGCGCAGCTCCGAGACCAGCCGCATGCGCGTGGACGACGGCAGCTGCCGTTGCGCAGCGACGTCCCCGACGCGGCTCAGATACTCGTAGACGACCTTGTCGCTTTCGATGCCCACGGAATCCCTCCGGGGTGACGCCGACTGAAACCCCGTGAGGACGGTAGCGCAGAGCGAGCCCGTGCCCGCCACGGCTGAACCACCGCAGGCAACCCGCTACCGTTGGCCGGATGAGCCAAGAGGCCAGCCCAGCCCCTCGGTCCCTCGCGGAGGCGCTCCGCGCCAGGGACGACGCCTCCCTGGCCGCGCTGCTGCGCAGCCGCCCGGACCTCATCACGCCCGTCCCCACCGATCTGACCCAGCTGGCCACCCGGGCCGGCACCCGGGCCTCGGTGCTGCGGGCCCTGGAACGGCTGGACCGCTTCGCCCTGCAGACCGCCGAGGCTCTGGCCGTGGCCCCCGACCCGGCCTCGGACGCCACCCTGCTCGGGCTGATGGCCGGGGACGCCGGGGACGAGACGGTGGCCGCCGCGCTCCCCCGCGCTCTCGGCACCCTGCGCGAGCAGGCACTGGTGTGGGGCGACGACGACCGGCTGCGCCTGGTGCGCACCGCCCGCGAGCTGCTCGCGCCGTCCCCGCAGCACCCCTCGCCGACCGGGCTCGGACCGACCGTGCACGAGGCCACCTCCGGCATGTCGCCGGGGCGGATCCAGGAGATCGTGACCACGGCGGGGCTGGCCTCGACCCATGACTCGGTGTCGGCGGTGACCGCGCTGACCGCGCTGTTCACCGATCGCGAGAAGATGGCCGGGCTGCTCGCCGGGGCACCGGAGGGCTCCCTGGAGGTGCTGTCCCGGCTGGTGTGGGGGCCGCCGTACGGGCAGGTCACCCCGGAACCGGCCGCCCATCTGCGCTGGCTCCTCGACCGGGGCCTGCTGCTGCCGACGGCTCCCGGCACCGTCGTACTGCCCCGCGAGGTGGCCCTGCACCTGCGCGCGGGCCGCGCCCACCGGCGGCCCGAGCCGCTGCCGCCCGCGGTGGAGCCGACCGCGACCCACCGTCCACAGGGTGTGGACGCGACGGCGGCCGGGCAGGCGCACACCGCGCTCGCCACCGTCGAGGAGCTGCTGAAGGACTGGGACGAGGGCGGCCCCGCGGTACTGCGGGCCGGGGGCCTCAGCGTGCGCGATCTCAAGCGGACCGCCGTCGCCCTGGACGCGCCCGAACCGGTCGCCGCGTTCTGGATCGAACTGGCCTATGCGGCGGGCCTGCTGGCCTCCGACGGCGAGGCCGACGAGCGGTACGCCGCCACCCCCTTCTACGACGAGTGGCTGGAGCGGCCCCCGGCCGAACGCTGGGCGCTGCTCGCCCGGTCCTGGCTGACGGCCACCCGGTCGCCGGGCCTGGTCGGCGGCCGGGACGCGAAGGACCGCACCCTCTCCGCGCTCGGCCCCGGCCTCGACCGCTCGGCCGCGCCCGAGGTACGGCACCGGGTCCTGACCCTGCTGGCCGGCCTCCCCGCGGGCACCGCCCCCGACCCCGAGTCCGTGCTGGCCCGCCTCCACTGGGAACGCCCCCTGCGGGGCGCCGCGAGCGCCTCCCGCCCCGGCCGGGGCACCCCCGCCGAAGACCTCCGCACCCGCCTCGCCCGCTGGACCCTCACGGAGGCGGAACTGCTGGGCGTCACGGGCCGGGGCGCGCTGTCCGGCCACGGCAGGGCGCTGCTGGGCGCACCGGCGGCGGGCACGGCCGACTCGACGGACACCGGCGGCACGGCAGTCCCCGGCGGCACCCCTCACGGCGCGGGCAGCCCCACCGGCACGGCAGGCCCGGCCGGCGCCGACACGGCCGAACCCCCCGGCCCCGGCGCCAAGCTCCCCGTCCGCCACCGCGCGACCGCCCCCGCCACCCCCGCGTCCCCCGCCACCCCCGCGGCCCCCGCCCCCCTTCACGCCCCCGCTCCCCTCTCCCCCACCGAACAAGCCGCCGCCACCGCCGCCGCGGCCCGTCTCCTCGCCCCGCTCCTCCCCGAACCCCTCGACCACGTCCTCCTCCAGGCCGACCTGACGGCCGTCGCGCCGGGGCCGCTGGAGCGGCCGCTCGCGGAGATGCTGGGCGTGCTCGCGGACGTCGAGTCGAAGGGCGGCGCGACGGTGTACCGGTTCACACCGGCGTCGGTGCGCCGCGCCCTGGACGCCGGGCGGGCCGCCGCCGATCTGCACGACTTCCTGGCCCGGCACTCGCGCACCCCGGTCCCGCAGCCGCTCGCCTACCTGATCGACGACGTGGCCCGCAAGCACGGCCATCTGCGGGTCGGCGCCGCCTCGGCCTACGTCCGCTGCGACGACGACGCCCTGCTGAACGAGATCCTCGCCGACAAGCGCGCCACCGCCCTGCGCCTGCGCCGCCTCGCCCCGACCGTGCTGGCCGCCCAGTCCGACCCGGCCGCCCTGCTGGAAGGCCTGCGCGCGATGGGCTTCGCGCCCGCCGCCGAGTCCGCCGAGGGCGATGTCCTGATCACCCGCGCCCACGCCCATCGCACCCCGCCGCGGACCGCGCCCGAACCGGTGCCCGACGGTCCGCCGCCGCCCGACCCCACGCTCCTCACGGCCGCGATCCGCGCGATCCGGGCCGGCGATCTGGCCGCCACGACCCCCCGCAAGCAGACCGGCACGGACCCGGCCGCCGGTGAGCTGCCCCGCACCTCCTCCGCCGACACCCTGGCCACCGTGCAGGCCGCCGTGCTCACCGGAGATTCCCTGTGGATCGGCTACGTCAACGCCGAGGGGGCCGCCAGCCAGCGCGTCATCGCCCCGATCCGCGTGGAGGGCGGCTTCGTGACCGCCTACGACCACACGGCGGACGAGGTCCGCACCTACCCGCTGCACCGCATCACCGGGGTCGCGGAACTCGCCGAGGACTGACCGGGGCGGACCGAGTCGGCCCACGGCCCGCCGTGATCGCGGCCGGATGGGGCACACTGGACGTTTGGCCGTCGTGGAGGCCGTAGTGGAAAGGGTGTGCCACGCGTGAATGGTCCACTGATCGTACAGTCCGACAAGACCCTGCTCCTGGAAGTCGACCACGAGCGGGCCGACGACTGCCGGCGGGCCATCGCGCCGTTCGCCGAGCTGGAGCGGGCGCCCGAGCACATCCACACCTATCGGGTGACCCCGCTCGGGCTGTGGAACGCGCGGGCCGCGGGGCACGACGCGGAGCAGGTCGTGGACGCGCTGGTGCAGTACAGCCGCTACCCCGTGCCGCACGCGCTGCTCGTGGACGTCGCCGAGACGATGGACCGCTACGGCCGCCTCACCCTCTCCAAGCACCCCGCGCACGGGCTCGTGCTGACCACCACGGACCGGCCGGTGCTTGAGGAGGTCCTGAAGTCCAAGCGGATCGCCCCGCTGGTCGGCGCGCGGATCGACCCGGACACGGTCGTGGTGCACCCCTCCGAGCGCGGGCAGATCAAGCAGACGCTGCTGAAGCTCGGCTGGCCGGCCGAGGACCTCGCCGGCTACGTGGACGGCGAGGCGCACCCCATCGACCTGCGCGAGGACGGCTGGACCCTGCGGCCCTACCAGAAGCAGGCCGTGGAGAACTTCTGGCACGGTGGCAGCGGTGTCGTGGTGCTGCCCTGCGGCGCGGGCAAGACGCTGGTGGGCGCGGCCTCCATGGCCGAGGCGAAGTCGACCACCCTGATCCTCGTGACCAACACCGTCTCCGCCCGGCAGTGGAAGCACGAGCTGGTGAAGCGGACCTCGCTGACCGAGGACGAGATCGGCGAGTACAGCGGGACCCGCAAGGAGATCCGCCCGGTCACCATCGCCACGTACCAGGTGCTGACGACCAAGCGGAAGGGCGTCTATCCGCACCTGGAGCTGTTCGACTCCCGGGACTGGGGACTGATCGTCTACGACGAGGTGCATCTGCTGCCGGCTCCCGTCTTCAAGTTCACCGCCGATCTCCAGGCACGGCGGCGGCTGGGGCTGACCGCCACGCTGGTGCGCGAGGACGGCCGCGAGTCGGACGTGTTCTCCCTGATCGGGCCCAAGCGGTTCGACGCGCCCTGGAAGGAGATCGAGGCGCAGGGCTACATCGCGCCCGCCGACTGCGTCGAGGTCCGGGTGAACCTGACGGAGTCCGAGCGGCTGGCGTACGCCACGGCCGAGACGGAGGAGAAGTACCGCTTCTGTGCCACCACGGACACCAAGCGGAAGGTCACGGAGGCGATCGTCCGCCGGTTCACCGGCCAGCAGATCCTCGTGATCGGTCAGTACATCGACCAACTCGACGAGCTGGGCGAGCACCTGGACGCCCCGGTCATCAAGGGCGAGACCTCCAACGCCCAGCGCGAGAAGCTCTTCGACGCCTTCCGCGAGGGCGAGATCAACGTGCTGGTGGTGTCCAAGGTCGCCAACTTCTCCATCGACCTGCCCGAGGCCACGGTCGCCATCCAGGTGTCCGGCACCTTCGGCTCCCGCCAGGAGGAGGCCCAGCGGCTCGGCCGGGTGCTGCGGCCCAAGGCCGACGGGCACCAGGCGCACTTCTACTCGGTCGTGGCCCGCGACACCATCGACCAGGACTTCGCCGCCCACCGCCAGCGCTTCCTGGCCGAACAGGGCTACGCCTACCGGATCATGGACGCGGACGAGATCCTCTCGGAGACCGAGGGCTGACGAGCCGGGGGGGGCGCCGTCACACGCGGCGTATGCCCGCCTCCTCGCCGTACTCGCCGAGGATGACGACGCCGAACGCCGCCTCCGCGAACACCTTCAGCGCGCGCAGGGCACTGCCGAGGAAGTGGCGCGGAGCGCCGTCCACGGCCGTGGCTCCGGTCGGGGGCCGGGGAGGGGAGGGGGAAACGGTTGCTGCGCTCATGACTCCATGGTGGAACTCCGATGCCTTTCGCGGTATCGGTCCAGGGGTCCAGTTCCGGAGGCCTTGAACCGCGCCCACAGGTGGACGCGACCCCTACGCCGGCCCACCCGCATCCCCTAGGGGACAAGGGAGAACCCCGCGGCACGTGGTCCCCGGGAAATGGCCGGAAAGCGGCTCGCGCCAAATCCGTTGGCGTTCCCCCCGCCGCCTCACTAAAATCCCGTCCCTTGCCCGCCTCCCCTCCGCGGAGAGCCGCCGTCCGGCCGGAACCGGACGGCAATGTCGTCACGGCGACACCCGTCACCGTCGTACCGCCACGCAGCAGGCCCACCGGAGGCACCCCCTTGTCCACGTCCGCCCACGACCAGGCAGCCGACCCCGCCACCGACCCCCTCTCCCGCGAGCGCTCCCACCTCGCGTCCTCCCGCGCCGCCCTGCGTGCCATGCGCGAGGACGTGGAGGCGCTGGACATCCGGGACGTCACCGCGAACTGGGTCAACGCCGCGGTGCTCAGCCGCCAGATCGACGACCGCATCAAGGCGCTGGCCGACCTCAGCGACACCCCGCTGTTCTTCGGCCGGCTCGACTACCTGCACGCCCCGGGCGCGGAGCAGGCCGAGGGCGCCGAGGGCGAGCAGTTCTACATCGGACGCCGGCACGTGCACGACGCCGACGGCGACCCCATGGTCATCGACTGGCGCGCCCCGGTCTCCCAGCCGTTCTACCGGGCGTCCAAGAAGGACCCGATGGACATCGGGCTGCGCCGCCGCTTCGGCTACACCGGCGGCGAGCTGACCGCGTACGAGGACGAGCGGCTGTCCGACCCGGCCGAGGCGGCCACCACCAGCAAGCTGCTCCAGCAGGAGATCGAGCGTCCGCGCGTCGGCCCGATGCGGGACATCGTCGCCACCATCCAGCCCGAGCAGGACGAGATCGTCCGCAGCGGCCTCGGCGGCACCGTCTGCGTCCAGGGCGGCCCCGGCACCGGGAAGACCGCCGTCGGCCTGCACCGGGTGGCGTACCTGCTGTACGCGCACCGCGAGCGCCTCGCCCGCACCGGCACCCTGGTCATCGGCCCGAACAAGTCCTTCCTGCACTACATCGAGCAGGTGCTGCCGGCACTGGGCGAGCTGGCCGTGCAGCAGGCCACCGTGGACGACCTGGTGGCCCATGTGGAGGTACGCGGCACGGACGACGCGGCCGCCGCGGTGGTCAAGGGCGACGCCCGGATGGCCGAGGTGCTGCGCCGGGCCCTGTACTCGTACGTGACCCCGCCGACGGAACCGGTGCTGGTCGTGCGCGGTTCGCGGCGCTGGCGGGTCCCGGCGTACGAACTGGAGGAGCTGGTACGGCAGTTGCTGGACCGGGAGATCCGGTACGGCGCCGCTCGCGAGGCCCTGCCGCAGCGGATCGCGCACGCGGTGCTGGTGCAGATGGAGCGGGCCGGGGAGGCGCCGGACGACCGGGTGCAGGACGCGGTGGCGCGCAACAGCGCGGTGAAGGCGGCCGTGAAGGCGATCTGGCCGGCCGTCGACCCGGCGAAGCTGGTGCTGCGGCTGCTCGGCGAGCCGGAGTTCCTCGCCGAGCACGCGGCCGGGCTGCTGGACGAGGACGAGCAGAAGGCGATCCTGTGGACCAAGCCGGCCCGCAGCGTGAAGTCGGCCAAGTGGTCCGCCGCGGACGCGGTGTTGATCGACGAGGCGGCCGACCTCGTCCAGCGCACGCACTCGCTCGGCCATGTCGTCCTGGACGAGGCGCAGGACCTCTCCCCCATGCAGTACCGGGCGGTGGGCCGCCGCTGCACCACGGGCAGCGCGACCGTCCTCGGCGACCTCGCGCAGGGCACGACGCCCTGGGCGACGCGCAGTTGGCAGGAGGCGCTGGGCCACCTGGGCAAACAGGAAGGCGTGATCGAGGAGTTGACGGCCGGTTTCCGTGTGCCGACCGACGTCATCACGTATGCCTCCCGGCTGCTCCCGCACATCGCCCCGGGCCTCACCCCGGTCGCCTCGGTGCGCGAGAACCCGGGCTTCTTCGAGGTCCGTACGGTCGGCCCGGCGGACCGGACCGACGCCGCGGACCAGGCCGTCGTCGCCGACCAGGTCATCGCCGCGTGCCGGGAGTTGCTGGCCAACGAGGGCTCGACCGGGCTGATCGCCGCCGACGCCCGGATCCCCGCGCTGGCCGAGGCGCTCACCGCCGCGGGGATCGGATATCTCGCGCCGGGCGAGGAGACGACCCGCGAGACGCGGCTGACCCTCGTACCGGCCTCGCTCGCCAAGGGTCTGGAGTACGACTACGTGGTCCTGGACGAACCCCGGGCGGTCGTCGACGGCGAACCGGACGAGCGCACGGGCCTGCGCCGCCTGTACGTGGCCCTCACCCGAGCGGTCTCCGGCCTCGTCGTGACCCACGCGGCGCCCCTGCCGGAGCAGCTTGCGGAGCCCGTGCACGGGATGTGACCTCCCGCCCGTTGGTCCCCGGCCCGACGGGGGCTATCGTCGGAATCCTGAGGCCAGGGCGAGGAGGACGGCCGGTGATGCCGCAGGACGAGGCCGTGATCGGCCGTACGGGGAAGGTCCTTATCGGAACACGTGGATCCGCCGGGCCCGGCGAGGTGCTGGTCCGGGTCAGGGGCGGTTCCGAGACGTTTCTCGCCTGGTCGGAGGATCCCCTGCCGCCGGGTGCGACGGTCCTCGTGATCGAATCGCGAGGATGCCGCGAGATCGGCGTCATCGAATGGGCAGATCCATTGGACGCGCTCGGCGGCGACGCCGCCGACGCCTGCTGAGGAGTACGAGAAGATGTTCGGATACCGCGTACCCGCGCCGGACGAGGCGATGTTGATCTCGGGCGGACGACGGGGACTGGGGGGCGCGCCGTTCCGAGTGGTGACGGGCCACGGCAAGTTCGTGGTCCCGTTCTTCCGCAAGACCCGCTTCCTCTCGCTGGCGATGTGCGAGTCGGAGGTGACCGAGACCTGCGTGACCAAGCAGGGCATCGCCCTGCACGTGCGTGCCGTCATCGCCTTCAAGGTCGGCAACGACCACGAGAGCATCATCAACGCCGGTCAGCGCTTCCTCTCCGACCAGGACCAGATGTCGGTGCTCACCGGCCGGATCTTCGCCGGCCACCTGCGCGCCATCATCGGCTCGATGACCGTCGAGGAGATCGTCACCGAGCGGCAGAAGCTGGCCGCCGAGGTGCTGGACACCTCCAAGATGGAGATGGCCAAGATCGGCCTGATCGTGGACTCGCTGCAGATCCAGTCGATCGACGACGGCGACACCGGTTACATCGAGGCGATGTCCGCCCCGCACAAGGCGGCCATCCGGCGCCAGGCGCAGATCGCGCAGGCGCAGGCCACGCAGGCCGCGGTGGAGGCCGAGCAGGAGGCGGCGCGCCGGCAGGCGGAGTACGCCCGGCAGACCGCCGTCGTCAAGGCCGAGTACTCGGCCGAGGTGGACCGGGCGCAGGCGCAGGCCGCGCAGGCCGGTCCGCTGGCGCAGGCGCACGCGCAGCAGGAAGTGCTGGACGCGCAGACCGAGTTGGCCCAGCGCCAGGCGCTGCTGCGGCAGCAGCAGCTGGTGGCCGAGGTCGTGAGGCCGGCCGAGGCGGAGGCCGAGCGGGTCAAAATCCTCGCGGCGGCCGAGGCCCAGCGGATGAAGATCCAGGCCGAGGCAGCGGCGTCGTACGACCGTGTCGCGCTGGACCGGATGCTGATCGACCAGCTGCCGCAGATCGTGAAGGAGGCGGCCGGCGGTCTGGCCGGCGCCAACGTCAACGTCCTGAACGGCGCGGACGGCCTCGGCGAGATCGCGGCCGGCCTGGTCTCCCAGGGCCTGACGATCCTCGACTCGGTCCGCCAGAACCTCAGCGGCCAGGAGTCGGACGGCAACCGCTCCGAGGGGGCCCGGGGCAACGGCCTGCTCCAGCTCGACGCCCGCCGCGAGAAGAAGTCGGACGACGGCCCGGTGGACGTCGACTAGCGGCCACCCCGCGCGTCACCGCGACGGCTCGCACGTGCCGCAGGGACCCCGGGACCAGCCGGCCGCGCCGTCCAGCACCCTCCGCCACTCCTTGACCGCGCCCTCCGACACCGGCCCGTGCCAGCCCTGCGGGCGGGCCGCGCCGCCGATGTGGAAGGCGTCGAGGCCGGCGGCGAGCAGGGGCGGGACGTGGTCGAGGCGGAGACCGCCGCCGACGAGGATGGTCGGGCCGTAGCCCGGTTCACCGCGGCGGGCGGACTCGGCCAGCAGGGTCGGCGCCCCCTCGTCCACGCCGGTGGCGGCGCCCGCGGTGAGGTACGTGTCGAGGCCGGGCAGGCCCGCGAGCTGCTTGCGCAGGACGTCCCGGTCGGCGGCCCGGTCGATGGCGCGGTGGAAGGTCCACCGGCAGCCCTCCAGCGCGTCGGCCACCCGCTCCACGGCGGCCAGGTCCACCCCGCCGTCCGCGTCGAGGAACCCCAGCACGAACTGGTCGGCGCCCGCCTCCCGCATCTCCTGCGCCACCCGGAGCAGCCGCGCCACGTCACCGGCCGCGAACCCGTCCGCGAGGCGCAGCATCACGCGCAGGTCGATGTCGACGGCGGCACGGATGCCGGCGACGGTGGCGGCGGACGGGGTGAGCCCGTCGGCGGCCATCTCGGTGACCAGCTCCAGGCGGTCCGCGCCTCCCGCCTGGGCGGCGACCGCGTCCTCGACGTCGAGGGCGATCACCTCCAGGACTGCACGCTTGCTCATGGCACCCCATTCGTCGCGGCCAGAGATCCAATAGAGGTCTAGTCCAATTTAAGGGTACGCCGCCGGGCGGGCGCCAGTACGCCGCCGGCCCGCGCCGGTGCCCCGCCGGACGGGCGCCACGCGAGAATGGGCCCATGGCCGACCTCGACGCCCTCCGCCTCCGCTTCGCCCGCGCCCTGGACGCCGCCCGCTCCCCCGAGGGCGGCCCGGACCCCGCCCCCTACGCGGACGACCTCCTCGCCCGCTGGCGGGAACCCCAGCGCCGCTACCACACCCTGGCCCACCTCACCGCCGTGCTCGACCACGTCGACGCGCTCCAGGAGTACGCGGCCGACCCGGACGTCGTACGCCTGGCCGCCTGGTTCCACGACGCCGTCTACCTCCCGGAGCGTTCCGAGAACGAGGAGCGCTCGGCACGGCTGGCCGAGCGCGCGCTGCCCGAGGCCGGGGTGCCGGAGGCGAAGACCCGGGAGGTGGCCCGGCTCGTCCGGCTGACCGTCACGCACGATCCGGCCGACGACGACCGCGACGGCCGGGTGCTGTGCGACGCGGACCTCGCGATCCTGGCGGCGCCCCCGTCGGCGTACGCCGCCTACACCGCCGAGGTGCGCGAGGAGTACCACTTCGTCCCGAACGACGCCTTCCGGCAGGGCCGCTGCGCCGTCCTGCGCCAACTCGCCGCCCTGCCGAGGCTGTTCCACACCCCCTACGGCCGGGAGCACTGGGAGGCCACGGCCCGCTACAACCTCGCCGCCGAGCTGGAAATGCTGTCGCCGTGAGGGCGTCCCCGGCCTAGGGTGCGCCCATGCGACCGATGAGCGGGGATCATGTGACCGAGGCCGTGGCGGGGTGCCTGGCCGTACTGCGCAAGGCGATTGACCGGGACTGGCGGAGCGTACGCGCCGGGCGGGTGGAGTGGGACTGCCACACCACCGCCGTGCACGTCGCCGACGACCTCGTCGCGTATGCCGCCAATCTGGCCGGGCGCGCCCAGGACGCCTATGTGCCCTTCGCCCTGAAGCCGGACGAGGGCACCGACAACGCGGGGCTGCTCCAGGTCGTCGAGGCCACCGGCGCGCTGCTCGCCGCCGCCGTGGCCACCGCCCCGCCCGGTGTCCGGGCCTTCCACCCCTACCCGTTCCGCAGCGCCGACCGCGTGGGCTTCGCCGCGATGGGCGTGGCCGAAGTCCTGCTGCACACCCACGACATGGCCGAGGGCCTCGGTCTCCCCTACGAGCCGTCCGCCGAACTCGCCGATTCCGTCCTGGCCACGATCTTCCCGCACGTGCGGCCCGGCCCCGAGCCCTGGTCGACCCTGCTGTGGGCGACCGGCCGGGGCGAGCTGCACGGCCGGGCCCCGGTCACCGAGTGGCGCTGGCACAACAACCTCGTCCTGCCCACCGAACGCCTCGTCCTCACCGGCGTCCGCCCGGCCGCCGCCCGCGATCTCGTCCTCGACGGCGACGGCGGCTTCGACTGGATCGAGGGCGGCCCCGAGCAGGGCACACGGGACGCCGCCAGGATGCTGCTGACGGCCTACGAAGCGGGCGTCCACCGGCCCGAGTTCACCACCTTCGCCCTCGTCCGCGCGGAGGACGACCGCGCGGTCGGCGCCCTGGGCTTCCACGGCACCCCGGACGAGGACGGGCGCGTGGAGATCGGCTACAACGTCTGCGCGGCCGCCCGCGGCCGGGGCTACGCCACGGAGGCACTGCGCGCGCTGGCCCGGTGGGCGCTGGCCCGCGACGACGTACGGACCGTGCACGCGAGGGCGCAGGCGGCCAACACCGCCTCCCAGGCGGTCCTCACCCGCGCCGGGTTCGACCCGGTCGGCGCGATCGACGACCGGCTCGTGGCGTACGAGCTGCGCTCCTGACACGCGCCTAGGAAATCCCCCGCCGCACCAGCCCCTTGGGCCGCCGCAGTCCCGACTCCCGCAGCAGCCGCACCACTTCGCGGCTGCTGACCTCCACCGCACCGGCCGCCACCGCGTCGCCGTACCGGTGCGACGGAAGGTCGTAGTGATCGCGCTCGAAGGCCCGCCGGGGCACCCCCAACCCGTCCGCGAACAGCCGCAGTTCGTCGTACGACACATCGCTCACCAGGTGCGACCACAGGCGGCCGTGACCCGACCAGGTGGGCGGGTCGATGTACACCGTCACGGGCGCCTCACGAGGACGGCGCCCCGCCGACGGCGGAGCCCAGCGAGCCGACCGCCGCGACCTTCACGCCCGCCTGGTGGCAGACCCAGTGCGGGTCGGGGCCCAGTTCCGGCTCCACGTCCAGCGCGTGCGGGTCGCCGGAGCCGCAGACCGGGCACAGCGGCCAGCGACCGTACCGTTCGAGCAGCGCGTCCTGGACGTCCTGTGCGACCAGTCCGGCCACGTAGCGCATGCCGTCCGGCCACTGCTCCACCCACCAGCGCCGCTGCGCCACGGAGTCCTCGACCAGCGAGACCACGTCCGCCTCCGCCACACGGCCCGCGACCAGATCGGCGAGGACCAGGGCGCGGGCCGCGTGCAGGGCCTGTTCAAGGGGGGTGATGGGCTCCATACAACCCATTGTGCGCACTCTTGACCCGGACACCGAACCGAAAATATCTTTCAGAGGTGACCCAGGACGTGAAGGAAAGTTTCGGCAGTCCGGTGGGCTCGCTCGCCGCCAAGGTGCGCACCCTCGCTCCGTCGATGACCCGGTCCATGCAGCGCGTCGCCGAGGCCGTGGCGAACGACCCGGCCGGCTGCGCCGCCCTCACGGTCACCGGCCTCGCCGAACTGACCGGCACCAGCGAGGCCACGGTCGTGCGCACCGCGCGGCTGCTCGGCTACCCCGGCTACCGGGACCTGCGGCTCGCCCTCGCGGGCCTGGCCGCCCAGCAGCAGTCCGGGCGGGCGCCCGCCATCACCACCGACATCGCCGTGGACGACCCGATCGCCGATGTCGTCGCCAAACTGGCCTACGAGGAGCAGCAGACCCTCGCCGACACCGCCGCCGGACTCGACACCGGCCAGCTCGGCGCGGCCGTCACCGCGCTCGCCGGCGCCCGCCGCACCGATGTGTACGGCATAGGGGCGTCCGGGCTCGTCGCCCAGGACCTCACCCAGAAGCTGCTGCGCATAGGGCTCATAGCGCACGCGCACAGCGATCCGCACCTCGCCGTGACCAACGCCGTCCAGCTCCGCTCGGGCGACGTGGCGATCGCGATCACCCACTCCGGCTCGACGGGGGACGTCATCGAGCCGTTGCGGGTCGCCTTCGAGCACGGGGCGACCACGGTGGCCATCACCGGCCGCCCCGACTCACCGGTCACCCAGTACGCCGACCACGTACTGACCACGTCCACCTCACGGGAGACCGAGCTGCGGCCGGCCGCGATGTCCTCGCGGACCAGCCAACTGCTCGTGGTGGACTGCCTGTTCGTGGGAGTGGCCCAGCGCACGTACGAGACGGCGGCGCCCTCGCTGGCCGCGTCGTACGAGGCGCTGGCGCACCGGCACCGCAGCAAATCCAGGTGAGCACCGGCGTCGACGTCGGGTGAGCACCGGCACCGGGGGAACACCAACCGGCATTCGAGACCGAGAGAGCCGCTCCCATGACCTCCCATGACCTGCGCAGCCAGCTGGCCTCGCTGACCACCGAGGCCTTCCGACCCGAACTCGCCGACATCGACCGCCTGCCCACCCTCGACATCGCCAGACTGATGAACGGCGAGGACGCGGGCGTGCCCGGCGCCGTCGCCGGACAGCTCCCCCACATCTGCGCCGCCATCGACGCGGTGGCCGCGCGGATGACCCGCGGCGGACGCCTGATCTACGCCGGCGCGGGCACCGCCGGGCGCCTCGGCGTCCTGGACGCCTCCGAGTGCCCGCCCACCTTCAACACCGATCCCGCCCAGGTCGTCGGCCTGATCGCGGGCGGCCCCGAGGCGATGGTCTCCTCCGTGGAGGGCGCGGAGGACTCCGGCGAGCTGGCCCGCGCCGACCTCGACGCGCTCAAGCTCACCCCCGAGGACACGGTGGTCGGCGTCTCCGCGTCGGGCCGCACCCCGTACGCCGTCGGCGCGGTCGAGCACGCCCGCGCGCAGGGCGCCCTGACCATCGGGCTCGCCTGCAACGAGCACAGCGCGCTGGCGGCCGCCGCCGAGCACGGCATCGAGATCGTCGTCGGCCCCGAACTGATCACCGGCTCGACCCGGCTCAAGGCGGGCACCGCGCAGAAGCTCGTCC
The DNA here is from genome assembly GCF_053598955.1 of Streptomyces sp. NPDC001056. Taxonomy (NCBI): domain Bacteria; kingdom Bacillati; phylum Actinomycetota; class Actinomycetes; order Kitasatosporales; family Streptomycetaceae; genus Streptomyces; species Streptomyces sp. NPDC001056. Next base: position 156,901 of record NZ_JBSFLI010000003.1, on the reverse strand, counting down.
TCAACATGCTGTCGACCATCACGATGATCCGGCTCGGCAAGACCTACGGGAACCTGATGGTCGACGTGCGCGCCTCCAACGCCAAGCTGCGGGCGCGCTCCCGGCGGATCGTGGCGCTGGCCACCGGCGCGGGCGACGCGGAGATCGAGCGGGCGCTGACCGAGTCGGGGGGCGAGGTGAAGAGGGCGATCCTCGTCCTGCTGGCCGAGGTCGACGGCCCGACGGCCGCCCGCCTTCTGGAGGACTCCGGCGGCCGTCTGCGCGCCGCGCTCGCCCGCGCGACCGGCTGACGCGCACGCTCGGGGGGTGCACACGGACCCCGCCTCCACCGCGACCGCCGTCCTCGCCCACGTCGGCGGCCCGGCCAACGTCACCTCCGCGACCCACTGCATGACCCGGCTGCGGCTGTCCCTCGCGGACCCCGGCGCGGCGGACGGGGCGGGGCTGCGGGCGGTGCCGGGGGTGCTGGGAGTGGTGGAGGACGGGGACGCGTGGCAGATCGTGCTGGGGCCGGGGGTGGTGGAGGCGGTGACGGCGGAGGTGCGGGCGCGGGCGGTACGGCAGGCCCCGTCCGAAACGGCCCTGGAGGAGGGGCTGCGCCGCCGCGACGCCACCCCCTTCAGAACCGCCCTGCGCCGGGTCGCGAACGTCTTCGTCCCGCTCATCCCCGCCCTGATCGGCTGCGGCATCCTCGCGGGCGTCAACGGCGTGCTCCAGAACGCCGGTTGGCTCCCCGGCCTGACCCCCGCGCTCACCACGGTGGCGTCGGCCTTCATGGCGCTGCTCGCGGTGTTCGTCGGCTACCACACGGCGCAGGAGTTCGGCGGTACGCCGGTGCTGGGCGCGGCGGTGGCCGCGGTGGTCGTGTACCCGGGCGTGGCGAAGGTGACGGCCTTCGGGGTGCACCTCGCCCCCGGCCAGGGCGGGGTGCTCGGCGCCCTGGCGGCGGCGTTCCTGGCCACCCGGGTGGAGAGGTTCTGCCGGGGCCGCGTCCCCGACGCCCTCGACGTCCTGCTCACCCCGGCGGTGACCGTCCTCGTGCCCGGCCTGGTCACGCTCTACGGCCTGATGTACACGGCGGGCGCGGTGGCCACGGCGATCGGCACGGCCGCGAACCGGCTCCTGGCCACGACGGGCGCGCCGGCCGGCCTCCTCCTGGGCGGCCTCTTCCTCCCCCTGGTCGTGCTGGGCCTCCACCAAGCCCTGATCCCCGTCCACGCCACGCTGATCCAGCAGCAGGGCTACACCGTCCTGCTCCCGCTGCTGTCCATGGCGGGGGCGGGCCAGGTGGGCGCGGCCCTGGCGGTGTACCTCCGCCTCCGCCACCACACCTCTTTGCGTACGACGATCCGCTCGGCCCTGCCCGCCGGCCTCCTCGGCATCGGCGAACCCCTGGTCTACGGCGTCTCCCTTCCGCTCGGCCGCCCCTTCCTGACGGCCTGCGCGGGCGGCGCGGCCGGCGGCGCCTTCATCGGCTCCTTCGCGATGCTCGGCACCAAGGTCGGCGCGACGGCGATCGGCCCCTCGGGCTGGGCGCTCTTCCCCCTGCTGTCCGGCAACCGCGGCCCGGCGGTCACCGTCGCGATCTACGCGGGCGGCCTCCTCGCGGGCTACCTGGTCGGCTTCCTGACGACGTACCTCGCCCTCTCACGACGCGCGCCAGACCAGGGTGTACCGCCAGAAGAACCCGCGCCGCAGCCGGACCCCGGGCAACAGCCGACGCGCCTCCCCGGCGATCTCTGAGAAGTCCATCTCCGGTCGCCGGGTGGGCGCGGTCATGCTCACGGGCCGCCGTGCGGCGGTCCGCCCCCGGTTCTTCACCCAGCCGGCCAGCGCGTTGAGCGGCACGGAGAGCACCCCGCGCACGTCCTCGTCCCGGGCGCACCCCACGACGACCAGCGTCCCCCCGGGCGCCAGCTCCGCCCGGAACCGGGTGAGGGTCTCGGCGAAGGGGAGGTGGTGCAGTACGGCGACACAGGTGATGACGTCGTAGGGGCCGGGCGGCAGTTCGCCGGGGGCGGCGCCGAGGGTGTACGTGACGCGCGCCGTGGAGCCGGTGGCCTCCCGTGCCCGCTCCAGGATCTCCGGGTCGGCGTCGATGCCGTCCACCCGCTCGGCCCGGCGCGCGAGCAGGCGTACGAGATCCCCCGAGCCGCATCCGACGTCCAGGGCCCGCCCGAACCGGCGGGGCAACTGCCGGAGCAGCCACGGGTGGTAGTGGGCGTTGTGGTCCCAGGGATGGGACGCGTTGAAGCGCTGGAGGGCGTCCAGCAGACGTGCCGATGGCGTCATCATGGACGCAGTCCACCACAGCCTCCCCTTGGGGAGCACCCGTGAAGCCGCCTCGGCTCCGCGGCGGCATCGTGGACACTGGGGAACAAGGAATTCGCCGACGACCGGAACCCACCACCATGAATCACGCCCAGCTGACCGCCCTGGGGCGAGCGCTTCGGTTGCTCGGGGAGCACGGGGAGGCGTTGGCCGCCGACACGCCGGAGGGGCGGCTGCGGGAGATCAGGGCGGATCTGCGCAGAGCGCTGGATCTGCTGGAGGAGAGCGTCGGGACGAACGCCCCCGCGACCCGCTGCGCGGAGCATCCGCACGGCCCGGTGGACGAGAGCGCGCCCGATCTGTGCCTGCTGTGCGAGACCCGGCGCCGGACCGCCCGCCGCTCGGAGTACCAGGGCCGGCCGAGCCCGGCGGAGCCGGTCGCCGCCGCGCCCTCGCGGTACGGCGTCCGGGGCGACCGCCCGCAACCCCAGCAGCGCTGGCTGCCGGAGCTGTGGAACGGGCAGGAGTGGCAGCTGTGCGGGACCCCGCGCCGGGACCGCCGGGAGGCCGAGGCCTACCTCGCCGCCCAGCGGCGCGGCGCACGGCCGGCGATGGCGTACCGGCTCGTGCACGAGTTCACCGACTACGAGGTGCTCCGCGTCTGGGGCACCCCGGTGCGCGTCGACATCGAGCCGCTGAACGGCACCATCGGCGGTATCTGAGGCCTCAGCTCAGCGTCTTCATCGACGCCGCGTCGTACGGCGCCAGCTCGTCGACGCGGCCGCCGAGCACCTTCGCCGCCCACTCGGGGTCCTGGAGCAGCGCGCGCCCGACCGCGACCATGTCGAACTCGTCGGCCTCCAGGCGGTCGAGCAGGTTGTCGATGCCCTGGACCGGGGAGCCCTCGCCGACGAAAGCGCCGGTGAAGTCGCCGTCGAGGCCGACCGAGCCGACCGTGATGGTCTGCTTGCCCGTGAGCTTCTTCGTCCAGCCCGCGAGGTTGAGGTCGGAGCCCTCGAACTCGGGCAGCCAGTAGCGGCGGGTGGAGGCGTGGAAGACGTCGACGCCGGCCGCGGCGAGCGGGGCGAGGATCGCCTCCAGCTCCTGGGGGGTCTCGGCGAGCCGGGCGGTGTAGTCCTGCTGCTTCCACTGCGAGTAGCGGAAGAGGACGGGGAAGGTGGCCGAGACGCGCTCGCGGACCGCCGCGACGATCTCCGCGGCGAACCTGGCGCGGGCCACCGGGTCGCCGCCGTAGGCGTCGCTGCGGCGGTTGGTGCCCTCCCACAGGAACTGGTCGACGAGGTAGCCGTGGGCGCCGTGGATCTCCACGCCGTCGAAGCCGATGCGCTCGGCGTCCGCGGCCGCCTGGGCGAACGCGGCGATGACGTCGTCGAGGTCCTTCTGCGTCATGGCCTTGCCGGTGGGCTCGGCGCCCGCGGTGACCAGGCCGGAGGGGCCCATCGCGGGGGCGTCCGGGAAGGGGGCGTCGCCGTCCTTGCGGACCATGCCGATGTGCCACAGCTGCGGGACGATCGTGCCGCCGGCCTTGTGCACGTCCTCTGCGACCTTCGCCCAGCCCGCCAGCTGCTCCTCGCCGTGGAACCGCGGCACCCGGTCGCTCTGGCCGGCCGACTCGTGGCCGACGTACGTGCCCTCGGTGACGATCAGGCCGACGCCCGCGGCGGCGCGGCGGGCGTAGTACGAGCGCACGTCCTCGCCGGGGATGCCGCCCGGGGAGAACATGCGGGTCATCGGCGCCATCACGATCCGGTTGGGGACGGTGAGGCCGTTGAGCGCGATGGGGCGGGAGAGTACCCGGGCCGCGCGGGAGGTGGCGGGCGTGTCGACGGTCACGTGGGGGCTCCTCAGAAGACTGCTAACCCAGCGGTATGTGAGTGCGCATTGTTGTAGACGCTTAAGTAAGCCGCCGTACCGAGGTCAGCATTCCCCGCCCGGAAGCCGTCGTCTGTGACCCCGGACACGTCCGGGGCGCACGCCAAAGCCCGAGGGCGGCACCTCCTGCCTTGAACAGGAGGTGCCGCCCTCGGTACGGACGTCGATCGACCGGAGGTCGATCAGAAGTCCATGTCACCGCCCGGCATGCCGCCCGGAGCGGCCGCGGCGGCCTTCTCCGGCTTGTCGGCGATGACGGCCTCGGTGGTGAGGAACAGCGCGGCGATGGAGGCGGCGTTCTGCAGCGCGGAACGGGTCACCTTCGCCGGGTCGATGATGCCCTCGGCGACCAGGTCGACGTACTCGCCGGTCGCGGCGTTCAGGCCGTGGCCCGGGGTCAGGTTGCGCACCTTCTCCACCACGACACCGCCCTCAAGGCCGGCGTTGACGGCGATCTGCTTGAGCGGGGCCTCCAGGGCGATGCGCACGGCGTTGGCGCCGGTCGCCTCGTCACCCTCGAGCTCCAGCTTCTCGAAGACCTGGGAGGCCTGCAGCAGGGCCACGCCACCACCGGCGACGATGCCCTCCTCGACGGCCGCCTTGGCGTTGCGCACGGCGTCCTCGATGCGGTGCTTGCGCTCCTTGAGCTCCACCTCGGTGGCGGCACCGGCCTTGATGACCGCGACGCCGCCGGCGAGCTTGGCCAGGCGCTCCTGGAGCTTCTCGCGGTCGTAGTCGGAGTCGCTGTTCTCGATCTCGGCGCGGATCTGGTTCACCCGGCCGTTGACCTGCTCGGAGGAGCCGGCACCGTCGACGATGGTGGTCTCGTCCTTGGTGATGACGACCTTGCGGGCGCGGCCCAGGAGGTCCAGGGTCGCGTTCTCCAGCTTGAGGCCGACCTCCTCGGAGATGACCTCGCCGCCCGTGAGGATGGCGATGTCGCCGAGCATGGCCTTGCGGCGGTCGCCGAAGCCCGGGGCCTTGACGGCGACGGACTTGAAGGTGCCGCGGATCTTGTTGACGACCAGGGTCGACAGGGCCTCGCCCTCGACGTCCTCGGCGATGATCAGCAGCGGCTTGCCCGACTGCATGACCTTCTCCAGGAGCGGGAGCAGGTCCTTGACGGAGCCGATCTTGGAGTTCGCGATGAGGATGTACGGGTCCTCGAGCGACGCCTCCATGCGCTCCATGTCGGTCGCGAAGTAGGCGGAGATGTAGCCCTTGTCGAAGCGCATGCCCTCGGTGAGCTCCAGCTCCAGACCGAAGGTGTTGCTCTCCTCGACGGTGATGACGCCTTCCTTGCCGACCTTGTCCATGGCCTCGGCGATCAGCTCGCCGATCTGGGTGTCGGCGGCGGAGATGGACGCGGTGGAGGCGATCTGCTCCTTGGTCTCGACGTCCTTCGCCTGCTCCAGCAGGGCGGCGGAGACGGCCTCGACGGCCTTCTCGATACCGCGCTTCAGGGCCATCGGGTTGGCACCGGCGGCGACGTTGCGCAGGCCCTCCTTGACCAGGGCCTGGGCGAGCACGGTCGCGGTGGTCGTACCGTCACCGGCGACGTCGTCCGTCTTCTTGGCGACTTCCTTGACCAGCTCGGCGCCGATCTTCTCGTACGGGTCCTCGAGCTCGATCTCCTTGGCGATGGAGACACCATCGTTGGTGATCGTGGGGGCGCCCCACTTCTTCTCGAGGACGACGTTGCGACCCTTGGGGCCGAGCGTCACCTTGACGGCGTCCGCGAGCTGGTTCATGCCGCGCTCGAGGCCGCGCCGCGCCTCCTCGTCGAACGCGATGATCTTGGCCATGTGAAGTGGTCCCTCCAGGACTGGGGGTGATTCCTTCGGACCGCGCCCGCGCCCGCGACGGACGGCTCGCCGGCCTGTGGTTCCTTGCCCCACGTGGCCTGCGGGCCTCACCGACCCGGTCCTTCTTTGTCACTCTCACCTTCAGAGTGCTAACGCCAATGATTAGCACTCGGCATGGTCGAGTGCAAGCGCCTCGGGGCCCCGGCGGGCGGGTCAGCCGGAGGCGAACACGGTCCGGACCCGGGCATGCCGAAGGGCCCGCACCCTGTGCGAGGTGCGGGCCCTTCGGTCGAGAGAGGTTCAGACGGCGACGCGAACCATGTCGGCCTGCGGACCCTTCTGGCCCTGCGAGATCTCGAACTCGACCCGCTGGCCCTCCTCCAGGGTGCGGTAGCCGTCCATCTGAATGGCGCTGTAGTGGACGAAGACGTCCGCACCACCGTCGACCGCGATGAAGCCGTACCCCTTCTCCGCGTTGAACCACTTGACGGTGCCCTGAGCCATGCCTAACTCCCCTATTACTGGCCCTTGCACAGATCCACACTTCGCGGACCCGGGTCAGACCTCACCCCCCAAATCGGTCGGGGGCGTGCGCCGGAACGCGTCGACCGCGGCTGAATGTATCTGTCCAACTGCCGTCTGCAACAGGTCAATTGGACGAGAATTCTGGACGCGAACGATCCGGAATGTGGGGAGAATTCACCCGACTTCAGGGCAAGTCGGGCCCCATAAAAGACACAAAAGCCGCGGAAAGCCCGGGTATTTTGGCTACTTCTAATCGGGCCCGCGGAGCAGAATCGAGGGCTTACCCTCGGTGGTCCGGGGGCGCGTTCCCCAACTCTACCGCGCTCAATCACACAGAATTGCCCCCTCCGCTTCTCTCACGGAGAGGGCAATCCGATGCACCTTCGGTGACCGTCATTACCGAAGGTAATGATCGATCGCGCGGTCAGCAGCCGCCGGCCACCGCCGGAATGATGGAGACGCCCGCGCCGTCCGGGGTGACGGTCGCGAGGCCCTCCTCGAAACGCACGTCGTCGTCGTTGACGTAGACGTTCACGAACCGGCGCAGCTTGCCCTGGTCGTCCAGGACGCGGGCGGCGATGCCGGTGTGGTTCTTCTCCAGGTCCTCGATGACCTCGGCGAGGGTCGTGCCCTCGGCCGCGACCTCGGCCTGTCCGCCGGTGTAGGTACGCAGAATGGTGGGGATGCGAACGGTCACGCTCATGCGAGGCCAGCCTCTCGGAAGGAGTCCAGGGTCGGACGGATGGTGGCGGTCAGGCCGGTGCCGGCCACCGCGTCGAGGGTCTTCAGGCCGTCGCCGGTGTTGAGGACGACCGTGGTCTTCGCCGGGTCGAGGGCGCCGCTTTCGATGAGCTTCTTCGTGACGCCGACCGTCACGCCGCCCGCCGTCTCGGCGAAGATGCCCTCGGTGCGGGCCAGCAGCTTGATCGCGGCCACGACCTGCTCGTCCGTCACGTCCTCCACGGCGCCGCCGGTGCGCCGGGCGATGTCGAGGACGTAGGGCCCGTCGGCCGGGTTGCCGATGGCGAGGGACTTGGCGATGGTGTTCGGCTTCTGGGGCCGTACGACGTCGTGGCCCGCCTTGAAGGCCGTGGAGACCGGCGAGCAGCCCTCGGCCTGGGCACCGAAGATCTTGTACGGCTTGTCCTCGACGAGCCCGAGCCTGATCAGCTCCTGGAGGCCCTTGTCGATCTTGGTGAGCTGGGAGCCGGAGGCGATCGGGATCACGAGCTGGTCGGGCAGCCGCCAGCCGAGCTGCTCGCAGATCTCGTACGCCAGGGTCTTGGAGCCCTCGGCGTAGTACGGCCGCAGGTTCACGTTGACGAAGCCCCAGCCCTCGCCGGCCGGGTCGCCGATCAGCTCGGAGCAGAAGCGGTTCACGTCGTCGTAGTTGCCCTCGATGCCGACGAGTTCGCCGCCGTAGACCGCGGCCATGACGACCTTGCCCTGCTCCAGGTCGTGCGGGATGAAGACGCAGGAGCGCAGGCCCGCGCGGGCGGCGGCGGCGCCGACGGCACCCGCCAGGTTGCCGGTGGAGGAGCAGGACAGCGTGGTGAAGCCGAAGGCGCGGGCCGCCTCCAGGGCCTGGGCGACCACCCGGTCCTTGAAGGAGTGCGTCGGGTTGCCGGAGTCGTCCTTGACGTACAGACCGCCCGTGACGCCCAGTTCGCGGGCCAGGTTGTCGGCCTTGACGAGCTTGGTCCAGCCGGGGTTGATGTTGGGCTTGTCGGCCACGTCGGCCGGGACCGGGAGCAGCGGGGCATAGCGCCAGATGTTGGCGGGGCCGTCCTCGATGCGCTTGCGCAGCTCTTCGGTGTCGTAGGCGGAGAAGTCGTAGGCGATCTCCAGCGGGCCGAAGCACTCCTCGCAGGCGAAGACCGGGCCGAGCGGGACGCGGTGACCGCACTCGCGACAGCTCAGGGCGGCGGCGGGGCCGAGATCGACGGTGGAACTACCGGAGGTTGCAACTGTCTGCACAGCCATGAGAGGCGAGGCCCTTTCTCCTCATCTTCCTCACGACGCACCTCGCCGTGAGACGGATTTGGCACCTTCCCTAGCCGGGAGCCCCGCTGCTCGACGCGTTCGGAGATTTCGAAGCGGTCGAGGACGAGAACCGGCTGGAGGGTTGCCGGGGCTTCATCGGGCCGTGTCCCTCTGCCCCTCTGGATGAGCGGTATTCGATTGTGTATGCGGTTGTCGGCGCGCGAGACCCCCGACATGCGATGGTCATCGGCGTTGTTCAAGACTGTAACCGAAGGCCAGGAGAGTTGAGATAGTCGTCCGTACCGCGAGACGAGCGTGAGGAGCCGGGGACCGTGCTGGAAGAAGTCGAGCGCTGGATGGCCAACCGCTCCTGGTCGGTGCGCGAGCGGCCGGCGCACCAGGTCCTGGCGGCCAAGCAGCGCACCGGCCAGACCATCAGCGTGGTGCTGCCCGCCCTCGACGAGGAGGAGACCGTCGGCGAGATCGTGGCGGCGATCCGGCGCGATCTGGTGGAGCGGGTCCCGCTCGTCGACGAGGTCCTGGTGATCGACTCCGGCTCCACCGACCGCACCTCCGAGGTCGCCGCCGCGGCGGGCGCGCGGGTGGTGCACCGGGACGCGATCCTGCCCCGGATACCCGCGGTGCGGGGCAAGGGCGAGGTGCTGTGGCGCTCGCTGCTCGCCGCCACCGGGGACATCATCTGCTTCGTCGACGCGGATCTCAGGGAGTTCTCCTCCGACTTCGTCCTGGGCATCGTCGGCCCGCTGCTCACCGAGCCGGACGTCCAGCTGGTCAAGGCGATGTACGACCGCCCGCTCGCCGGGAGCGCGGGGCAGGGCGGCCGGGTCACCGAGCTGATGGCGCGCCCGCTGCTGAACATGCACTGGCCGCAGCTCGCGGGCTTCGTGCAGCCGCTGGGCGGGGAGTACGCGGCCCGGCGCTCGCTGCTCGAACAGCTGCCGTTCCCGGTCGGGTACGGCGTGGAGCTGGGCATGCTGGTGGACGCGCTGCACCTGGTGGGCCTCGACGCGCTGGCCCAGGTGGACGTCGGGGTGCGCAAGCACCGGCACCAGGACGGGCAGGCGCTCGGCCGGATGGCGGCCGCCATCTACCGCACGGCGCAGCTGCGGCTGGCCCGCGGCCATCTCGTACGGCCCTCGCTCACCCAGTTCGAGCGGGGCGTGTCCGGCTTCGAGCCGCGCACCTACGCGGTGGACACCGAGGAGCGGCCGCCGATGACCGAGATCACGGAGTACGCGCGGCGCAGGGTGGCGTGAAAGCGCAGGTACGGACGGATACGGCCGCCTTCGGGGTGGTCCGCGGGTTTGAGTGATTCCGGGCCGGGCTAGGTTCTGGACCATGGCTTCCACGCACGGTGCTGAGGTGCTGGTCGCGTCGAATCGCGGCCCGGTTTCGTACGAGACGGGCGAGGACGGCTCGCTGCGCGCCAAACGGGGCGGCGGCGGGCTGGTCTCGGGCCTGTCGGCCATCGGCCCGGAGACGAACGCGGTGTGGGTGTGCGCCGCGCTGGGCGACGGCGACCGGGCGGCCGTCCGGCGCGCCGACGGCGGGCTGCTGCCGCAGGAGGACACCGGCGGGCAGCGGGTGCGGATGCTCGGCATCGACGCGGAGGTCTTCGCCGACGCATACAACGGCATCGCCAACTCGGTGCTCTGGTTCGTGCACCACATGCTGTACCAGACGCCGCTCGAACCCGTCTTCGACGCGGAGTTCCGGCGGCAGTGGGAGGCGTACCGGGCCTACAACCGGGCGTTCGCCGAGGCGCTGGCCGAGGAGGCGGGCGAGGGGGCGGCGGTGCTGATCCAGGACTACCACCTGGCGCTCGCCCCGCGGATGCTCCGCCGGCTCCGGCCCGATCTGCGCATCGGCCACTTCTCGCACACGCCGTGGGCGCCGGCGGAGTACTTCCGGCTGCTGCCGGACGACATCGCGGCGGAGCTGCTGACCGGCATCCTCGGCGCGGACCGGGCGGCGTTCCTCACCCGGCGCTGGGCGGACGCGTTCACCGAGTGCTGCCACGCGGTGCTGGGGCCCGGGATTCCCGCCGGGACGCGGATCGGGGTGCACGGGCTCGGCGCGGACGCCGACTTCCTGCGCGAGCGGTCCCGGCGCGCCGACGTGGACGAGTGGATGGCGGCGCTGCGCGCGGAGATCGGCGAGGGCCGCCGGAGCATCGTCCGCGTCGACCGCACCGAGCTGTCCAAGAACATCGTGCGCGGGCTGCTGGCGTACCGGCAGCTGCTGGACGCGCGTCCGGAGTGGCGGGAGCGGGTCGTGCACGTCGCGTTCGCGTACCCCTCCCGGCAGGACCTCGCCGTGTACCGGGACTACACGGCGGCGGTGCGGCGGGTGGCCGACGAGATCAACTCGCGTTACGGAACGCCCGGTTGGACCCCTGTGGTGCTCCATGTGAAGGACGACTTCGCCCGCTCCCTGGCCGCGTACCGGCTCGCCGACGTGGCCCTCGTCAACCCGATCCGGGACGGCATGAACCTGGTCGCCAAGGAGGTGCCGGTCGTCTCCGACGAGGGATGCGTGCTGGTGCTGTCGCGGGAGGCGGGGGCGTGCGAGGAGATGGGCGAGGACGCGGTGGTGGTGAACCCGTACGACGTCACGGGCACGGCCGACGCCCTGCACGCGGCGCTGAGCATGCCGGCGGCGGAACGCGCGGAGCGCTCGAAGCGGCTGGCCGCGGCGGGTACGGCGCTGCCGCCGGCCACGTGGTTCCTGGACCAGCTGCACGCGCTGGACGATCAGTCCAGCTGAGCCGCCAGCGCGGTGAGCAGCCGTACGACGCCCTCGGGACCGTCGACCACCAGGTCCGCCTTCTCGGCCAGCTCGGTGACCTCCGTGCTGCCGCTGCACACGAGGAGGCCGGGGGTGCCCTCGGAGCGGAGTTTGTCGACGGCGGCGTAGGCGGGGAGGTCGCCGAGGTCGTCGCCGGCGTAGAGCACGCAGGCGGCGCCGGTCTCGCGGAGGTACTTGCTCAGCGCGACGCCCTTGTCCATGCCCGGTGGGCGCAGTTCCAGGACCATCCGGCCGGGTTCCACGATCAGCCCGTGGCGGGCGGCGAGGTCGGTGAGGGGGGCGCGCAGGGCGTCGTACGCGGCCTGGGGGTCCTCGGCGCGGCGGGTGTGCACCGCGACGGCGCGGCCCTTCTCCTCGATCCAGGTGCCCTGCCAGGCGCCGGCCCGTTCCAGCAGGCCCGGCAGCTCGGCGCGGACGGCGGCGACGCCGGGGTGGGGGGCGGGGGCGGTGACGGTGCCGGTGGCGGCGTCCCAGCGTTCGGCGCCGTAGTGGCCGAGGACGGTGAGGTGGGCGAGGCCGGGGACCCCGGCGAAGCCGCCGTAGCGGACCGCGACGTCGGCGGGCCGGCCGGTGATCACGGCGACGTGGGCGACCTTGGGGGCGAGGGCGGTGAGCGCGGCCACGGCGTCGGGGTGGGCGCGGGCCTGCTCGGGGTCGGCCACGATGGGGGCGAGGGTGCCGTCGAAGTCCAGGCCGATCACCGCGGCGGCGGGGTCGGCGAGCAGCGCGGCGAGTCCGTCCCGGCCGGCCTGGGTGGTGGGGGTCGGCAGAGGGTCCATGTACCGAACACTATCCAGCGGGGGCGTCCGTCACGCCTGGCGCGCTGCCCCGGCCCCGGACCGCCCACCCGCCACCCGGCCCCGCCGGCGCGGAGGCTCGGCTCAGCGCTCCGACCGACGCGTCTCCCGGATCCGGCGCAGGCGGTTCACCGTGACCGGATCGTGGGAGAGGGCGCGTTCGTCGTCGAGGAGGGCGTTGAGCAGTTGGTAGTAGCGGACCGGGGAGAGGTGGAGGTCCTCGCGGATGGCGCGTTCCTTCGCGCCGGGGCCCGGGAAGGGCCGGCGTTCCAGTGCGAGGATGGCCTTCTCGCGCTCGCCCAGTTCCATGGGGGAAACCGTAGCGCTCAGCCGGTGCTCGCGGCGCTGTCCGCGGCCATGGCCGTGGCCTGGAGGCGGGTGAGGACGGCCGCGGGGTTGCCGCCGGGGGCGACCGCCTGGCCGATGTTCTGCTTCACGGCCGCGCTGACCGACGCCCAGGAGGTCTTGCCCGCCGGGTACAGCTCGCTCGTGGCCAGCTGGTCGAGGAAGGGGTGCAGGGCCTTGTCGGACGCCGCGTCCGACGCGCTCATGGCGTTGGACGCGGAGGTGGTGACCGGCAGGAGGCCGTAGGCGCGGGAGAAGTCGAGGACGTTCTTCTCGCTGTAGACGAAGTTCAGGAAGTCGCCGGTCTGGTCGGCGTGGCCGTTCTGCTTGAACGCCATCATCCAGTCGGACACCCCCATCGACGCCCTCGCCCGCCCGGTCCGGCTCGGCGTCGGCACCATGCCGAACCGCACGCCCTTCTCCTCGGCCTGCTGGATCAGCGTGGGATGCCCGTTGACCATGCCGACCTGGCCGTCGGCGAACGCCGCGAACGCCTTCGCCCGGTTCAGCTTCCCCGGCGGCACCGGCCCGGTCAGCCCCTTGCCGACGAGGTCGTCCTTGAGCCAGTCGAAGGTCCGCACGTTCTGCTCGGAGTCGATGGTGTAGGTGCCGATGTCGTCGGTGTAGCCCGTGCCCCCGGACCCGCCGTTGCCACCGCTGAGCATCCACTGCATCGTCTCGGCCTGCGCCTCCTCGGGCCCGAGCGGCAGCGCGAAGGGGTACCGCACCCCCTTCGCCTTGAGCGCCTCCGCGTCCGCGGCCAGCTCGTCCCAGCTGGTCGGCGGGGTGAGGCCGGCGCTCGCGAAGAGCGTCTTGTTGTAGAAGAGCACCCGGGTGGACGCGGCGAAGGGGATGCCGTACTGCGTGTGGTTCCACTGGCCGGCGTCGGACAGCTGGGAGAGGAAGTCCGCCTGGGTGCGGATGGAGAGCAGGTCGGAGGCCGCGTACAGCTTGCCCGCGGCCGCGTAGTCGGCGTAGGCGCCGATCTGGGCCATGTCCGGCGCGTGGCCGGCGTCCACCATCTCCTTGACCTTGCGGTCGACGTCGTTCCAGGAGTACACGCTGACCTGGACCCGCACGCCCGGGTGTGTCGTCTCGTACTCCTTGACCAGCGAGTCCCAGTACTTCTGCGAGCTGTTCGCCGCCGAGTCGCCGTAGTCCGCGGCCACGAGTCTGAGGGTCACGTCGGAGGAGCCCGTGCTCCCGCAGCCGCCGAGGAGCGCGGTCATGCCCATGGCGGACACCATCGCGATCATTCCTGCCGTACGCCGACGCACCGTCAAAGTCCCAACCCTGCTGTTCGAACGATTCATGAGATGAACGTCTAAGGTCTACACCACGTGAGTGGACTAGACCTCTCACGGGTCAGCGGGCCACACTGTCCCCCGTGAGACATGTCATCGCCCTGGACGTGGGCGGTACCGGGATGAAGGCCGCCCTCGTCGGGGACGACGGCGCCCTGCTGCACCGCGCCCGCCGCGCCACCGGCCGCGAGCGCGGCCCCGACGCGGTGGTCGCGGGCATCCTCGACTTCGCCGCCGAGCTGTACGCGTACGGCGCCGAGCACCACGGGACCCCGGCCGCCGCCGGCATCGCGGTCCCGGGCATCGTCGACGAGGAGCACGGCACCGCCGTCTACGCCGCCAACCTCGGCTGGAAGGACGTACCGCTGCGGGATCTGCTCGCCGAGCGGCTCGGGGTGCCCGTGGCGCTCGGCCACGACGTGCGCGCGGGCGGACTCGCCGAGGGCCGGATCGGGGCGGGCCGGGGCGCGGACCGCTTTCTGTTCGTGCCGCTCGGCACCGGCATCGCGGGCGCCATCGGGATCGACGGCCGGGTGGAGTCCGGAGCGCACGGCTTCGCGGGCGAGATCGGCCATGTCGTCGTACGACCCGGGGGCGCGCCCTGTCCGTGCGGGCAGCGCGGCTGTCTGGAGCGGTACGCCTCCGCGGCCGCCGTCAGCGAGGCCTGGGCGGCGGCCGGCGGGAACCCGGACGCGGACGCCGCCGACTGCGCGCGGGCCGTCGCGGCCGGCGATCCCGCGGCCCGGCGGGTCTGGCGGGAGGCGGTGGACGCGCTCGCCGACGGGCTCGTCACCGCGCTCACCCTGCTGGACCCGCGGACGCTGATCATCGGTGGCGGACTCGCCGAGGCCGGGGAAGTGTTGTTCCAGCCCCTGCGGGACGCCGTCCGGCGCCGGGTGACCTTCCAGAAACTGCCCTCCGTCGTCCCCGCCGCCCTCGGTGACACCGCGGGTTGCCTGGGCGCGGGGCTGCTGGCACGGGATCTCTTGACGATCACTTCTACTCCGGAGGTAGACACCTGATGGCCAGTCCAAGAGGAGCCACGAACCCGCAGGTACTCACCGGCGCGAACGTGGTCCTCCCCACCGGAACGGTGAAGAACGGCCGGCTGGCCGTGGACGGCACGCGCATCACCGGCACCGCGCCGGCCGGTGCCCGGACCGTCGACGTGACCGGCCACTGGCTCGTCCCCGGCTTCGTCGACCTCCACAACCACGGCGGCGGCGGAGCCTCCTTCTCCGGCACCGCCGAGCAGATCCTCACCGCCGTCCGCACCCACCGCGAGCACGGCACCACCACCCTCGTCGCCTCCACGGTCACCGACGAGACGGACCTGCTGGCACACCAGGCGGGGCTGCTCAGCGAGCTGGCCGAGCAGGGCGAGATCGCGGGGATCCACTTCGAGGGGCCGTTCATCTCGCCGTGCCGCAAGGGCGCCCACTCCGAGGCGCTGCTGCGCGACCCGGAGCCGGCCGAGGTGCGCAAGCTGATCGACGCGGCGCGCGGACAGGCCCGGATGCTCACGCTCGCCGCCGAACTGCCCGGCGGCATCGACTCGGTGCGGCTGCTCGCCGAGCACGGGGTGATCGCGGCGGTCGGGCACACGGACGCGACGTACGAGCAGACGGTGGAGGCCATCGACGCGGGCGCCACGGTCGCCACGCACCTCTTCAACGCGATGCCCGCCCTCGGCCACCGCGCCCCCGGCCCGGTCGCGGCGCTGCTCGAGGACGAGCGGGTGACGGTCGAGCTGATCAACGACGGCACGCATCTGCACCCGGCCGCACTGGAGCTGGCCTTCCACCACGCGGGCGCGGACCGGGTGGCGTTCATCACGGACGCGATGGACGCGGCCGGGATCGGCGACGGCCGCTACATGCTGGGCCCGCTGGAGGTGGAGGTCAGCGAGGGGGTGGCGCGGCTGGTGGAGGGCGGTTCGATCGCGGGCTCCACGCTGACGCTGGACCGGGCGTTCAAGCGGGCGGTGACGGTGGACCGGCTGCCGGTCGAGGACGCGGTGAAGGCCCTGTCCGCCAACCCGGCCCGCCTGCTGGGCCTTTCGGACCGCGTCGGCTCCCTGGAGCCCGGCAAGGACGCGGACCTGGTGCTGCTGGACGCCGAGTTCGACGTGAAGGGCGTGATGCGGCGGGGCGAGTGGGTGGTCGATCCCCAACTGGGCTGATACGCCCGGCTTTTCCCTGAGGTGGCGGCGCCCCGCGACTGGGCCGGCCCCCGTCCGTTTGGCATGATCGGGGCCCGGCGACGCGGCGACGGGCGGCGGCGCCAGGTACTTCGAGGGAGGCAGCCCGGGTGATCCTCACGGTCACGCTGAACACCGCTCTCGACATCACCTATGCGGTGCGGTCCCTGCGCCCGCACGCCTCGCACCGGGTCTCGGAGGTCATCGAGCGGCCGGGCGGCAAAGGCGTCAACGTGGCCCGGGTGCTGGCCGCGCTCGGGCACGAGGTGACGGTCACCGGGTTCGCGGGCGGCGGCACGGGCCGGGCGGTACGGGAGCGGCTCGCCGGGACCGCGGGGCTGACGGACGCGCTGGTCCCGGTGGCGGGGGCGACCCGGCGCACCGTCGCGGTGGTGGACGAACGCTCCGGTGACACCACGCAGTTGAACGAGCCGGGCCCGCAGATCACGCCCGCCGAGTGGGGCGCCTTCCTGGACCGCTACGACGAACTCCTGCCCGGCGCCTCGGCGGTGGCCCTGTGCGGCAGCCTGCCGCCGGGGGTGCCGGTGGGGGCGTACGCGAACCTGGTGCGCGGCGCGCGGTCCTGCGGCGTGCCGGTCCTGCTGGACACCAGCGGCGAGCCGCTGCGCCGCGGGGTGGCGGCCCGCCCCGACATCATCAAGCCCAACGCCGACGAGCTGGCCGAACTCACCGGCTCCCACGAGCCCTTGCGCGCCACCCAGGACGCCCGCCGCCGGGGCGCCCACACGGTGGTGGCCTCCCTGGGCGCGCAGGGCCTGCTGGCCGTCAGCCCCGAGGGCCGCTGGCACGCCGCCCCACCCATCACCCTCCACGGCAACCCGACGGGCGCGGGCGACTCGGCGGTAGCCGGCCTTCTGTCGGGGCTCGTTGAGAAGCTCCCGTGGCCGGACCGCCTGGCCTGCGCAGTCGCCTTGTCGGCAGCGACCGTCCAGGCCCCGGGCGCCGGCGAGTTCGACCGAGCGGTGTACGAGGAGCTGCGGGGGCGGGTGGCGGTGACAAGTGAGGTCACCGCGGCTTAAAACCGACTCACTTATGACTGACGATCATCGACCCACGCGGCGCGCGGTCCGCCGGGGCGCCCACACGGTCGTGGCCTCCCTGGGCCCGGACGGCCTCCTGGCGTCCACCCCAGAGGGCCGCTGGCGCGCCGCCACCCCGACCCGGCTGACCGGCAACCCCACCGGCGCCGGCGACTCGGCCGGCGCCGGCCTGCTGGACCGACTCCCATGACCGACCCGCCTCACCCGCGCGGCCGCCCTGTCGGCAGCCACCGTCCGGGCAGCCGCCGCGGGCGAGTTCGACCGGGAGACATACGAGGAGCCGCTGGGCCGGGTCACGGCGCTCGAAGCGCCGGAGGAGAGCCGATGAGCCACGGACGGCTCAGCCGGTGACCCGGCCCGCCTTCAGCCACAGCTGGTCCAGCAGGATGTTGCACTTGTCGCCCGGCTGGCAGGAGATGGAGATGGTGTTGTTGCCCTTCTTGAGCGTGGGCCACACGTAGGAGCGGGTCCAGCCCTGGGCGAAGTCGTTGTCGGCGGCGTGGCGCCAGTTCTTCAGCCCGAGCTTGCTGCCGAACCCCTTGCCGTTGACGGTGACCGTCATCGACTGGTCCTCGCCGGTCGCGCTGTACCCGGTGAAGAGGGTGTAGGGGCCGTCCGAGGGGACGTCCACGCTCCAGGTGACGGAGGCGCCGACCTGGTTCAGGCCACCCACGTACTTGCCGCCCGCGGCCCGCGAGCCCTTGACGTCCATGGCCACCGCGGTGCCGCCCGCCAGCTGCACGGAGCTGTCCGCCGCGTCGACCTTCGGCAGTGCGCCGCCGGCCGAGCTGCTGCCCGTCGGGGTCGGCGCCGTCGACTGCTGCTGGGTCGGGGTCGTGCCCGCCTGGTCGCCGGACTTGTCGTCGTCCGAGTTGCCGTTGATCATCGCGATGCCGATGCCGATGACCACCGCGGCGACCACCGCGATCGCGCCGATCAGCAGGCCCTTGGTGTTGGGCCCGCCGCGACCGGGGCCGGACCGGGGGGCCGGAGGGCGGCCGGGCGGCGTGCCGCCGGGCAGGGTCTCCGGGGCCTGGTAGTGCGCGTTCGGCTGGCCGTAGGCGCCCTGCTGCGGAACGTAGGGCGGCTGCTGCTGGCCGTACTGACGCTCCCCGACCGTGCGCACCCTGCTGACCGAGTTCGGGTAGCCGTAACCACCGGACGGCGGCTGCGCTCCTCTGGCCTGGCCGTCTGCGTACAGATAGCCGAACGGGTCGTCTTCCTCGGGCGTGCTCGCGCCGTTGTCGCCGGGCGTCATCCCTTGGTACTCCTCAACAGGTGCGAACGGATGCGGTCATGGCTGGAAAGACGAGCCTACCCGCTCCGGTTGTGCCGAACGGGGTGATGCAGACCGCATCAACCGGCTGACCTGCGGTTCATCCCGCACGCCGATGCTGTTTGGGACGAGATCGTTTCTCTACGTACATCCGCTCGTCAGCCGACTTCAGCACTTCGTCGGCCGTCATGCCGCAGTGCGCCCAGCCGATGCCGAAGCTCGCGCCCACCCGGACCGCCCTGCCCTCGGTCCGGATCGGCTGGATGATCTCGTTGCGCAGCCGTACCGCCAGGTCCTGGGCGTCGGCGCGGCCGAGCCCGTCGGCGAGGATCACGAACTCGTCGCCACCGAGCCGGGCCACCGTGTCGCCGTCGCGCACCCCCTGGGACAGCCGCCGGGCGACCTCGATCAGCACGGCGTCGCCCGCGTTGTGCCCGAACCGGTCGTTGATCGACTTGAAGCCGTCCAGGTCGCAGAAGAGCACCGCGAGGCCCTTGGCGCCGTCGTCCTGCTCGCCCTCGGGGGCGACGGTGTGCACATGGTGGTCGTAGCCGTCGTACGTCTCCGCGCCCGGCGCGAAGTCGAAGCCGTGCCCGGTGGGGCCGTCGAAGGCCGAGGGATGGCCGTAGGCCGCGTCCAGGGACTCCAGGGCGTGCGCGGGGCGGCGGCACAGCCGGGCGGCGAGCCGCGAGCGCAGCTCGGCGGAGTTCGGCAGGCCGGTCAGCGAGTCGTGCGAGGCGCGGTGGGCGAGCTGGAGCTCGCGGCGCTTGCGCTCCTCGATGTCCTCGACGTGCGTGAGCAGGAAGCGGGGCCCGTCGGCCGCGTCCGCGACCACGCTGTTGCGCAGCGACACCCAGACGTAGCTGCCGTCGCGGCGGCCGAGCCGGAGTTCCGCGCGGCCGCCCTCCGCGGAGGTGCGCAGCAGGGTGCCGATGTCCTCGGGATGGACCAGGTCGGAGAAGGCGTAGCGGCGCATCGCGGAGGCCGGGCGGCCGAGCAGCCGGCACAGGGCGTCGTTGGTGCGCAGGATGCGGCCGTGCTGTTCGCCGCCCAACTCGGCGATGGCCATGCCGGACGGCGCGTACTCGAACGCCTGCCGGAAGCTCTCCTCGCTCGCCCGCAGCGCCTGCTGCTCGCGCTCCAGGCGGACCAGGGCGCGCTGCATGTTGGAGCGCAACCGGGCGTTGCTGATCGCGATGGCGGCCTGGAAGGCGTACATCTGGAGGGCCTCGCGGCCCCAGGCGCCGGGCAGCCGGCCGTTGCGCGGGCGGTCCACGGATATGACGCCGAGCAGTTCACCGCGGGAGCCGCCGGGCACGCCCGGGGTGTACATGGGCGCGAAGAGCCGGTCGGAGGGGTGCCACTCGTCCTCGAAGCGGGGCGCGGGACCGTCCGTGAACCACTGGGGCACGTCGTCGTCGTCCAGCACCCAGCCCTCGGTGTGCGGTATGAAGACGAGGTCGCCCCAGCATTCGCCCATGCCGAGGCGCCGTTCCCAGGCGTCGCGGGAGCCGACCCGGCCGGTGATCAGGGCCTCGGCGGCGGAGTTGCCGGAGAAGGCCGCGACGACCAGGTCGCCGTCGGGGCGTACGAGGTTCACCGCCGCCATCTCGTACCCGAGGGCGTTGACCGCGCCGTCGGCGACGCACTGCAAGGTGTCCGCCAGGCTGCGCGCCGTGTTCATGTCGGCCATGACCTGGTGCAGCTGACGCAGGGACGCAAGACGGACGTAGGGTTCCGACTCGGTCTCCATGCTCGCCCTCCCCCCGAGACCTCGCAGCGAATCAAGGGTCGTTGTCTTCGGCGCCTCGTGGTTCTCCAGCAGTTTCCCAGCCACTGAATCACAGCGCGCTGCCCACCCGGTACACAGGGTCAACAATTCATGCCCCTTGTGACTCAAGTCACAGCAAAACGTGAACAATTGGGCGGGGATTCCGCGTTTTCCCGGCGTTCACCGAATGCCGGCTCTGCCGTTGCGCGCCCGCTGTCCGCCGCTGGTCCTAGGACCCGGCTCGGACGGAGGCCCGATGCGGGGTGCACAGGGCGCAGACTAGCGTTTCCGGCGTGCTGAAGACGCCTTCCCCCACCGCCGTCGCCGCTTCCGGGCATGCTGAGGGGGTGAGCAACGACGAGTTCCGGGCCGCGATGTCCCGCCTCTCCTCCGGTGTGGTCCTGGTCACCGCGCAGGAACCGCCGCTCGTCCCGGACGACCCGGACGCGCCGGGCGCGGAGGACGTCGGCATGACCGCGACGGCCTTCATGTCGGTCTCCCTGGACCCGCCGCTGGTGCTGGTCAGCCTGCGGAACGGCTCGCGCATGGACGACCTGCTCGCCGAACAGCCGCTGTGGGCCGTGTCGGTGCTCGCCGAGAGCCAGCGGCACGTCGCGGGGCGCTTCGCCATGAAGGGCCGCATCAGCGACCGGCTCCTGTTCGAGGACATCGCGTACGCCCGCGGCGAGGTCACGAACGCCCCGCTGGTCGGCGGCGCGCTCGCGATGCTGGAGTGCCGGACCGAGCAGCGGGTGGCGGCGGGGGACCACACGCTCGTCATCGGCCGGGTGCTGACGGCCCGGGTGCCGAGCGCGGAGGGCGGGCCGCTGATGTATTTCCGGGGCCGGTACCGGCAGTTGGGCTGAGTTTCCCTTCTCTTTCCGTGGTGGCGTACCGAAATCGCCGCCTAAGGTGCGCGGATGACACTGCACCTGGAAGAGATCACACCCCGCACCTTCGAGGCGGCGATCGGCATCCGCGTCCGGCCCGACCAGGAACACGCGGTCGAGCCGGTGGAACGGTCGCTGGCCGAGGCGTTCGTCCACCCCGCGGGGGTGGCCTGGCCACGGCTGATCCTCGACGGCTCACGGCCGGTCGGGTTCCTCATGGCCTTCCTCGACATCGACTGGTACGGCGACGGAAGCGTGCGCCGGTCGGGGCTGTGGCGGCTGAACATCGCGGCGGGCGAGCAGGGGCGGGGGTACGGACGCTTCGCGGTCGCCGCCGTCGGCTCGGAGATCCGTCGCCGGGGCGGCTCCGAGCTGTACGTCACCTGGCATCCGGGGGCGGACGGGCCCGAGGACTTCTATCTCCGGCTGGGGTTCAGGAAGAACGGGGAGACGAGCGGGGGGCAGACGGTGGGGGTACTGGCGCTGGGGTGATCCGGCGGGCGCGGGCGCGTGCCGGGCCCGCTAGCCCCAGTCCCGTCCCGTGCGCCCGCGCTTGGTCTCGGCGCGCTGCTTCTTCTCCCGCAGCCGGCGCTCGTTGATCCCCCGCGGTATCCGGGTGGGCTTGCGGGGCTTGGGCGGGGGTGCGCTGGCCTCCGCGAGGAGGGCCGCGAGACGTACGGCGGCGGCCTCGCGGTTGCGCCACTGGGAGCGGTGCTCGGACGCCCGTACGGTCACCACCCCGTCGACGAGCCGGCCGGCCAGCCGCTCCAGGGCCCGCTCCTTCCACACCGGCGGCAGCGCCTCGGTCGCCGCGAGGTCGAAGCGCAGCTCCACCTGGGAGTCACTGGTGTTCACGTGCTGCCCGCCGGGCCCCGACGATCTGGAGAAACGCCACATCAGCTCGGCCTCGGGAAGGGAGACGGAGCCGCGGATGACGTGAGGACCGGACATGCCTTCCATGTTCCCGGCCCCGGGCGGTCGCGTCACCTGGATTTCCGGATCGGCGGGATGCCGCCGGGAAACCGCCGGGAAGAGGCATCGGTGAGGAAGCGTCGGTAAAAAAGGTAAAGCGGTGCGGAACCACCAGGACCCCCCTCGTCGTTCTCCCGGGTGACGGTAGCTTCGTCGGCACGCACAGCGAAAACTAGGAAGGGACTCCCAACATGGCTGTAAGCCTGTCCAAGGGTGGCAACGTCTCGCTCTCCAAGGAGGCTCCGGGCCTGGCGGCCGTCACCGTGGGCCTCGGCTGGGACGTCCGCACCACCACGGGCACGGACTTCGACCTGGACGCCTCCGCCATCGCGGTCAACGCGCAGGGCAGGGTCCACTCGGACGCCCACTTCGTCTTCTTCAACAACAAGCAGACCCCGGACAGCACCATCGTGCACACCGGCGACAACCGCACGGGCGAGGGCGCGGGCGACGACGAGGCGATCAACGTCAACCTGGCCGGCCTCCCGGCCGACATCGAAAAGATCGTCTTCCCGGTCTCCATCTACGACGCGGAGAACCGCGGCCAGAACTTCGGCCAGGTGCGCAACGCCTACATCCGCATCGTCAACCAGGCGGGCGGCGCGGAGATCGCCCGCTACGACCTCTCCGAGGACGCCGCCACCGAGACGGCCATGATCTTCGGGGAGCTGTACCGCAACGGCGCGGAGTGGAAGTTCCGCGCCGTCGGCCAGGGCTACGCCTCGGGTCTGGTCGGCATCGCCCAGGACTTCGGCGTCAACGTCTGACGGACCGCCGACCCGCCCTTCCCCGGCGAGAAGCGGGGAAGGGCGGGAACACGTCCTCGGCGGCGCACGGGTTCACGGATGCGCCGGTCTGCCGTCCCCGTAGAGCCAGTCCTTCCAGATCTCGCCGAAGTCCTTGCCGGGGAAACGTCGTTGCACCCATGCCGTGAAGTCGGCGGTGCTCGCGTTGCCGTAGCGGTGGGAGGCCGGCCAGGCGCGCAGGAGGGCGAAGAAGGCCTCGTCGCCCACCTTCTGGCGGATCTTGTGGAGGACCATCGCGCCGCGTTCGTAGACCGGGGTCGCGGAGATGTGGGCGGCGTTCGAGGGGGACGCCGGGGGGAAGGCCCAGAGGGCGTCGTCATGGGCGCGGTAGTAGGACAGGAAGGTCTGCTCGGCCGTGTCGCCGCCGTGGTCCTCGTCCCACAGCCACTGGGCGTACGTGGCGAAGCCCTCGTTGAGCCACATGTCCCGCCAGGACCTGGGGGTGACGCAGTCGCCGTACCACTGGTGGGCGAGTTCGTGGACGAGCGTGCCGAGCTCGGGGGTGCCGGGGAAGACCGGGCGGTTCTGGGTCTCCAGGGCGTAGCCGACGTCGTCCGGGCGGTCGATGACGGCGCCGACGGAGGAGAAGGGGTACGGCCCGAAGGTGTCCTCCTCCCACTTGACGATCTCGGGCAGTCTCGCGAGGACGCGCGCGCTCGACGCGGTCTGCGTGGGGTCGACCGCGGTGAGGACGGGCAGCCCGCCGGGGCCCTTGGACCGGGTGATGTCGAAGTGCCCGATGGCGACCATGGCGAGGTAGCCGGCCATGGGCTGGGCGGTGTGCCAGCGGTACGTCGTACGGCCGCCGCGGGTGGACTGACCCCTCGGCTCCCCGTTGGAGACGGCCTGGAGGCCCCGCGGGACGGTGATGGCGATGTCGTACGAGGCCTTGTCGGACGGGTGGTGGTTGCCGGGGAACCACGCCATGGACCCGACCGGCTCACCGAGACCGAGCGCGCCGTCGGCCGTGGGCAGCCAGCCCTCCACGGAGCCGTCGGGATCGGTGAGGGTCCCCGGGACGCCGGAGTAGCGGACGGTCGTACGGAAGGTACGGCCCTCGCGCAGATCGTCGTGCGGCCGGACGGTGAGTTCCTGCCCGGCCCGGTTGTAGCGGGCGTCCCGGCCGTCGACCTCGACCGAGTCCACGCGCAGCCCGGCGAGGTCCAGGTCGAACGCGGACAGGTCCTTGGTCGCGCGGGCCGTGATGACCGCCGTACCGGTGAGGTGGCGGGTGGCGGGGGTGTAGTCCAGGGTGAGGGCGTAGTGGCCGACGTCGTACCCGCCGTTGCCCGCCTTCGGGAAGTACGGGTCGCGCAGCCCCGGGCCACCCGGCGTGCCGCGCACCCCGCCCCCGCACCCGGTACCGGTGAGCGCGAGCGCCAACGCCGCCGCGACGGCCGGCGCCAAGCGTACGGATCTGGACATGTCAGCGATCTTAGGCGGAGGCGGATCGGAGCAGGCGGCGGCTCCCGCGCGGCGCCGTGACACCATCGGTAGGTGCTCGACATCGGCTACGCCCTCTCCAACCGGTTCCCGGACCCCCCGCAGACCGACTACCGCCGCGCGGACGTCCACGCGCTGCGGCACGACCTGTTCTGCGGGGACGTGTACCTCGCGGACACCAAGACGGACCATGAGCTGTCCACGGCCTGGGGATGGGTGCCGGTGCTGGACTTCGCGTGGGCGCTGTGCGACATCGTGGAGCGGCTCGACCGGGACCCGATGGGCTCCCGCGCCGCCCGTCCGCAGCGGGCGGAGCTGGACTTCACCGAGTCCAGTGACCGGATGCTCTTCGAGCGCCGCTTCGGCTGGGTCGACATCACCGCCGACTGGCAGCCGTCGGACGAGGCCCCGCTCGCCTTCTCCCATGCCGAACTGCGCCGGGAGGCGCGGGACTTCCTCCAGGACCTGGTCGCCGACCTCGTCGACCTCCACGAGGACCTGGGCGAGAACCCGGCGATCTGGACCCTGCAGGCCCGCTTCCCCCGCGTCTCCTAGCCCCTACTCCACGCGTATCCCGAGCGCCGCCGCCAACGCCGGTGCCAGGTCCAGCAGTTGGGCCGCCCCGATCACCGCGCCGGACAGCCGGTCGAGGCCACGGGTGATCTCCAGCGGCGCGGCACCGCGCAGATCGACGTCCTTCAGCGTGGCCCCGGTGAGGTCCGCCCCCTTCAGCGCGCAGTCCACGAACTCCACCCGCTCCAGGCGGGCGTTCCCGAAGTCCGGTTCGACCAGGACACAGGACTCGAAGACCACGTCCCGCAGCCGGGCCATGCGCAGGTTCGGACAGTCGATCTTGCCGCCGCGCACGACGACCCGCTCCAGCACCGCGCCGTGCAACTGGGTGCCGCCGAGGCGCGGGTCGGTCAGTTCGACGTCGCGCAGGGTGGCCTCGGAGAGGTCGGTGCCCACCCCGCGCAGGCCGGTGAGCGCGGAGTCGAGGACCCGGGCGTGGCGCAGCCGTGTCCCGTCGGCCGCGCAGCCCCGCAGCGCGCAGTCCATGAACCGGGCGCCGGCCGCGTCCTGTCCCGCCAGGTCCGCGTCCCGGAACTCCAGCCCGTCGTAGTCGCCGTCGGGCTCCAGCCCCCCGGCGTCCCACGGCTCCAGCGGCGGCAACCGCAGCTCCGGCCGCCGTGCGCCCCGTCCCACCCGGCTGCCGCCGGCCGTTCCCCTCGCCATGGGGTCCATGCTGCACCCCGCCACCGACAATCGCCCCCACCCGCGCGGCCCCGCCCCGGGCGCCCTTGACCTCAAGCACGCTTCAGGTCGGAAAGTGGGCCGACCGACACAGCCGTCCATCGGGGGGTCGCCCATGCACGCCGTACGCCTCTACGCCTTCGGTCCGGCCGAGAACCTGGCCTACGAGGAGGCCGAGGACCCCGTCCCGGGCCCCGGGCAGGCGCGGATCGCCGTCGCCGCGGCCGGGGTGCACCTGATCGACACGGCCCTGCGCGCCGGGCACCGGGGCCCGCTGCCCGCGCCGCCCGCCCTGCCCACCGTGCCCGGCCGCGAGGTCGCCGGCGTGGTGGACGCGGTCGGCGACGGGGTGGCCGAGACGTGGCTCGGGCGGCGCGTGGTCGCCCACCTGGGCCTCGCGCCCGGCGGATACGCCGAACTCGCCGTCACCGGAGCCGAGCGGCTGCACGAGATCCCCGAGCCGCTGGACTTCGCGGCGGCCGTCGCCATGATCGGCACCGGCCGCACGGCCCTCGGCATCACGGGGTTCGCCGAGCCGGGCCCGGACGACGTGGTGGTCGTACCGGCGGCCGCGGGCGGCATCGGGACGCTGCTCGTGCAGTACGCCGCGACCGCGGGGGCGACCGTGGTCGGGCTCGCCGGCGGGGACGCGAAGACGGAGCGGGTACGGGCGAACGGCGCGGATCTCGCCGTCGACTACACCGCGCCCGGCTGGGCCGCCGAGGTCCGCGCCGGGCTCGGCGGGCGGCCCGCGACGATCGTCTACGACGGGGTGGGCGGCACCGTCGCCCGGGACGCCGTGGCGCTGCTCGGGCCGGGCGGCCGGCACCTGGTCTTCGGCTGGTCGGCGGAGGGGCTCGGCGAGGGCCGCGGGTACGCCGTGGAGGGGGTCTCCGAGTCCGTGCTGGGGCCGGAGCTGCTGCGGCGCGGCGGGGGCCTGCGGGCGCTGGAGGAGCGGGCGCTCGCGGAGGCCGCGCGGGGCCGGCTGCGGCCCGCCGTCACCCGCTTCCCGCTCGCACGGGCGGCCGCCGCGCACCGGGCGCTGGAGAACCGCGGCACCGTCGGGAAGGTGGTGCTGGAACCCTGAGAAATCCCTGAGAATCAGGGCGGGAACACCCAGATGCGACACCTCACGATCCATGGTCTTCTGGCCAGATGAGCATCGGCCGAACGGGTGAGCCCCGGGCCGCCGCGGAGGTCACGGACCCCCACCGCTGGTGGGGGCTGGTCGTCATCGCCCTGGCCCAGCTGATGGTGGTCCTGGACGCCACGATCGTGAACATCGCGCTCCCCTCCGCGCAGCGCGCCCTGCACATGTCCGACGGCAACCGGCAATGGGTGATCACCGCGTACACCCTTGCCTTCGGCGGGCTGCTCCTGCTGGGCGGCCGGGTCGCCGATCTCGTGGGGCGAAAACGCACCTTCGTGATCGGGCTGGCCGGCTTCGCGGCCGCCTCCGCGCTCGGCGGGGCCGCGACCGGCCCGGGGATGCTCTTCGGCGCCCGGGCGCTGCAAGGGGTCTTCGCGGCCCTGCTCGCGCCGTCCGCGCTGTCCCTGCTGACCACGACGTTCACCGACCCGCGCGAGCGCGGCAAGGCCTTCGGTGTCTACGGCGCGCTGGCGGGCAGCGGTTCGGCGATCGGGCTGATCGTCGGCGGGGTGCTCACCGAGTACCTGACCTGGCGCTGGTGCCTGTACGTCAACGTGCCCATCGCGGCGCTCGCCGTCTTCGGCGCGTTCACGCTGCTGCACGACCGGCCGGGACACGGGGACGTCAGCCTGGACGTGCCCGGCGCGCTGCTGGGCTGCGGCGGCCTGGTCGCGATCGTCTACGGCTTCGGCGAGGCCCAGCCCCGGGGCTGGGCCGATCCGCTGGTGCTCACGCTGTTCGCGGCCGGGGTGCTGCTGCTCGTGGCGTTCGTGTGGTGGCAGGCACGGGCGCCGAGTCCGCTGCTGCCGCTGCACATCCTGCGCAGCCGGGACCGCGCGGGGTGCTTCCTGACGATGACGTTCGCGGTGATCGGCATGTTCGGGCTGTTCCTGTTCATGACCTACTACCTCCAGGTCATCCTCGGATACTCGCCGGTCCGCACGGGCCTCGCGTTCCTGCCGATGACCGCCGCGATCGTCACCGGGTCGACGCAGATCTCGGCGCGGCTGCTGCCCCGTGTGCCGCCGCGGCGGCTGCTGGTGCCGGGCATGCTGCTGGCGACGAGCGGGCTGCTGCTGCTCACCCGGCTCACCGTGCACTCCTCCTACGCCGGGGAGATCCTGCCCTCCCTGCTGCTCCTCGGGCTCGGCATGGGGCTGACCTTCATGCCGGTGTTCGCGACGGCCACGGCCGGCGTCGCGCCGCGTGACTCCGGGGTCACCTCCGCGACCGTCAACTCCGCCCAGCAGGTCGGCGGCTCGATCGGCACGGCCCTCCTGAACACGATCGCCACCACCAGCGCCGCGGCCTACGTCGCCGGCCGCCCGCACCGGCCCGGCGTGGCCCAGGCCGGCGTCGTGCACGGCTACACCGTCGCCATCGCCTGGGCCGCCGCGATCATGCTCGTCTCGGCGGTGACCGCCGGTCTCCTGGTCACCGCCCCGGCCCCGGAACACGCCGCCCCGGCCGGGGCGGCGGTGCGGGAGTCGGTGGGCTGAAACGGGCCGCAGGACCGGGGCCGGGCGCCTCAGCCCCGCCCCGCCACCCGGTCCGCCGCCTTCGCCAGCCGCGAGGACTCCGTGCCCGGGTGGCGGCGTTCGCGCCGGTCGGCCGTGTGGTACGTGGCGTACATGCCGTGGACGCCGAGCCAGCGGAAGGGTTCGGGCTCCCACTTGCGGACCTTGTGGCCGACCCAGGGGAGGTCGGTCAGTCCGGTGCGGCCGGCCTGGCCGGAGTCCTGCTGGACGAGGTCGCGCAGGGTGCGGGCGGCGAGGTTGGTGGTGGCGACCCCGGAGCCGACGTAGCCGCCGGCCCAGCCGAGGCCCGTGGAGCGGTCGAGGGTGACGGTGGCGCACCAGTCGCGGGGGACGCCGAGCACGCCGGACCAGGCGTGGGTCACCCGGGTGCCGGCCAGGGACGGGAAGAAGCGCACCAGGATGTCCCGCAGCGCCTCGACGGTCGCCTGCTGGGTGCGGCCGTCGTTGTCCGTGCGGGAGCCGAAGCGGTACGGCATCCCGCGCCCGCCCAGCGCGATCCGGTCGTCGGCGGTGCGCTGCGCGTACATGTAGGCGTGCGCCATGTCGCCGAGCGTCTCCCGGCCGTCCCAGCCGATCGCCGCCCACTGCGCCTCGGTCAGCGGCTCGGTGGCGATCATCGAGGAGTTCATCGGCAGCCAGGTCCGCTTCTGGCCCTTGAGGGACGCGGTGAAGCCCTCGGTGCAGCGCAGCACGTAGGGGGCGCGGACGGTGCCGTAGGGGGTGACGGCGTGCTTGGGGCGGATCTCGGTGACCGGGGTCATCTCGTGGATCACCACTCCGAGCGCCTCGACCGTCGCCGCCAGGCCCTTCACCAGCTTCACCGGGTTCAGCCGGGCGCCGTGCGGGGTCCAGGCGGAGCCGACGGCGTCCGCGACCCGGATCCGCTCGGCCGTCTCCCGGGCGCCGTACAGCTCCCGGTCCTTCTCGCCGTACGACAGCTCGTGCTCGTGGAACGCCTTCAGCCGGGTCAGCTGCGCCGGGGTCGTGGCCACCTCCAGGACGCCGCCCTTGTGCACGTCGGCGTCGATGCCCTCCGCCTCGGCGACCGCGATGACCTCGTCGACGGTGTCGTTCATCGCCTGCTGGAGCCGCACCGCGGCCTCGCGGCCGTGCAGTTTCGCGTACCGGTCGCGGCCCGCGATGCCGTTGTACAGCCAGCCGCCGTTGCGGCCGGAGGCGCCGTACCCGCAGAACTTCTGCTCCAGGACGGAGATCCGCAGGAAGGGCGCGGCCTTCTTCAGGTAGTACGCGGTCCACAGGCCGGTGTACCCGCCGCCCACGATCACCACGTCCGCCGTGGCGTCCCCGGGCAGCGGCTCCCGGGCCACCGGGATGCCGTCGTCCGCGTACCAGAAGGAGATGCCACCGTTCACGACACTGCTCGCCGAGCTGCTCATGGCCGGGAACCTAACCCTTGAGCGCGGTCACTGTCTCCTTCGGATTCCATGCTTTTCCGCGGCCTCTGGTCAGTGGGAAGCAGGCCAGGCCGATCAGCATCGCGAGGAAATGTCCGATGTCGGTGAAGGTGGGCGACTCGGCCAGCGGGAGGGCGAAGACGACGAGGACGACGGCGAGGTAGGCGTAGCGCCAAGGGGCGGCGACGCGGTAGGCGAGGACGCCGATGGCGCCGGCCAGGGCGTAACTGACGCCGATGTCGAGGGTGTCGACCGCCGAGTGGGGCGCGATGCCGTCCCGGATCGCCTTCAGCAGCAGCCCCTCGCTGACCAGGGACGCGAGCACATGGGCCGCCGCGCACACCACGAGCCAGCGGGCGGTGCCGAGCCAGCGCTCCGCCGGGGCGTGGAAGACGGTGTACAGGAACGCGTACGGCAGCCAGCGCCCGCCCTCGATCCACATCGCGCTGGTGACCAGCACCCGCAGCGGGGTGCGGGACAGCTCGTGGATGTTGGTCGACCTGCGGCGCAGGAAGTGCTGCTCGAACCCGGGCGACATGTGGTGCACCGCGACGGTGGTGACGAACAGGACCGCCAGCCAGACGTAGGTGCCCGGGGCGCCGCGGACACGGCCCGCGACCGCCCCGAGTCCACGGCGGAGGGGGTCGACCCGGGTCACGTCGCCAGTATGCGTTCCCTTCCGCTGACACGCCGCCGGATGGCCTATATATACATCTACGGATTATTCGGTCATAACGTACCCGATATGAAGAGATGTCACTTCGCTTATGCCGCGAGTGCCGTCGCGGCACTCGTCGGCACGGGAATCGGACTCGGCGCCACCCCCGCGGCAGCCGTTCACCAGACCCTGGTGGTCCACCAGGGTGAATCGATCCAGAAGGCCGTGAACAGCGCGCAGCCCGGCGACACCGTGCTCGTGCTCCCCGGCGTCTACAAGGAAAGCGTCACCATCAGCACGCCGCAGATCACCCTGCGCGGGACGGGCGCGGTCACGGTGATCGAGCCCGCGGCGAAGGCGGCGGGCAAGGCGCCGAACACCGGCACCAAGGCCCCCAAGCCCACCAAGGCCACCAAGGCCACCAAGAGCTGCGCCGAGGGCGGCAACGGCATCTGTGTGATCGGCACCAAGACGAAGAACGTCAAGGGCGTCACCGTCGCCGACCTGAAGGTGACCGGCTTCGCCCGTGCCGGGGTGTTCGGCATGGCGACGGACACCATGACCGTGCGCGACGTGCAGGCCGTGAAGAACGCCGTGTGGGGCATCGCCCAGGAGCGCTCCGTGCACGGGCGCATCGTGGGCAACTACGCGGAGGGCAACGGCGACGCGGGCGTCTTCCTCGCCAACACCATCACCGAGGAGGCCGGCGCCCTCGACACCGAGCGGACCGTGATCGACCGCAACCGGCTGGAGAACAACCGCATCGGCGTCACCGTACGGCGCCTGCGCAATCTCGTGGTGGCCGAGAACTACATCGCCGGCAACTGCGCCGGCGTGTTCGTCGTCGGTGACGAGAACAAGCCCAAGGCCGGTGACCTGGAGGTCGCCTTCAACGACGTCACCGAGAACAACAAGTCCTGCCCCAAGACCGACCGGCTGCCCGCCATCCAGGGCTCCGGCATCGTGCTGACCGGCACCGAGAAGACCGTGGTGGACGGCAACCGGGTCACCGGGAACTCGGGCAACTCCCCGCTGTCCGGCGGCATCGTGCTGTTCAAGAGCTTCGTGGGCGTCACCAACGACCAGAACCGCATCAGCGGCAACGCGCTGGCCGGCAACGCCCCCGCGGACCTGGTCGACACGGAGACCAAGGGCATCGGCAACACCTTCGACCACAACGCCTGCCGGGCCTCCAAGCCCTCGGGCCTGTGCTGACCGCCCGACCACTGCCCCCGCTGGACCGACGCACGCCGAGAACGAAGGAAGGCGGCAGATGACCACCGCTGAGACGGCACCGCCGAACCGGGACACCTCCAAGGCCCCGACCGCCCCACCCCCGCCGATGCGGCTGCGCGAGCTCGTTTTCGGGGCGGCCCTGTCCGCCGCCGTACGGGCCGCCGCCCGCCTGGGCGTGCCCGACGCGCTCGGGGACACCCCGCAGAGCGCCGAGGCCCTCGCGGCCTCGGTCAGGACCGAACCCAGGCCGCTGCGCCGCATGTTGCGGGCCCTGGCCTGCTACGGCGTCTTCACCGAGCGGCCCGACGGCACCTTCGCGCACACCGACATGTCCCGGCTGCTGCGCGAGGACGACCCCGACAGCCTGCGCGCCATCGCGCTGTGGTGCACCGAACCGTGGACCTGGGCCGCCTGGCCCAAGCTGGACGAGGCGGTGCGCAGCGGCCGCAACGTGGTGGAGGGCCTGTACGGCAAGGAGTTCTTCGACTACCTGAACGAGGACGCGCCGGAGTCCGCGGACGTCTTCAACCGGGCGATGACCCGTTCCAGCGAGCAGTCGGCGCGGGAGGTCGCGGCCCTGCTCGACCTGTCCGGCGCCGGGTCGGTCGCCGACCTCGGCGGCGGCCAGGGGCACGTGGTGGCCTGCCTGCTGGACAAGTACCCGCGGATGCACGGCAGTCTGCTGGACCTGCCCCGGGTGGTGGAGAACGCGCTGCCGAGGCTGCGCGAGGGCGGCGACCTCGCGGGCCGCGCCCAGATCGTGCCGGGCGACGTCCGCGAGGCGATCCCGGTCAAGGCGGACGTCTACATCATCAAGAACATCCTGGAGTGGGACGACGAGAGCACGGCCCGGCTGCTGCGCAACGTCGTCCAGGCGGGCGGGCCCGGGACCCGGGTCGTCGTCATCGAGAACCTGGTGGACGACACCCCGTCGATGCGGTTCAGCACCGCGATGGACCTGCTGCTGCTCCTCAACGTCGGCGGGGCCAAGCACACCACCGACAGCATGGTGAGCCGGCTCACCGCGGCGGGACTCGCCGTGGACACCGTCCAGCCGGTGAACCCGTACCTGCACGCGTTCGACTGCCATGTGACCGCGTGAGCGCAGACAACGGACCGTCGGCCGCCGGGCCCGCTTCGCCGCGGGTCCGGCGGCCGACGGCCGTCAGGGCAGGACGCGTGTCTCAGGGGCGCTCCCAGACGTAGAAGCGCCGCGCCATCGCGTCCTTGGGAGACCGCCAGGTCCTCGGGTCGTACGCGCTGACGTACGCCGTCAGCCGCTCGCTGACGTCCCTGAACTCGTGGTGTTCGGTGACCTTGGCGATGGCCGGGCCCGGTTCGCGCTCGGACTCGATCAGGTGCATGTACACATCGCCGAACTGGAAGAGGCTGCGCCGGGTGACGCCCACGAGGTGGGGCAGCTCCCCCCGGTCGGACTCCTCGAAGATCTTCGCGATGTCGGGGGCTGAACCCGGGGCCATCCGGGCGACGATCAGGGCCTGGTGCACGGTGCTCGTCCTCTCCTCGTTCCCTTCCGTTTCCCGCGGGTGCTCAGTCGGCGAGCGCCGGGGCGGGCCGGTGACCGGCGGCCGCCTTCTCGATCTTGTCGCGGATCAGGGCCATCTGGACCTTGGAGTTCTTGTTGATGTTGTCGGTCATCCAGTCGTCGTCGACGGGTGCCTCCGGCTTCATCGCGAAGTCCTGCGTCCACACCATGCGGGTGCCGGCCGGGACCTCCTCGTAGGCCCAGTGGATGTCCATGTGGGCGAACGGACCGGTCTCCACCCGGCGGGCCCTGACGGTGCGGGTGGCGCGGTCGGGCTCGCGCTCGGAGACCCAGCTCCAGACGGTGCCGTTCTCGTCCGGGTGCATGGTGAGCCGGAAGGTGGTCTTCTCACCCTCGCGCTTGAGCACCTCGACGGCCGCGTACTCGCTGAAGAGCTGGGGCCAGCGCTCCAGGTCGTTGGTCATGTCCCAGACCAGGTCGAGGGGGGCCGCGATGGTGATCTCGTTCTGGGTGTGTCCTGCCATGTCAGGCTCCTGCCATCAGCGTGTTGTTGACGAGGTTGAGGAACTGCTGGGGTGTCTTGCAGCGCTCGGCGTCCACCGGCATCGGGGTGCCGTGCTCGTTCTCCAGCTCGCCGACGATGCCGAGCAGGCCGAGCGAGTCGACGCCGAGGACGTCGAAGCCGGTGTCCGGCTTGTCGTTGAGCTGCTCGGGGCTGACGGTGACACCGGCCGCCTTCTTCATGAGGGCTGCGAGTTCTTCGACGGTGATCTTGGACATTGCTCTCCTCCTTCGCTGTGTTCACCGCGCGCTGGGGTGCCGCAGCACCAGCGCCGAGTTCGACCCCATGAGGCCGCGGCTGAGAACCAGCGCGGTGCGCGGTTCGGCGACGCGGGCCCGGCCGGTCACGAGGTCGAGGTCGTGGCAGACGTCGTGGACGTTCGGGGTCGGCGGGATCAGTCCGTGCTCCATCGCGAGCACGGCGGCGGCGGTGTCCAGCACGGGGGCCGCGCAGTAGCCGCGGCCGGTGCCGGTCTTGGGCGCGGTGACCGGCACCCGCGTGCCATGGGCGCCGAGGGCGTCGGCGATGGCCAGCGCCTCGGCCCGGTCGGCCGCCGGCACCCCGAGGGCGTCGGCGAAGACCACGTCGACCTCCTCGGGCGCGCACTCGGCCTCGGCCAGCGCCTGCCGGATCGCCTGGGCGAGCCCCGCGCGGGACTGTGCCCAGCGGGAGGCGCCGGTGAAGGTGGCGCCGTGCCCGGCCACGTAGGCCCGGATGTCGGCGCCGCGGGCGCGGGCGGCGTCGGCGGCCTCCACCACGAGCATCGCGCCGCCCTCCGCGGGCACGAACCCGCACGCCTTGGTCGTGAACGGCCGGTAGGCGCGACCCGGTTCGCTCTCCCGGCTCAGCTCCTCGTAGCCGAGCTGGCAGACCATCGAGTACGGCGCGAGCGGCGCCTCGGTGGAGCCGGCCACGATCGCGTCGGTGCCGCGCCGCACCGCCCGTGCCGCGTGCGCGAGGGCGTCCAGGCCGCCGGCCTCGTCGGAGGCGACGACCGAGCAGGGGCCCTTGAAGCCGCGGCGGATGGACACCTGGCCGGTGCTCGCGGCGTAGAACCAGGCGATGGACTGGTACGGCCCCACGAACCGGCTGCCCTTGCCCCACAGCCGCTGGAGCTCGCGCTGGCCGAACTCGCCGCCGCCGGAGCCCGCCGCGGTGACCACGCCGATGGAGTACGGCGACTGCGCGGTGTCGGCCGGTCCGAGCCGGGCGTCGGTGAGCGCGAAGTCGGCCGCGGCCATGGCGTAGTGGGTGAAGCGGTCGGTCTGGACGAGGAAGCGCTCCTCGATGGTGTCCGCCGCGTCGAAGGCACGGACCTCGCCGGCCACCTTCAGCGGTAGTCGCTCACAGCCCTCGCGGGTCACCCGGTCCAGGACGCTGAGGCCCTCGTGGGTGGCCTTCCAGAAGGTGTCGGTGCTGATGCCGTTGGGCGCGACCACGCCGATGCCGGTGACGGCCGCACGCCGGTCCTGGGGTTCGCTCATCGTGTCCTCACTCCCTCGGCCGGGTCAGGATCACCGCGGACTGGAAACCGCCGAACCCGCTGCCCACGGAGAGCACGCTGGTCAGCTTCCGCTCGCGGGCGGTCCGCGGCACGTAGTCGAGGTCGCACTCGGGGTCGGGGGTCTCGTAGTTCGCGGTCGGCGGTACGGCCTGCTTGGCCAGGGCCAGCACGCAGGCGACCAGTTCGATGGCACCGATCGCCCCGAGGGAGTGGCCCACCATGGACTTGATGGAGCTCATCGGGGTGTCGTAGGCGTGCCGCCCGAGCGCCCGCTTGACCGCCGCCGTCTCGTGGCGGTCGTTCTGCCGGGTGCCGGAGCCGTGCGCGTTGACGTAGTCGATCGCCGTGGGGTCCAGCCGGGCCTGGTCGAGGGCGGTGGAGATGGCCCGCGCCATCTCCAGGCCCTCCTTGGTCAGGCCGGTCATGTGGTAGGCGTTGCCGAAGGTGGCGTAGCCGCCGAACTCGCAGTAGATGTGCGCGCCGCGGGCCCGTGCGTGCTCCAGCTCCTCCAGGACGAGCACCGCGCCGCCCTCGCCCATGACGAAGCCGTCACGGTTGTTGTCGAAGGGCTTGGAGGCGTGCGCCGGGTCGTCGTTGTTCGGCGACGTGGCCTTGATCGCGTCGAAGCACGCCATGGTGATGGGGGATATCGGCGAGTCCGACGCACCGGCTATGCAGATGTCGGCCCGGCCTTCCTGGACGGTGTGGAAGGCGTACCCCACGGCGTCCAGGCCCGAGGTGCAGCCGGTGGAGACGGTCTGCACCGGACCCTGGGCGCCGAAACGTTCCGCCACCGCGGAGGCCGCCGTCGCCGGGGTGAAGGCCCGGTGCAGCTGCGGCTCCGCCCGCTCGGGATCCACGTCCCAGCGCTCGCCGCCATGGCTGACCAGCACGTAGTCGTGCTCCAGACGGGTGGTGCCGCCGACCGCGGTGCCCACCGACACCGCGATCCGCCAGGGGTTCTCCCGCGCCAGGTCGAGGCCCGAGTCGCGGACCGCCTCGTCGCCCGCCACCAGGGCGAACTGGATGTAGCGGTCCGCCCGTTCGATCTGCTCGGCGTCCAGGCCGTGCGCCGCCGGGTCGAAGTCGCACTCGGCCGCGATCCGCGAACGCAGCTGGGAGGGGTCGAAGAAGGTGATGCCCCGCGTCGCGGTCCGGCCGGCTGCGAGCAGATCCCAGAACGCGGGTGCGCCGATGCCGCCCGGGGCGACGATGCCTATGCCCGTGACCGCCACGCGCCGGGTCATGACCGGACCCCTCCGCCGCCGGCGCCCGACCCGGCCGCCTCGGTGACCACCGCGGCCGCGCCGATCACCGACGTCTCCTCGGTGTCGACGTGCCCGAGCTGCGGGCGCGGCGCCAGCGGACCGAGGTGGAAGACCATCCGCGCCTCCACGTTGCCGACGTTGCGGAACCGGTGGCGCATGTCGACGGGGATCATCAGTCCCTGCTCCGGGCGCAGCACGTGCGGCTCGCCGTCCAGGTCGACCTCCAGCTCGCCGCAGACGACGTAGACGAACTCCTCGGAGTAGGGGTGGTAGTGCTCACCGATGCGGTCGCCGGGCTGCACGATGGCCACACCCATGAAGCCGCTGGTGGAACCGACCGTGGCCGGGGTGAGCATGGCGCGCAGATCGCCGCCGCGCCGCGTGTTGGGCTCGACCTCGCTGAGGTCCACGATTCTCGGACGGGGTTTGATCACGACGTTCCTCCGGTGGGTGTGATCGGGCTTCGGTGGGTGTGACCGGGCTTCCGGGTGGTCCGACGGACGCCGGGGGTCAGACCGCGGGCGACCGGCGGTCGGTGACCAGTTCCATGGGGGCGGCGTCGCCGGCCAGCAGCGTGCGCAACTCGGCGGCCTGCGCGGGGTCGCCGGGCAGCGGGTCCGCGTACGCGCCCTCCCCGGCGAGGTCCACCAGCCGCACCACGACGTCCTCGCGCTCGAAGACGGTGCTGCGCAGCACCTGGCTCGCCGGGTCGTCGGTGGCCGCCGAGTCCGCCGCGGCCAGCAGCTCCGCGAGCTTCATCCCGCAGCCGGGCCTGGCCGGGTAGTACAGGGCCTGCCGGGTGCCCTCGGGCCGGTCGTCCGCCATCACGTGGTGCACGGCGGGCAGCGCCGCCCGGGTGAAGAACAGCCGGGCCGACTCCTGGTCGTTCAGGTCCCGGTCCTGCTCCAGATACGGGTTGATGGCTTCTTCCACGGCCCGCACCTCGGGCGAGCGCGAGACGTGGCGCAGGGCCGCCAGCAGATCGCCGCGCACCTCGATGGCGCGCACCACCCGGTTGCCGTGCATGAACAGCGAGGTGCGCAGCAGCCGCGTGGAGTCGTCCACCCGCGGCTCGGGCGCGGCGTAGTCGGCGAGCAGCTTGGCGACCTTGGCCTCGGTGCCCGGCTTCACGGTGAAGGTCAGCGCGTGCCGGATCACGCCGTCACCGATGCGCACCTCCGTCTGCAGCCGGCCCCGGGCGGCCGTGTCGGTCTCGTAGGCCCGGCCGGTCTCGCGGACGATGTGGAAGCGCAGCGAGCGGGTGTTGCGCACGCAGGAGTGCAGCGGCTCCACCATCCGCACGTGCTCCTCGCTGTTCACCCAGGTGAGGAACGGCGGGGCGCTCTCCCACTCGCTGGTGATGAGCCATTGGGATGGATTCTCGATGGACTGGCAGAGTTGGTCGCTGACATGGCCGGGCACCGACGCAACCTGGTTGCAGAGCTGCTCGTACGCCTCCAGGAACTGCTGCTGCGCTCCCTCGTAGACATCGACCAGCAGAACGACCCGGAGCCGCGAGCCGTCGAACACGGACTGGGAGACACGCTTCGACGCCTCGCGTGCCGGTGCTTCTGACAGACGTTCAGAGGTGGTGGTCATGGTGCGGACATCTCCTTGGCGGGGGATCTCGGGTGCGCCGGTCACCGCCGTGACGCGACGTCAGCGCTTCTTGATCCTGTGCCGGTGGCCGTAAGCCCGCGACTCGTAGGAACCACGTGGGTGATCCCGCGCGCAAATGGCCCCAATAACAGCGATACCGGGCATGAGACTGTCAGGCGCCCCGTACGCACCCCTGCCTCTGGAGGCTCGATGCATCACACAGCCGACCACCGGGTTCCCGTCCTCATCGTGGGCGGCTCTCTGGTGGGCCTGTCCACGTCCCTGTTCCTCGGCCGCCTCGGCGTGCGGCACCTGCTCGTGGAGCGGCACGCCGGGACCTCGCACCATCCGCGCGGACGCGGCAACAACGTCCGGACGATGGAACTCTTCCGGGTGGCCGGCATCGAGCCGGACATCAAGGCGGCGGCCTCACTGCTCGCCGACAACCACGGCATCCTGCAGACCCCGACCCTCGTCGGCGACGCCGGGGAGTGGCTGTTCAAGGAGATCGACCCCGGCGGCGGCCTGAAGAGGTTCAGCCCCACGGCCTGGTGCCTGTGCAGCCAGAACGACCTCGAACCGGTGCTGGTCGACAGCGCCCGCGAACTCGGCGGCGACCTGCGCTACCACCACGAGATGGAGTCCTTCGAACAGGATGCCGACGGGGTGACCGCGGTCGTCCGCGACCGGTCCACCGACGAGCGCTACACCGTACGGGCCGACTACCTCGTCGCCGCCGACGGCCCCCGCAGCCCCGTCCGCCGCGCCCTCGGCATCGGCCAGAGCGGCCCCGGCGAGCTGTTCGCCAACGTCAGCGTCACCTTCCGCTCCACCCAGCTCGCCGAGGTCGTCGGCGACCGCCGCTTCATCTGCGCCTACCTCACCCACCCCGACGCCGACGGCGCGCTGCTCCCCGTCGACAACAAGGAGCGCTGGGTCTTCCACGCCCCCTGGCACCCCGAACTCGGCGAAACCCTGGAGGAGTTCACCGAGGAGCGCCTCCGGCGGCACATCGCCTGCGCGGTCGGCGTGCCCGGCCTGGACGTGAACATCACCGGAATGGCGTCCTGGCGTGCCGCCGAACGGGTCGCCGACTCCTACTCCGCGGGCCGCGTCTTCCTCGCCGGCGACTCCGCCCACGAGATGTCCCCCACCGGCGCGTTCGGCTCCAACACCGGCATCCAGGACGCCCACAACCTCGCCTGGAAGCTCGCCGCGGTCCTCGACGGGTGGGCCGGTCCCGCCCTGCTCGACACCTACGGCACCGAGCGCCGCCCGGTCGCCGTCGCCACCAGCGCCCGCGCCTCCGCCCGCTCCGTCGAGCACAGCCACCCCGGCTTCGCCCCCGCCCCCGGCGTCGGCGGCGCCAAGCGCGGCGGCATCCTCAACGTCGTCCTCGGCTACCACTACCCCGAGGGCGCCGCCGTCGGCACCGACCCCGGGGCGCCGATCGTCCCCGACTCCCTCTCCCTCACCGGCCGCCCCGGCACCCGCGCCCCCCACCTGTGGCTGCGCCAGGCCGCCCGCCGGCTGTCCACCCTCGACCTCTACGAGCGCTCCATGGTGCTGCTCACCGACGCCCCGGACGACGCGGGCTGGCACGACGCGGCCCGCCGCGTCGCCGCCACGGACGGGGTACGGCTCGACGCGTACCGGATCGGTCCCGGCGGCGACGCCGACCTGATGTACGACACCGAGGGCGACGACTGGGCCGAGCTGCACGGCGTCGGCGCCGACGGCGCGGTCCTCGTCCGCCCCGACGGCTACGTCGCCTGGCGCGCCCAGGGCGCGTCCCCCGACCCGCAGACGGCGCTCCGGGAGGCCCTGAAGGCCGTACTGGGCACCGGCTGACCCCGCGCCGGCGGCGGGACGGGGGCTCCCGGCGGGCGGCCCTGCCCGGTCCCGCCGGCCAAAAGCGGCGCACCCGCGCGGGCGATGTCGGGTCCCGGCCCGGCCTGCGGACATGCCGCGTCCCCGGCCGCACAGCGCCGGCCGGGGACGCGGACCGGGTCACCCCGGGAGGCGGATCACACGTAGGTGAAGCCGCCCGTGACGGTGGTGCTGCCGCCGGGAGTGGTGACCACCACCGGCACGTTGCCCGCGGCACC